>NZ_LIQT01000294.1 GCF_001418415.1 Streptomyces hirsutus
CTTCCTGTCGGCTGTGTGGGGGGTGGGGGGAGTGGGGTCGAGGGTGCCGGCGGCAGTGAGGCGGAGACGGGTCAGTACGCGCCACCGCGCGTCCGAATCTCAACCGGACAGTGCTGTCCGGTTGTTGTTACCGTAGCGGAGCCGATGACCGCACAGGTCGACGCGGCCGGAACAACAGAGGATTGAAGCAGGTCCCCCACATGACGATCCCTCACATGCCGCCCCACCAGGCCCCGTCCCGTGAGGAGCTGGACGCGCTGAGGCAGCGCTACCGCTCCGAGCGCGAGCGACGGGTACGCCCGGACGGCGCCGCCCAGTACCAGGCCCCCGAAGCCGAGTTCGGCTACTACGCCGCCGACCCGTACGCGGGGGAGACGGCCGAGCGCGAGCCGCTGCACGACACCGTCGACGTCGCGGTCGTCGGCGGCGGATTCGGTGGCATCCTCGCCGGGGCGCGGATGCGCCAGCGGGGCGTGGAGTCCGTCCGCGTCGTCGAGACGGGCGGCGACTTCGGGGGCACCTGGTACTGGAACCGGTACCCGGGCATCCACTGCGACATCGAGTCGCACGTGTACCTGCCGATGCTCGACGAGACCGGATACGTCCCGGAGTGGAAGTACGCCCCGGGCGAGGAGATCCGCCGTCACGCGGTGCGCGTCGCCCGGCGGTTCGACCTCTACCGGGACGCCCTGTTCTCCACCTCGGTCACCTCACTGACCTGGGACGAGGACACCGAGACGTGGACCGTGACCACCGACCGCGGCGACGCGTTCCGGGCCACGTACGTCGTCACCTCCACCGGCACCCTCTCCACGCCGAAGCTCCCCGGAATCCCCGGCGTCCAGGACTTCAAGGGGCACACCTTCCACACCTCGCGGTGGGACTACGCCTACACCGGCGGCACCCCGGACGGCGGCATGACCGGCCTCGCGGACAAGCGGGTGGGCGTCGTCGGCACCGGCGCCACCGGCATCCAGGCCATCCCGATGCTGGCCGAGGACGCCGCGCACGTCTACGTCTTCCAGCGCACCCCCTCCACCGTGGACGTCCGCGCCAACCGCCGCACCACCGCCCAGGACGTCGGCGCCGACCGCGAGGGCTGGGCGCGCGAGCGCCGCGAGAACTACCTTCGCATCGTCTCCGGCGAACCGGCCGACCAGGACCTCGTCGCCGACCGCTGGACCGAGTCCGCCGGCCTCCTGGAGAAGCTCCTGCCGAGCTTCCGCCGCCAGGAGGACCGGGAGGCCTTCGAAGCGGCCTACGAGGCGGCCGACGCCGCCAAGATGAACGAGCTCCGCGCCCGCGTCGAGCAGACCGTCACCGACCCGGACACGGCGGAGAAGCTCAAGCCCTGGTACCGGTACGCCTGCAAGCGCCCCACCTTCTCCGACCAGTACTACCAGGCCTTCAACCGCGCCAACGTCACCCTGGTCGACACCGCCGACACCCACGGCATCGAGCGCATCACCGCGACCGGAGTGGTCGTCGGCGACACCACCTACGACCTCGACTGCCTGATCTTCGCGACGGGTTTCTCCGTCGGCACCTCGGGCGTCCTCTCCGGCAAGCTCCCCGTCCACGGCCGGGGCGGCACCCAACTCCTGCACGCCTGGGCGCAGCAGGGCCCGCGCACCCTGCACGGCTTCACCAGCAACGGCTTCCCGAACCTGATCCAGATGGGGTCCCTGCAGAACGCCAGCAGCGTCAACTTCACCCACGTCCTGGACGAACAGGCCGTCCACGCCGCCGCGTTGGTCGCCGCCGCCGAAGCGGCGGGTGCGCTCGTCGAACCGTCCCGCGAGGCGGAGGACGCCTGGCTCGCCGTCCTGGCGAAGGACGCCCCCGACCACGAGTGGTTCCACGCCGAGTGCACCCCCGGCTACTACAACAGGGAAGGCCGGGGCCGCCCCAACGGCCCCACCGCCTACCCCCACGGCGCCCACGCCTTCCACCAACTCCTCGAGCAGTGGCGCGAGGACTCGATCGACGACGTCCTCCGGCCCAGGACGCCTGCCAGGGAGCGGTGACCCGACGGGGGTGAGGGGGATGACCGGCGCGGGTTCCGATGACACATCGAGCCCGACTGTGCACCAAGGGCTCGGATGAGCTCCATCCAGACGGAACCCGCGCCGGCGGTCACCCCAGCCAGAACGAAATATCAGGTCGGCGCTCCTGCGCCATGTCCAGCAGGCATGCAGGGGTGCTTTGGTGTCGCTCACCGCCGCGTGATCTGATTGCGGCCAGTCGTTGATCCTTCGAATTGTGCCGCCGCTTGATCTCCTGTAATAGGAGGCAGTTGTCGATTGGCAACTGCTCGGTTTGATCATGTGACAGCTCGCGCCCGGTGCGGTCCAGGACATCCGGGCAGCCCGCGAGCACGGCATCGTCGACGTTCTCGCCGAGACCGGCATCACCTGCTGGGCGGGTAAGGGACACCAGGGTGCCGGCGGCACGGTCCGCGTTCCCTGCCGCAGCCGTTGGGACAGCCTTTGCACAGGTCAGCAGGCCGTCAGCCGGTCCCATGCGAAGATCCGGACGCTCGTCGAACAGGCCGTTGCCGCCCTGAGGTCCTGGCGGCTCCTCCGCGAGCTCCGGCGCTCGACCACCCGGATCGCGAGCCTTGTCCCATCCGTCCTCTGTCGGCGTCCGGCCGGCTCGGACCGAAGGCGGAAAGGCATCACTGATGCGGGCGAATTGCCGCTCCGCGATGGATCGCCGCACGGATAGGGGACAGCCATTCGGCTCAAAATTTTTCGTACATACCTTGATGCATATTGATTGATTCCGGCGACACCCCCGAGTGAATCGTCACCGGAGTCGGGCGTCTGCGTAATATGCCGCCGACAGAAGAGGCGATTCTGTTCGACAAGGAACGCAGGACGCCCCCCCCACAGGAGTTGGACACTCGATGACACTGAACATTCCCGATGCGCCGCAACGGCGCACAATGACGGCCTGGATCGCGGGGGTACTCACCCTGCTGGTCGCCATTGCCGTTGTGGCGGTGACACCTACACAAGCAAATGCGGCAACAGCTGTAGAGCTGGGTACCGCGGAAAGCTTCGCGGTACTGGCCGGTTCGACGGTCACCAACACAGGTAGTTCTGTGGTCACCGGAGACGTCGGTGTATCTCCGGGAACGGCCGTTACCGGATTCCCGCCAGGTACGGTGAACGGGACGATCTACGCGGGCGCGGCGGCGGCAGGAGCGAAGGCCGACCTTGGTACGGCGTACGACGACGCTTTCGGTCAGCCCACGGAATTCAACCTTTCCGCGGCGCCCGTGACCCCCACACTGATCCCGGGCACCTACGCCGTCACGTCCGGTCTCCTGGTCACCGGTACCTGGACCCTGGATGCCCAGGGCAACCCCGACGCCGTCTGGGTGTTCAAGGTTCCTGCGGGCCTGACAACGGCAACCGGGAGCAGCATTGTCCTTCAGAACGGCGCCCAGGCGTGCAACGTGTTCTGGGTGACCGACGAATCGGCCACGCTCGGATCCGGCTCCACCTTCGTGGGCACCCTCATGGCGCTCACCTCGATCACTGTCAACAGTGGGGCGACCATCGAGGGCCGGGTGCTGGCCCGCAACGGGGCCGTGACGCTGGACAACAACGTGATCACCAGGCCGGAGTGTGAAACCACCACCACGACCACCGGTGACGCTGCGACCGGTGACGCCGTGACCGGCGATGCCGCGACTGGTGACGCCGCGACTGGCGATGCCGCGACTGGTGACGCCGCGACTGGCGATGCTGCCGCGACCGGTGACGCTGCTGCGACCGGCGATGCTGCCGCGACCGGTGACGCCGTGGGCGGGCACGACTGCGACTGCCGCAAGAAGCCGGGGAAGCCTGGCAAGCCCGGCCACCAGGACAAGCCGGGGGAGCCCGGCTATGAGAAGAAGCCCGGCTATGAGAAGAAGCAGGGCATGCACAACGTGCCCGAGATGCCCAAGGTGAACATTCCGCACTGAAGGTAAGACGGGTGGCGCGCGGCGGATCGTCATCGATTCCGTCGCGTGCCACCCGCGGAAGCAGGAGCAGTAGGTGCGAGCAGTCAGGATGGGAAGGACCGGGTGGGGCCGTGCTGAGCGGCGCTGAGTCGACAAACGTGAAGTATCCGCAGCGGACCGGAGCTGAGCCGGCAGCGCAGGACAGTGGCGGGGGACCGGGTAGCACCCGTGGGATTTCAGGGCCACCCCGCCCGCTGAGCGCTGCAACGGGAACCGCGGTGGCCCTGTGTCTGGCAGTGACCCTGGTCCATGTACTCCTGGTGTTTCTGTACGTGGCGCCTCCGAACGCCATCTCAAAGGCCTACAGCCAGCAGGTCGACGCGTGGGTCCGGCCCGTGTTCGAGCAGAACTGGCGGCTCTTCGCCCCGAATCCGCAGTCCGCCAACCGGCAGATCTCGGCGAGGACCAGGCAGACGGCACCGGACGGCACCGCGCGGGTGAGCGGCTGGGTCGATCTGACCGCTGAGGACGATGCCGCCGTCAAGCACAACGTCTTTCCGAGCCATACGGCACAGAACATGCTGCGCCAGGCTTGGAACGCGTACCTGAAAACGCACGGCGGCGACAACCGGCCGAGCTCGGAGCGGGCTCTGATGATCGAGAAGTATCTGCGCAACATCGCAGCGGATCGCGTCACCGCCCAACGAGGCGGCACCTTCGATTCCCTCCAGCTGCGGGTGATCTCGCGGCCTATCGCCGCGCCCGACGCGGCGGGTGGACTCCCCCCGGCCGCCACGGCATCGACGCGGGCCGAAACCCGGTATCTGCCCTGGTGGAAGGTGGCCTCGCATGCAACGGACTGAGCAGAAACCGGCCGCGGCGCCCACAGCGTCCGAACGCACCACCGAGCGGGCAGCCGTCCGCATGCCGCAGCGCGTACTCGACCGGGCCCACGCGTTCCTCGCCCTCCTGACCGAGCGGCCGGTCTCCCTGTACGCGGCGGCGGTGCTGCGCATCGGGTACGGGCTGCTCTATCTCGTCTTCCTGCTCCGCGAGTTTCCGCACCGCAACGAGATGTGGGGCCCAGGTTCACCGTGGACGCCCACGCTGGCCAGGCAGATGTTCGACCAGAGCGGGTGGGCCAGCGTCCTCACCCTGTCCGACAGCCAGGTGTACTTCGAGATCTGCTACGCCGTGGCTCTGGTGACGTGTGCGCTGTTCTTGCTGGGCTGGCGGACGCGGGCGGTGTCCGTGCTGTTCGCGGTCGTGGTGGTGTCGTTCCACGCCAGGGCGATCTACATGGCGGACGGCGGGGACAATCTCATGGTCCTCATGGCTGTCTACCTCGTCTTCACCGCGTGCGGCCGGCGCTGGTCCCTCGACGCCCGCAGGACCCGGCTCCAGGCGTCGGCGGGCAGGACGGCAGGCCCGCAGGGCGGCGATCTCCGGCACCATCTCGGTGACGCCCGCACCATCTTGACCACCGTGCTGCACAACTGCGGCATGTTCGTCATCGCCGCCCAGGTCTGCTTCCTCTACGGATGCGCGGGCCTGTACAAGGTGCAGGGTCTGAAGTGGGGCGACGGCACCGCCCTGCACTACGTCCTGAACATCGACCTGTTCCGGCCCTGGCCCGAGCTGTCCCAGATGATCGCCGGCCATCACGTGCTGATCGCCGTCGTCGGCTACCTGACGGTGCTGGTGCAGGTCGCCTTTCCGTTCGTCCTGTTCGGCAGGCTCAAATACCCTGTCCTGATCCTGCTGTTGGGCATGCACGTGAATATCGCGGTGCTCATGGGGCTGCCTCTCTTCTCCGGCGCGATGATCGTCGCCGATGCCGCATTCCTGCCGGACCGCTTCTACCGCGCCCTGGGACGGCTGGGGCGGCGCGCCTTCCAGCGCACAGGTGGCGTGGGAGCGGAAGCCCCCGTCGGGACAGCACCCGCTGTGGTACCGCCGCAGCCCTCACTGAAATAGGGGTCAGCAGTCCGGTTTCCCTCGCATATGAGCCGGGAGAGAGCAGGAGGCTGTGCCGCCCGGCAGGCGATGGCGGTTCTTCGCGACAACCCGGTAGACGCCACGTGCCGTCCAGTTGACAGGCGGCAGCCGAAGAACGAGCCCGAGCCACCACCAGCGCCTCCGTCCGCACATCAGCACGGCGGACAGGGCGCGCGGTCCACCGTAGACCTTGCCGCCGACCGGGCTGATCCAAAGGACCTCGCGGTCGGCTCTGTCTTCGGTGACGCCCAGGGCGGCGAGGTCGGCGTACTGCCAGGGGACGAATTGCACACGCGGCTGAATGGTGCGCCGAGCAATCTCGATTGTTCTGCTACAAAAACCGCAGTCTCCGTCGAACAACAGAATGGGCTGGCTTGCCATCTGGGATCCCTTTCCTCTACGGACTGCGTTGAAGAACTTCAGTGTGCGGTGGTCAAAAGCCGATTGGCGAGCAACACGACCTACGGAGCGTCTACTGATTCGACCCATGCCGGAGAGCGGGCCGGATCCGGCCCGCCGCCGGCGCGCAGGTGGACGGTGAAGTCCACCTGCGCGCCGGCGGTGGAGCTGTCCCGCCAGGGGCACCGGGGCGGTCACGACACGGTGGCCGCCACAAGACAGGAACGGGCGCCCGTGATCATGGGGTTCTCTACGCTTTGTGGCCTTGGGGAGCCCGTGCCTGCCGATGCGTCATCTCTGATCTCTTCTGCCTTTGGCCGGCTCAGCCCACGTCCGGAAGTCGACGCGAGTGGGATTGCGGGCCTGCTGGAACGCCTCGCACAGGTCCCCGACCTCCGTGATCCCCGTGGGGCACGGCACTCACCCGTGACAACGCTCGCGCTGACTGCGTGCGCGGTCCTGGCCTGCGGAGTCCGCGATCTACAGGTTGCCGGCCGGGGGCGACATCGACGTTCTGGACCGCGCGGTCGGGGCCTGGCCTCGCGGACCGGCAGGACAAGAGCCCCGGTCCGCGCGGGCCGACCGTCGGCAGGAAGTCGCTCCGGGGTGCTGCCCGAGCGGACGGCCGGAAGATCTACCTCCTGGCTACTTGGCGGGCAGCTGATCCTGGCAGAACAAGGTGCGGCAGGCCGAAGCGGTGATCGCTGCCGGAACCCGGCACTGACCTGGTGTGATGCCTGTGGCAGGCTGCGGGCCATGGGATGGTCGTTCAAGCTGCACGGTGGTGTCGCGGCCGGGCTGGGCGCCGTCCTCCTGCCGCTGGCCTGGCTCACTTGGCTGCCCGGGACCTTGCCGTTGCTCGATGGGCGATGGCTGCTGCCGCTGAACGTCGTAGTGGTCTTCCCGACCGTCATGGCCGCCCTGGCCCGTCTCGTGCTGGCGCGGGCGGACAAAGCCCAGGTCTGGCAGGCCTTGAGGTGTCTTCCCGGCAAGGTTCAGGCAGGGCTTGCGGTGCTGGTCCTGTCGGGTATGGCGATGATGTTCCTCAGTATGGGGCGGGAGGGGAACCTGCAGTCCGCCGAGGTGAGGGACGGGAAATACTTCGCTTTCGACACCACTGCACGCGGCACGGTCGAACTCTCCCGGGAGCGGTATCAGGCTGTCCTGGAGGCCGATCAGCGCAGCATGCTCACGATCCCCGGCGTGGTCCTCGTCGGTGCCGCATGCGCAGTCCTGGCAGCCGGTGAGTTGCGCCGGGCGGATCGTGGCGTCGCGCCGTCGAGGTAGAGGGCGGTGGGTCCCGTCGCGTCGGGCGGCGGCGGGACCACGCCGTCGTGTTGGGGCGATTGACGCAGCTCTCGGGCAGAGCGGTCAGCGCAGGCCGTTGACGAAGGTCTGCCAAGCGGGGGCGCTGATGGTGAGGACGGGGCCGGTCGGGTTTTTGCTGTCCCGGACCGGGACGGCGCCGGCCGGGCAGCCGTCGGCCACCTCAATGCACTCACCGCCGGTGCTTCCGCTGTGGCTGGAGGTGCGCCATGTTGCGCCGTCGGTGACGGTGCACTCCACGCAGTCCCCGCCGGTGTTCCCGCTGTAACTGGACTTACGCCACTGGCTGTTCCTCGAGCTGGGAGCGGTGTCCATAGCGTTCCTCCATCACGTGGATGATCAGTTCCGCCGAATCCTCCACGGAGAGCGCGGCGGCCTGCAAGCGAGCGTAACGGAGCGAAGCTTCCCTGAGAGTCTCGGGATTGGCCGTCATATGACCGGAGATGAGGTCTTCCGTGTAGACCACATCCGGGTCATCTTCGAAGCGGAGGAAGTTGAACGAACCAGCGAGGCTGGAGTGTCCACCGACCTTGTTCGGTAGCACCTGCACGTGCACCCACCGGTCACCGGTGAATTTCAACAAATGTGCCAGTTGGCGCCGCATGACGCCATGACCGCCGATCGGCCGGTGCAGTACGGCCTCGTCCAGTACCACCCAGGCCAGCGGCGGTTGTTCCCGCTCCAAGATGCGCTGGCGCTCCATCCGAGCGGTCACCAGGCTTTCCAGATCGTCCGGCACCCCGGTGGCGAGCACCGCCCGTGCGTACTCCTCCGTCTGCAGCAGCCCGTACACCACCTGGGCCTGATACGTGGAGATGTACGACGCCTTCGCCTCCATCTCCGCGTACGGCTGGAACCACGTGGGCAGTTGGCTTCGCAGCACCAGGCCGATCAAGCGGGAGAAGGTGCCGTCGGTGCCGAGGGCGGCGTCGACGCGTTCGGAGAAGTCGCGGGTGGGGATCTTCTTCGTGGTCTCGATCTGGCCGATCAGCGAGCCCGTGCAGAAGATGATTTCACCGAGCCGGCCCTGATTGAGCCCGTGGGCTTCGCGTTGGCGGCGCAGCTCCCAGCCGTAGTAGTCGAGGGGGGACGCGCTGGGGTCGAGCGTCTGGATGTTGGCCACAGTGATGCCTCCGGCCTGGCCTCAACGTCTCGCGATGTTGGTTTCTTTGCGTAGCCAAGCGTACGCAGAGCGTCTCATTTTGGTGACGTGAATCATGCAACTGGTCCGCGTGCGGCGGACGTCGAGACGCGGTACCGGGCCGAGTTCGCCCTGGGCGAGCACTCGGTCCGGCACCTGCGGCGCATTCTGCGGCTCTACCTTGAGAGGGCAGGCCTGTCGGAGGTCGCCGACGCGGCCGAACTCGCGGTGTCGGAACTGCTCGCCAACGTCATCCGGCACGTACCCGGACGCCGGTGCGGGATCTGCTTCCTGCTGCTGCCGGGGGCGGTGCGGGTGGAGGTCTCCGACAGGTGCCCGCGCCTGCCGGTGCCGGCGGGCCGGGACGTGCTGGCCGAGGGCGGGCGTGGGCTGCTTCTCGTCGAGGCGGTGACCGACCGGTGGGGCGTTGCGCCGTGTCCCACCGGTGGCGGCAAGACCGTGTGGTTCGAGTGCGCCCTCAGTCCCGGAGCTCCGCCAGCACCGCGTCCGTGAAGGGCGGCCAGGCCTCGACCGCCCAGGGGCCGAAGGCGCGGTCGGCCAGGGCCACGCAGGCGACGCCCGCCGCCGGGTCGATCCACAGGAACGTGCCCGACTGGCCGAAGTGGCCGAAGGTGCGGGGCGAGGAGGAGCCGCCCGTCCAGTGGGGGGACTTGGAATCGCGGATCTCGAAGCCGAGGCCCCAGTCGTTGGGGTTCTGGTGGCCGTAGCCCGGCAGGACGCCCTTGGTGCCCCGGTACTGGACCGTCATCGCCTCGGCGACGGTCCGCGGGTCCAGCAGGCGCGGGGCCTGAACCTCGGCGGCGAAGCGCAGCAGGTCGTCCACCGTGGACGTGCCGTCCTTCGCCGGGGAGGCGGCGCCCTCCAGGGACGTCGATGTCATCCCCAGCGGTTCCAGCACCGCCTGCCGCAGGTACTCGGCGAACGGGATCTCCGTCGCCTTCGTGATGTGGTCGCCGAGCTGCTCGAACCCGGCGTTGGAGTACAGGCGGCGCTCACCGGGGGCGGAGGTCACCCGGTGCTCGTCGAAGGCGAGGCCGGAGGTGTGGGCGAGGAGGTGGCGGACCGTCGAGCCCTCGGGGCCGGCCGGCTCGTCCAGCTCGATCGCGCCCTCCTCGTACGCCACGAGCGCCGCGTACGCCGCGAGCGGCTTGGTGACCGAGGCGAGCGGGAAACGGTGGCCGGTGGGGCCGTGGGTGCCCAGGACGGTGCCGTCCGCCCTGACGACTCCCGCCGCCGCGGTGGGTACCGGCCAGTTCTCGATCGACGCGAGGCTCTTGAGCGACATGCCCTCGAGGGTATGCGCTCACAGCCGCAGCTCGAGCAACGGGTCCGGCCTCCGGGCGAAGCCCAGGGAAGCGTACAGGGGCTCGGCCTGTGCGGTCGCGGTGAGGCGGATGCGGCAGGCGCCGCGCTCGCGGAACCAATCCAGCAGCGCCTCCATGCACGCCCGCGCGTGGCCCCGGCGGCGGGCGTCCGGGTCGGTGGCGACGCTGAAGACTTGACTTCCGCTCCCCACCCTAAAGGGCGGGGGTTCCTACCACGATCGGCTGACCGTCTCGGTGGGTTCCTGCTTCACCGCGCTGTGCGGGCACGAGTGCCCGGCTTACCCGCGCTCGACAGGCCGAAACCGCCAGTCCGGCGGCCTTGGCGACGTTGACCGCCGCGTTGATGTCCCGGTCCAGGACGGTCCCGCACGCTGCGCATTGCCAGACGCGGACGTGCAGCGGTTTGGGACCGTCCTTGACACCGCACACCGAGCAGACCTGAGAGGTCGGCTCGAAGCGTCCGATGCGATGGAAGGTGCGGCCAAACTTCGCGGCCTTGTACTCCAGCATCGCGACGAAAGCCGACCATCCGGCGTCGTGCACGGACTTGGCCAGGCGCGTACGGGCGAGTCCCTTGACCGCCAGGTCTTCCACCGCGACCGCTTGGTTCTCGCGGATCAGCCTGGTGGAGAGCTGGTGGTGGAACTCGCGCCGTGCATCGGCCACCTGCGCGTGTGCGCGGGCGACCTTGATGCGGGCCTTGGTCCTGTTGCTGGAACCCTTCGTCTTCCGGCTCAGATTCCGCTGTGCGCGCTTGAGCTTCTTCTCGGCCCGGCGAAGGAAACGCGGGGCGTCGATCTTCGTGCCGTCGGAGAGGACGGCGAAGTGCCCCAACCCCAGGTCGATGCCGACCACGGGTTCGGTCTCGGGCAGTGTCCCAGGCTCGGTCTCCACCACGAACGAGGCGAAGTACCGGCCGACCGCACCCTTGATCACGGTCACCGTGGACGGCACCGAGGGCAGGTTACGGGACCACTTCACCCGCACATCGCCGATCTTCGGCAGCGACAGGTCCCCACCCGGCGTGATCTTCCAGCGGGCGTTGGCGGTGAACCGTACGGCCTGCCGGTTGTCCCTGCGGGACTTGAACCGGGGCACGCCCATGCGCGGGCGCTTGCCCTTGAGCCCGTCGAAGAAGTTCCGGTAGGCGGTGTCCAGGTCCCGCAGCGACTGCTGGAGGATTACGGCGGAGACCTCGCCGAGCCAGGCACGTTCTCCGGTCTTCTTCGCCTCGGTGATCAGCAGCTTCGACAGGTCCCCGGTCCCGGGGAACGGCTCACCTGAGGTGCGGGCGGTCTCACGGGCGCGGAGCGCGTCGTTGTAGACCACCCGCGCACACCCGAACGCCCTGGCCAGCGCGGCACGCTGGGGAACGTTCGGATACAGGCGGAAGCTGTACCGAAGCTGCATGCCAATCACCGTACTGCAGTTGGTTTATGGCTGAATATCAGAACATTCGTACTGGTCGTCACTGTGCTTTCGTTCTTCATGCCCACTTGGTTTTCGTGACGAAGTACCGGCACAAGGTCTTCAGCGACGCGCACCTGACCCGCTTGGAGGAGATCATGCGCGCCGTCTGCGAGGACTTCGAGTGTGAGCTGGTGGAGTTCAACGGCGAGAACAACCACGTCCACCCATTGGTGGACTTCCCGCCGAAGGTCGCCCTGTCAAAGCTGGTCAACAGCCTGAAGGGCGTCAGCTCCCGCAGGCTCCGCCAGGAGTACCCGGAACTGGTCCGGCACTACTGGCGGGCACAGCGGCTGTGGTCCGGCTCGTACTTCGCCGGATCGGTCGGCGGTGCCCCGTTGTCGATCGTGAAGCAGTACATCGAGCAGCAGAACCGGCCCGTCCGAGCTGAGGTCAACAGTGCGAACCCGTGTCCACAGCGCGGGTCAGAGCAGTCCTCGGAGTCGCTTCACCACCGGGCTGAAGCCCGGCGCACTGCGATTAGGCCCGGTAGCCGTCGGTGCCGTGCGGGTCGTGCGCGCCGCCGATGCGGTACTCGATCGAGCCGGCCACCAGCGCCGCCAGCCCGCCCCGCTCCGGCCGGTCCACGACGAACGCCGCGAACGGGCCGTCCGGCTCGGCGAGCTTCGCGCGCAGCACCGGCAGGGCGTCGGCGTGCCAGTCCGTGGCGGGGGAGGAACGGGCCATCGAGTCGATCATCACCTGGCGCAGGCGCAGCACTTCCTCCGCGTCGTCGGCCACCGCCCGGCGTGCACGAGGTCCACGCGTCATGACCGGCATGCTAATCGGCCAGGACGTCCGCCCGCCCGCCGTTTTCCCGCCGGTCGTGCTTGCCTGGAGTGCACTCCAGGGATCTAGCGTGGAGGGTATGACGGTGACGGAGACCACGGGTGAGAACACGGGTGCCAGGACCGACACCTGCGCCGGGCCGCCGCAGGGCGACCGGCGGCCGGACGGCGCGGACAAGTACACGATCAGCGAGGTGGCCGCCCTCACCGGGCTGAGCGCACACACCCTGCGCTGGTACGAGCGCATCGGGCTGATGCCGCACATCGACCGGTCGCACACCGGCCAGCGCCGCTACAGCAACCGCGACCTCGACTGGCTCGCCCTCGTCGGCAAGCTCCGGCTGACCGGGATGCCGGTCGCGGACATGGTCCGGTACGCGGAGATGGTGCGGGAGGGCGACCACACCTACGCCGACCGCTTCGAGCTCCTCAAGGCGACCCGCGAGGACGTGGTGGCCCGGATCGCGGAGCTCCAGGGCACCCTCGCCGTGCTCGACCGGAAGATCGGCTTCTACGCGGACGCCGGGCGCGCCCTGGCATCGGAGAGGTCCCGTTGAGCGACGGCGGTACCGAGGGACTGGGCGGCGGACGCCGGCGGCCGCTCTGCTCGGCCGACGCCCCTCCGTGAAAGCCGTGAGCACCGCGCCGCGCGGTGCTCACGGTTTCGCCGACGACGTGCCTGCCGGGCGGCCGGGACGCGGCGGCACCCGCGAGTCGTCCCCGTCGTGGATCCGGCGGATCACCGCGGCCGGCGGAGCCCTAAAGCTCCGCCAGCAACTCCGCCTTCTTCACGGAGAACTCCTCGTCCGTCACCAGTCCCGCCTGGTGCAGTTCCCCGAGGTGGCGTATGCGGTCGGCGATGTCCGCGGGGTCGCGGCGCACGGCGGCCACGGCCCCCGCGGGCACCGGCGCGGTCGTCCGCGCCGCCGCCAGTACGGCCGCGGCGAACGGCAGCGACTCGTGCACCGGGCCGTACCCCAGCCCGAACACCACGGCCGCCGGGTCCTGGTCGGCCTGCGGGGGCCGGGCGGGCTCGTCGCGGCGCAGCAGCCGCAGATGCCCTTCGAAGACCTCCGGGGAGCGCCACTCCACGCCGCACAACTCCCCGACGGGGAAGCGCTGGTCGCCGGCCTTCCACTTCGCGGACGAGGCCCCCGTCCAGGACCAGCGGAAGGAGACCGCCTTCCCGTCGAAGGAGGCCCTGCCGTCGTACGCCTTGAAGTGCAGCGGAGTGTCCGGGGCGGACACCAGATGGCGCTCGGCGGGACCCGACTCGGTGAGCAGGGCGAGGAGTTCGTCGGCGTAGTACTCGGCGAGCGTCTCGCGTTCGGCGGGCAGCACGAGCCGGTAGGGGTCGCAACTGTCCTTCAGCTGCCCGGCCGCCGCCTCCATCAACGGGTCGGCGCCGGGCCGCGGCTCGATGCGCAGCACGACGGTGTCGCGTCTGCCGGGGGTCAGCGTCACTCCGGCGATGGCCTCCAGGGGGATGCGGCGTTCCCCGAGTGCCTGAAACAACTTGGGTGTTCTGATCCCCCTTTCGTACCGGATGAGCACGGAGTCGGACTCGAACTCCCAGGCAGCGTGAAATCCGGCCAGTACGTCACCCATGCGGCTCATCGTATGCGGCACGAGCCTTTTCGTCCCCTCCCCGGGCATACCGCAGTTCCTCCGTTCTCTACGCGCGTCCCGATGCGGCGGTGCCGGACAAACCCGCCCGGCACAGGCCGTTCCCGTGTGCGCAGTCCACCGCGCGGTATGCGCCAACACCGATCTCGGCGAAGTTGCGCAGACTGTCGGTGCCCGGCACGAAGTACCCGCTGTGGCCCCGGGCCTCATGCGCCGACAGCACGCGCGCTCCGAAGGCCGAGGACACCGGGTCGGCCCCGTGCCCCAGCCCGCCGACCTCGAGGTAGGGCACGTCCTGGATCCAGTCGTCCGCGTCCCGCATCGCCCACACCCGTGCGTGGGTGCGCAGGTCGGTGACCGACTCGGCCCGCATGCCGGGACTGCCGGCCACTGCTATGTCGGTCACCCGGCCGGGCAGCGTGGGCGCGGCGAGCCCGCACACCACGGAGCCGTAGCTGTGGCAGAACAGGGAGACGCGGGCCTCGCCGGGCAGGGCGCGCAGCAGCGCGCCGAGGCGCGCCGCGCCGTCCGCGGCACGCGCCGCCATCGCCGACTCCATGCCGAGCCCGCTGGGCGCGGTGTAGTCGGCCCAGGCGATCACGGCGGTGGGCGTCGAGGGGGCCGCCGTGTGCTCGGCCGCGTAGAGCGACTGGGCCATGCCGACGGGCGCCGCATAGCGGCGCTGGGTGCGCTGGAAGGTGAGCAGGTCGGTGTCGACGCCGGGGACGACGACCGAGACCCGCTCGGCCGCGCGCAGGTTGCCGAAGACCTCGGCGGCCCGGCCGGGGCCCGACGGGTCGAAGGCGAGGATCTGGCGGCCCGGGCTCATCAGGGCCGTGAAGCGGTTCATCCGGCGGCCCGCCTGATGCTGCCCGGCGGGGGTGAGCCGTTTGTCGCGCATCCGTTCCCGCTCGACCTCGCGGGCCTGCTCCAGCGCGATGCGGTTGGCGCGGTAACGCAGCTTGACCGGGGCGCCGTTCATGTTGCCGACCGCGAGCGGGAAGCGGTGGGCGAGACCCACCCGCTGCGCCTTGGTGAGAGAGGCGAAGAACCGGGCCAGTGCGGCGGGCGCGGAATCGGGGTCGGGCAGCCGGTGGCCTCCTGTGCGCCCCTGCTCCCAGGCGGTGAGCGAGGCCGGGAGCGGTGCCTTGTCCCGCTGTTGGCGCAGTGCCGTCCAGCCGGTGGTCGCCAGCATCACGAAGACGACGGCCAGTGCGAGGAGCGCACGCCACACGTTCAGTTGCGGGGTGGTGTCGAAGGAAGTCACTGACAGGACACACTAGGAGAACGGGAGGGTCTCGCGTCAATCAAGTGACGGGTATCACGTTTCGATACGTCGATGGTGAGCAGTAGTCACCCGGAGGTGCGTCGGGCGTCGCTCCAGGGCCCCGCCAGGGCGGGCCCCAACTGGTCCAGGTGGGCCGTCACCAGCTCGCGCAGGGCGGCGAGGCCGGAGTCCCCGGCAGACCAGGACCGTTCCGCCACCCGGACCACGCCGCAGACCGCGGCCACCAGGATGCGCGGCCGGGGGTCGGTGTCCAGGTCGACGCCCTCACGGCCGGCGATCACGCGGGCCAGCCGCTCCTCCAGTTCGCTGGAGCGCCGCAGATGCGCGGCGAGCAGCGCGGGCGTCGACTCGATCACCCGGTACACCCGCAGGTGCAGCTCCAGCGGCACGACCTGCTCGACGACCTCGTTGATGCCGTCCCAGCTCTCCCGCAGGGCCCCGCGCAGCACGTCCAGCGGCGGCTCGCCGGGAGGGCGCCCCCGTACGGCGTCGACGACGAGGGACTCGGCGAGGCGCGGGACGTGGAACGCGACCTCCTCCTTGCTGGCGAAGTAGCGGAAGAAGGTGCGCTGCGAGACGTGGACGGCCGCCGCGATGTCGTCGACCGTCGTCCCCTCGTAGCCGCGGGTCGCGAACAGCTCCAGGGAGGACCGGACCAGCGCGTCGCGGGTGAGCCGCTTCCTGCGTTCCCGCAGCCCCGGCGCCGGCACCGCGCCGACGACGGTCCCGACCGTCTCCATGGTTCCTCCCGTGGCTCTCCGGACCGATTCCCCCGCGGTTCCCCGGGTTCCCTGTGGTTCCCGCGGTTTCCCGGGGCGCTTCCGGAACCGTTCTCCCAGTTCAGGCTATACGGGCATGTCGACCGAGTTACTGATCGATGAATTGGTTTGTCAACTGTCAGTGACTGTCACTAGCCTCGAACGCATGACTAGTCAGACCACCATCGACGCGACGGGACCCGGGGACAGGACACCTTCGGACGCCTCGTCGGACGCGGCACGCGGCAGAGGGCGGCGCGGCCATCCCTGGCTCACCCTCTTCACCGTCGCCGTCGGCGTCATGATGGTGGCCCTCGACGGCACCATCGTCGCCATCGCCAACCCCGCCATCGCCAGCGACCTCGGCGCCAGTTTCGCCGACGTCCAGTGGATCACCAACGCGTACTTCCTCGCCCTCGCGGTCTCCCTGATCACCGCGGGCAAGCTCGGTGACCGGTTCGGCCACCGGCAGACCTTCCTCATCGGCGTGGTCGGCTTCGCCGCCGCCTCGGGCGCGATCGGCCTGTCCGACAGCATCGCGTCGGTCATCGTCTTCCGTGTCCTGCAGGGTCTGTTCGGCGCGCTGCTGATGCCGGCCGCGCTGGGCCTGCTGCGCGCGACCTTCCCGGCCGAGAAGCTCAACATGGCCATAGGGATCTGGGGCATGGTCATCGGCGCCTCCACCGCCGGCGGCCCGATCCTCGGCGGTGTCCTCGTCGAGCACGTCAGCTGGCAGTCGGTCTTCTGGATCAACGTCCCGGTCGGTGTCCTCGCGGTCGCTCTCGGCGTGTGGATCCTGCTCGACCACCGCGCGGAGAACCGCCCGCACTCCTTCGACGTCCCCGGCATCGCTCTGCTGTCCGGCGCGATGTTCTGCCTCGTCTGGGCGCTGATCAAGGCCCCCGAGTGGGGCTGGGGAGACCTCAAGACCTGGGGGTTCATCGCCGTCTCGGTGGTGCTCTTCGTGGTCTTCGCGTTCTGGGAGAGGGGGGTCAAGGAGCCGCTGATCCCGCTGGCGATGTTCCGCTCCGTCCCGCTGTCCGCGGGTGTCGTGCTGATGGTCCTCATGGCCATCTCCTTCATGGGCGGCCTGTTCTTCGTCACCTTCTACCTGCAGAACGTGCACGGCCTGAGCCCGGTCGACGCCGGTCTGCACCTGCTGCCGCTCACCGGCATGATGATCGTCGGCTCCCCGCTGGCCGGCGCGGTGATCACCAAGGTCGGTCCGCGCATCCCGCTGGCCGGCGGCATGGCCTTCACCGCGCTCGCCATGTTCGGCATCTCCACGCTCCAGAAGGACACCGGCAGCGCCTTGATGTCGCTCTGGTTCGCGCTGCTGGGCCTCGGCCTGGCCCCCGTCATGGTCGGCGCCACCGAGGTGATCGTGGGCAACGCGCCGCTGGAGCTCTCCGGCGTCGCCGGCGGTCTCCAGCAGGCTGCCATGCAGGTCGGCGGCAGCCTCGGTACGGCCGTGCTGGGCGCGGTGATGGCCTCCAAGGTCGACAACGACCTCGCGGACAACTGGGCGGACGCGGGACTCCCGCCGCTCACTCCCGAACAGGCCGAGCAGGCCGCCGAGGCAGTCCAGATCGGTGTGCCCCCGGTGGGCGGGCAGATGCCCCCGGAGATGGTCGCGACGGTCACCGACGTGGCCCACGACACCTTCATCTCCGGCATGAGCACGGCTTCCCTGGTCGCCACCGGAGTCGCCGTCGTGGCGGTGGGCGTCGCCCTCCTCACCAAGCGCGGTGAGAACGCGGAGGCCGGCGCGGGCGTCGGTCACATCTGACCGATCCGGTGACCGGGTTCGCTCGTCAGGGTGAACCGATGCGGTGATCCCTCCCGTTGGGAGGGGGTCGCAGGTCACAGTGGGTCAGGTCCTCCGCAGGGCCTGGGGGATGCGGCTGCGGCGCGCTGCTGGAGGGGGGCAGCGCGCAGGCAGCGGCTCGTCCGCCGTCGCTTCGGGGGCATTCACTCCCCGAGTGGGGGTACCCGCATGTCGAACCCCACTGCAACTCCAACCAACCCCGGGGTTCTGGGAGTTGATGATGGCGAGCTTCGGAAACGGCACGCGCAGGCACCCCCGCTCACGTGGCCGGACGTGGTCAGGGAGCGGGCCGGATCGCGCGACGCTCGGAATCATCGGAGCCATCTGCGCGGTCGCCGGATTCTTCGTGCTGGGGATCGTCCTCGGCCCGGCGGCGATCGTCTGCGGCTGGCTCGCCATGGGCCGCAGTTGGGGCGGGTCCCGCTCGATCCCGGCGCTGGTCGCCGTGGTGCTGGGCGCCATCGACACGCTGCTGGCGGTCATCTGGCTGGCCGGAGCCACCGGCTCGGGCTACGGAGTGTTCTGACCACCCGGGCGGTCCGGGACCGGACGGAAGACCCCGGTTCCGGACGGACGAGGACCCGGAAAGCGGACAGAAGTCTCCGGAACGGCACGGCACAGGAAGAAGGGCCTCCGGCGAACGCCGGAGGCCCTTCTTCCTGTGCCGTGCGCCCGCGTCAGGCGTCGCCGCCCGCCGGGCCCGGGCCGGCCGCGGCCACGTCGAGCAGCTGGTAGCGGTCGATGGCCTGCTTCAGCACGGACCGGTCGACGTGCCCCTCGCGGGCCAGCTCCGTCAGCACTCCCACCACGATCGACTGCGCGTCGATGTGGAAGAACCGCCGGGCCGCCCCGCGCGTGTCGGCGAAGCCGAAGCCGTCCGCGCCCAGTGACTGGTACGTCCCCGGCACCCAGCGCGCGATCTGGTCCGGCACCGACCGCATCCAGTCCGACACCGCCAGGACCGGCCCCTGCGCCGAGGACAGCTTCCGGGTGACGTACGGCACCCGCTGCTCCTCCTCCGGACCCAGCAGGTTGTGCCGCTCGCACTCCACGGCCTCGCGCCGCAGCTCGTTCCAGGAGGTCGCCGACCAGACGTCGGCCCGGACGTCCCACTCCTCGGCGAGGATCCGCTGCGCCTCGAGGGCCCAGGGCACCGCGACACCGGACGCGAGGATCTGGGCCGGCAGCGAGCCCGCCGTGCCCTCGCTGAAGCGGTACAGGCCCTTGAGGATGCCCTCCACGTCCACGTTCTCCGGCTCGGCCGGGTGCCGGATGGGCTCGTTGTAGACGGTCAGGTAGTAGAAGACGTCCTCGCCGTGCGGGTGCTGCTCGTCGCTGCCGTACATCCGGCGCAGACCGTCCTGCACGATGTGCGCGATCTCGAACCCGAAGGCCGGGTCGTAGGCCACGCACGCCGGGTTCGTGGACGCCAGCAGCTGCGAGTGGCCGTCCGCGTGCTGAAGGCCCTCGCCGGTCAGCGTCGTACGCCCCGCGGTCGCGCCGAGGACGAAACCGCGCGCCAGCTGGTCGCCCATCTGCCAGAACTGGTCGCCGGTGCGCTGGAAACCGAACATCGAGTAGAAGACGTACACCGGGATCAACGGCTCGCCGTGCGTGGCGTACGCCGAGCCGGCTGCGATCAGCGAGGCCGTGCAGCCGGCCTCGGAGATGCCGTCGTGCAGCATCTGCCCGTTCGGCGCCTCCTTGTACGCGAGCAGCAGCTCGCGGTCCACGGACTCGTACTGCTGCCCGAGCGGGTTGTAGATCTTCGCGCTCGGGAAGAACGAGTCCATGCCGAACGTGCGGTACTCGTCCGGCGCGATCAGTACGAACCGCTTGCCGATCTCCTTGTCCCGCAAGAGATCCTTGAGGAGGCGGACAAAGGCCATGGTCGTCGCGATGGACTGCTGGCCCGAGCCCTTCTTCACGTTCGCGTACGTCTTGTCCTCGGGTAGCGCGAGGGGCTTCGAGCGCACCACACGCGTCGGCACGTACCCGCCGAGCGACTTGCGGCGGTCGTGCATGTACTGGAGCTCCTCCGAGTCCCGGCCCGGGTGGTAGTACGGCGGCAGGCCGGACTCCAGCTCCTTGTCGGAGATCGGCAGGTGCAGCCGGTCACGGAAGCCCTTGAGGTCGTCGACCGTCAGCTTCTTCATCTGGTGCGTGGCGTTGCGGCCCTCGAAGTTCGGGCCGAGCGTCCAACCCTTGACCGTCTTGGCGAGGATCACCGTCGGCTGGCCCTTGTGGTCCTTCGCCGCCTGGTACGCCGCGAAGATCTTCTTGTGGTCGTGGCCGCCGCGCCCCAGGTGCAGCACCTGATCGTCGGTCATGTTCTCGATCATGGCGCGCAGCCGGTGGTCGTCGCCGAAGAAGTGGTCGCGGATGTACGCCCCGGACTCGGTGGCGTACGTCTGGAACTGGCCGTCCGGCGTGGTGTTCATCCGGTTGACCAGGACGCCGTCCCGGTCCTGGGCGAGCAGCGGGTCCCAGGAGCGGTCCCATACCAGCTTGATCACGTTCCAGCCGGCGCCCCGGAAGACCGACTCCAGCTCCTGGATGATCTTGCCGTTGCCGCGCACCGGCCCGTCCAGGCGCTGCAGGTTGCAGTTGACGACGAAGGTCAGGTTGTCGAGGTTCTCGCGGGCCGCGAGCGTGAGCTGGCCCAGCGACTCGGGCTCGTCCATCTCGCCGTCGCCGAGGAACGCCCACACGTGTGACTTCGAGGTGTCGGTGATGCCGCGCGCCTGCATGTAGCGGTTCATCCGGGCCTGGTAGATCGCGCTGATCGGGCCCAGGCCCATCGACACGGTCGGGAACTCCCAGAAGTCCGGCATCGACCGCGGGTGCGGGTACGACGACAGCGCTTCGGGCGCCTTCGACTTCTCCTGCCGGAAACCGTCCAGCTGCCGCTCGCTCAGCCGGTCCAGCAGGTACGCCCGCGCGTAGATGCCCGGCGAGGCGTGGCCCTGGAAGAAGACCTGGTCGCCGCCGTCGCCCTCGTCCTTGCCGCGGAAGAAGTGGTTGAAGCCCACGTCGTAGAGCGACGCCGAGGAGGCGAAGGTGGCGATGTGGCCGCCGACGCCGATCCCGGGCCGCTGGGCGCGCGAGACCATCACCGCCGCGTTCCAGCGGGTCGCGTTGAGGATCTTGCGCTCGATCTCCTCGTTGCCAGGGAAGAACGGCTCCGCGCGGGTGGGGATCGTGTTCACGTAGTCCGTGCTGCGCATCTCGGGCACGGCCACGCGCCGCTCGCGGGCCCGCTCGATCAGGCGCAGCATCAGGTAGCGGGCCCGGTCCCGGCCGCGTTCGTCGACGGCGGCGTCGAGGGAGTCGAGCCACTCCTTGGTTTCCTCGGGGTCGAAGTCAGGAACCTGACTCGGAAGGCCACCAATGATGATCGGGTTGCGATCGGATGCGGAAGCCACGCTGTTCCTTACCTGTCGAAGGGCCGTGAGGAGGCCGCTGCTTCACTGATGCAGCCGGGTCTGCGCGATCCCCATGGTCCACCCCGGGGCCGCACACGTCATCTCTACCGATAGGTAACCCGCACCCGACACCGGTACGGTGGCGTACGGAGCGAATCTCGGATTCATGCGAGTCTCGTACCCGTATACAGTTCCCAAACGCCCATTCGGGGCACAAGGGTGTGGTGTGAGTCACTGTGGACCAGGATGATGTGCCTGGAGTTGCGGTGTCCCGGCCAGGATCGTCACCGTTTAGGCGGTCCGGGCGGCCGGGTACTTGCGCGATCCGCCCCGCCCGTGTGGACTACGGCCAACGCCGCGCGCCTGCGCGTGGCTGAGATATTCCCAAACCATGATCAGGAGGCAACCCGTGAGCGCGACCGCGGACCACGCGGAGGAGCGGACGAACCCTGCCGCCAGGCTGGGGTTCCAGCCCGGGCAGGTGGTCCAGGAGATCGGCTACGACGACGACGTCGACCAGGAGCTCCGCGAGGCCATCGAGGGCGTCATCGAGAGCGACCTTGTCGACGAGGACTACGACGACGTGGCTGACGCCGTTGTGCTGTGGTTCCGCGACGACGACGGCGACCTGACGGATGCGCTGGTGGACGCCGGCACGTACATCGAGGAAGGCGGGGCGATTCTGCTCCTCACGCCCAAGACCGGCCGTTCGGGATACGTCGAGCCGAGTGACGTCTCGGAAGCAGCCACCACAGCCGGCCTGACCGCCGCCAAGAGCGTCAGCGTCGGCAAGGACTGGAGCGGCAGCCGACTGGCCACGCCCAAGGCCGCCAAGTCCCGGAGGTAACCACCACGGCGGCGGCCCGCTCCCGCGGCCGGCCGTCTCCCGCTGTGTACCGGACGGGCTGACCAGTTCAGCCCGTCCGGACCATCGTCGTACCTCTTGCGTAGGGTGTTCCCAGGGAACAGACCGGGTACAGCACCCCCGAAGGGACGATTCAGGCGATGGCGATCCAGGTCGGCGAACACGCTCCCGACTTCGAACTCAAGGACAACCACGGCGCGCCCGTCCGGCTGTCCGACCACCGCGGCCGTCAGAACGTGGTGCTCGTCTTCTACCCCTTCGCCTTCACCAGCGTGTGCACCGACGAGCTGCGCGCCCTGCGCGACGGCCCGGCCCGCCTCGCCGACCGCGACACGCGGCTGATCGCCGTCTCCACCGACTCCATCCACACCCTGCGCGTCTTCGCCGAGCAGGAGCGCCTGGAGTACCCCCTGCTGTCCGACTTCTGGCCGCACGGGGACGTCGCGCGCGCCTACGGCGTCTTCGACGAGAACAAGGGCTGCGCCGTACGGGGGACCTTCGTCATCGACCGGGAGGGCCTCGTACGGTGGACTGTCGTCAACGCGCTGCCCGACGCACGCGATCTGAACGACTACGTCGAGGCGCTCGACACGCTGTGAGCACGCCCGACGGCGGTGATTCTTCGGTCCCGGGACCTGCGGTGGCCGGGAACCCGTTACTAGGATCGAATCGTTGATCCGACATCCGACGCACGACAGGGGCTTCCCGCCCCCGGACATCAATGGAGGACTCGTGGGAGTCAGCCTCAGCAAGGGCGGCAACGTATCGCTGACCAAGGAGGCGCCGGGCCTGACCGCGGTCATCGTCGGACTGGGGTGGGACGTCCGCACCACGACCGGCACCGACTTCGACCTGGACGCCAGCGCGCTGCTGGCGAACAACACGGGCAAGGTCAGCAGCGACGCCAACTTCGTCTTCTTCAACAACCTCAAGAGCCCCGACGGCTCGGTCGAGCACACCGGCGACAACCTCACCGGTGAGGGCGAGGGCGACGACGAGCAGATCAAGGTCAACCTCGCGGGTGTCCCCGCCGAGATCGAGAAGATCGTCTTCCCGGTGTCGATCTACGACGCCGAGAACCGCCAGCAGTCCTTCGGCCAGGTGCGCAACGCGTTCATCCGCGTCATCAACCAGGCCGGCGGCGCCGAGATCGCCCGCTACGACCTGTCCGAGGACGCCTCCACCGAGACCGCCATGGTCTTCGGCGAGCTGTACCGGCACGGCGCCGAGTGGAAGTTCCGGGCCATCGGCCAGGGCTACGCCTCCGGTCTGCGCGGCATCGCCCAGGACTTCGGCGTGAACGTCTGAGACGTTCGTGCTCCGGGCGCCGACGCCCGGGTCCGGTCGTCTCGCACGGCTGTTTCGTCCGGCGCCGCACGGTTTACGTGCGGCGCCGGACGTGCAGGACCATCTGAGGAACATCACGGGCCTGTCTTCGGGTTCATCCCGGCTCCAAGAGACGGCACCCGACAAAGCTCCGGTGAGCGGGGGCTGGTGCGTGCGGCTGCAAGGCGGAGGAGGGAGTCATGGCGGGGCCATGGCGACCGACGACGACGCGGCAGATGTGCGTGCCGGGCCTCGCGTCCCCGGGAGGAACCGAAAGACAGGCCCCAAGGGGAGGGACCAGCATCATGGGCGTCACGCTCGCCAAGGGAGGAAACGTCTCCCTGTCCAAGGCCGCACCGAACCTCACGCAGGTGTTGATCGGGCTCGGCTGGGACGCGCGCTCCACCACCGGAGCCCCCTTCGACCTCGACGCCAGCGCACTGATGTGCAGCGGCGGCCGGGTCATGGGGGACGAGTGGTTCATCTTCTACAACCAGCTCCACAGCCCGGACGGCTCGGTGGAGCACACCGGCGACAACCTCACGGGTGAGGGCGACGGCGACGACGAGTCCCTGCTGGTCGACCTCTCCAAGGTGCCGGACCGGTGCGACAAGATTATTTTTCCGGTCTCCATCCACCTGGCCGACGACCGCGGTCAGGCTTTCGGCCAGGTCAGCAATGCTTTTATCCGAGTCGTCAATCAAGCGGACGGACAGGAACTCGCCCGCTACGACCTCTCGGAGGACGCCTCCACGGAAACCGCGATGATCTTCGGTGAGCTCTACCGCTATCAGGGTGAGTGGAAGTTCAGGGCGGTGGGACAGGGGTACGCGTCCGGGCTGCGGGGCATCGCTCTAGACTTCGGAGTCAACGTTTCGTAAAGCCGACTACGGCAGCGGGGAGAGTCTCCTCCGGAGAGTGTCCGGAGGAGCCCCCAACACACGATGGGGTAGCCAGTGGTTCTGAAAACCTTCGGCTGGTCGTTCGCGGTCACCGCGCTCGGCCTGGTCGCAGCGATCCTCTTCGGGGGGTGGACCGCCTTCGGCATCGTGGCGATCCTCTCGATCCTCGAAATCTCGCTGTCTTTCGACAACGCGGTGGTCAACGCCGGAATCCTGAAGAAGATGAATGCCTTCTGGCAGAAGATCTTCCTCACCATCGGCATCCTGATCGCCGTCTTCGGTATGCGACTGGTCTTCCCCGTCGTGATCGTCGCCATCAGCGCCTCGCTCGGACCCATCGAGGCGGTCGATCTCGCCCTCACCGACAAGGACCGCTACCAGGAACTGGTCACCGACGCCCACCCGTCGATCGCCGCTTTCGGTGGCATGTTCCTGCTGATGATCTTCCTGGACTTCATCTTCGAGGACCGGGACATCAAGTGGCTGACCTGGATCGAGCGCCCGCTGTCCAAGCTCGGCAAGGTCGACATGCTGTCGGCCTGCATCGCGCTGATCGTCCTGCTGGTCGCCTCCCTCACGGTCGGGGCCAACGCCCACCAGCACGGCGGCCTGCACGTGGACAAGGCGGAAACCGTCCTCCTCGCCGGTATCGGCGGTCTGATCACCTACATGATCGTGGGCGGGCTCTCCGGCTACTTCGAGAACCGGCTCGAGGAGCAGGAGGAACACGAGCACGAGGAGGAGGAGAAGGCCGCGCGGGCCGGCAAGCCCAAGACGGCCCTCGCCATCGGCGGCAAGGCCGCGTTCTTCATGTTCCTCTACCTCGAGGTCCTGGACGCGTCCTTCTCCTTCGACGGCGTGATCGGCGCCTTCGCCATCACCAACGACATCGTGCTGATGGCCCTGGGCCTCGGTATCGGCGCCATGTACGTCCGTTCGCTGACGGTCTACCTGGTCCGCCAGGGCACCCTCGACGAGTACGTCTTCCTGGAGCACGGCGCGCACTACGCGATCGGCGCCCTCGCCGCGCTCCTGCTC
>NZ_LIQT01000295.1 GCF_001418415.1 Streptomyces hirsutus
GTCTGGCCGTCCTGTCGACCCTCGCGGCCGCCCGTCCGCCCGTCCGTCCGGAACTCAGTGGGCCGCCGCGGCCTTTCGGGGCAGCCACAGCCACATCAGGACCACGCCGACGGCCAGGATCGCCGTTCCGGTGCGGAAGGCCAGGGCGTAGCCCTCGGTCAGGGCCTCCGGAGTGGTACTGCCTCCCGTACGGGCCGCCGCGAGGGTCGACAGGACGGCCAGACCGAGCGAACCGCCCATCGTGCGCGAGGTGTTGATCAGGCCGGCGACCAGACCGGCCTCCTCCGGCGCGGTGCCGGAGGTGGCGAGCGCGGCGAGGGGGGTTCCGGCGAGGCCGGCGCCCAGCATCATCAGGATGCCGGGAACCATGATCGCCGTCAGATACGTGCCGTCGGCCGTCATCGTCGACTGCCAGGCGAAGCCGGCCAGCGCGACGAGCGTGCCGAGCACGGCCACGGCACGTGCCCCGGCGGCGCGCATCAGCCGGGGCGCGGCCTTGGAGCCGACGACCACGGCGAGCGAGCTGGGCACCAGGGCGAATCCGGCCTCGAGCGGGGTGTAGCCGAGCACGTTCTGGGCGTAGAGGGTCATGAAGAACCACATGCAGAACATGGCGGCGCCGCTCAGGAACATCGCCACGTTCGCCGACGAGACCGATCGCACCCGGAACAGTCCCAGCGGCATCAGCGGGGCCTTGGTCCGTGCCTCGACGAGGAGGAACAGGGCGATGAGGGCGAGTCCGGCGCACAGCGGCACCAGGGTGGGCGGCGCCGTCCATCCCTCGGCCTCGGTCTGGGAGATGCCGAAGGCCAGGGTGGCGAGGCCGGCCGTCACCAGCATCGCGCCGGGCAGGTCGAGCCGCCGTCCGTCCCCGGCCCGGCCCTCCGCCAGCCACCAGGCCGCCCCGGCCAGCACCAGCACCCCGATCGGCACGTTGATCAGCAGCACCCACCGCCACGACAGGGTGTCCACCAGCACCCCGCCGACGAAACCGCCGGCCGCGCCGCCGCCCGCACCGACGGCGGTCCAGGTCGCGATGGCACGGGCCCGCGCGGGGCCCTCCGGGACCGCCGAGGTGACGATGGTGAGGGTGGACGGCGCCAGGACCGCGGCCCCGAGCCCCTGCACCGCCCGCGCCAGCAGCAGGTGCCAGCCCTCCTGGGCCAGCCCGCCCGCCAGGCTGGCCAGCGTGAACAGGCCGAGGCCGACGAGGAACATCCGCTTGCGCCCGTAGAGGTCACCGGCGCGTCCACCGAGCAGCATGAACCCGGCGAAGGCGATGGCGTACGCGTTCACCACCCACTGCAGGCCCTGCTCGCTGAGCCCGAGACCGGTACGCATCGACGGCAGCGCGACGTTGACCACGGAGATGTCGAGCACGACGAGGAACTGCCCCAGGCACGCGAGTGCCACCGCCAGCCACGGGGGCGGCGTGCGGCGACGGGGTGTGCGGGCGGTGAGGGCGGCGTCCGGGGCTTCGAGCATGGGCGTCATGGTCTCAATCGTCCGGTACCCCCTGCATCGGGATTTCGCCGGGCGGGTCCTCGGTCTTCCGGCCTAGGGCCGTCAGGAAGGATCCCCTCCCCGTCGGCATCCCGCAGGATGGTCCGGTGGCCCGGGGCGGCCCAAGGGTTGGTCAAGAAATCGTTAGCGTGCCAAAGCATTGGAATAGTTGCCCCGGCACACAGGTTCCGTACGCACGTATCCGGCACCCCCAGTTCTGTACCGACTGTCCCGTACCGACCTCACGCTTCGATCTGGAGGCCCTCTTCCATGACCCAGTCGACGCACGACCGTCCCGCGGGCGGAGCGGACGGAGCGGGCAGAGCTGTGGTCCCGGTGCTCGCCTTCGCGGGCATCGTCGTCGCGGTGATGCAGACCCTGATCGTCCCGGTGATCAAGGACCTGCCCCGCCTGCTGGACACCACGCCCGGCGACGCCACGTGGGTCCTGACGTCGACGCTGCTGTCCGGTGCCGTCGCCACCCCCATCATGGGCCGCCTCGGCGACCTCTACGGCAAGCGGCGCATGCTGGTCGCCAGCCTCTCGGTCATGGTGGCCGGCGCCCTCGTCAGCGCGCTCACCAGCGACCTGCTGCTGATGATCGCCGGCCGTACGCTCCAGGGCGTCGCGATGGGCGCGATCCCGCTCGGCATCGGTCTGATGCGCGACCTGCTGCCCCCGGAGCGGCTGGGCTCCGCGATGGCGCTGATGAGTTCCTCGATAGGCGTCGGCGGCGGTCTCGCGCTGCCCGCCGCCGCGCTGGTGGCCCAGAACTCCGACTGGCACGTCCTCTACTGCGGCGCCGCCGGCCTCGGCGTCCTCGCCATCGCCCTCACCCTGACCCTCGTACCGGAGTCACCGGCACGGGCGCCCGGCACCTTCGACCTGCCGGGCGCGCTGGGGCTGTCCGCCGGGCTGCTCCTCTTCCTCCTGCCCCTCACCAAGGGCAGCGCCTGGGGCTGGACATCCGGGACCACGCTCGGCCTGCTCGGGGCGGCGGTCGTGGTGCTCCTGCTCTGGGGCCTGCTGGAACTGCGGGTGCCCGCACCCCTGGTGGACCTGCGCACCACCGCCCGCCGCGAGGTCCTCCTCACCAACCTCGCGTCGATCATGATCGGCGTCTCCTTCTTCGTCATCTCCCTGGTACTGCCCCAGCTGCTCCAGCTCCCCGCCTCCACCGGGTACGGCCTCGGCCAGTCGATGGTGGTGGCGGGTCTGTGCGTGGCGCCGCTGGGCGTGACGATGATGTTCACGGCGCCCGTCTACGCCCGTCTGTCCGCCCGCTACGGTCCCAAGGTCACCCTCGTCCTGGGCCTGTCGGTCATCGGGGCCGGTTACGCCGGCGGTCTGGGCCTGCTGGACGTCCTCTGGGGACCCGTCCTCATCTCGGTCGTCGTCGGCGCGGGCATCGGCCTGGCCTACGCCTCCCTGCCCGCCCTGATCATCGGCGCGGTCCCGGCCTCGGAGACGGGCGCGGCCAACGGCCTCAACACCCTGATGCGCTCGATCGGTACGTCGATGTCGAGTGCGGTCGTCGGGATGGTGCTGGCCAGTACGGCGAACACGGTGGGCGGGGTGGAGATCCCGAGCATGCACGGCTTCCGCCTCTCCTTCATGATCGCGACGGCGGCGGTGGCCGTGGGCCTGGTCCTGGCCCTGTTCATCCCCGGCCGACGCCCGTCGAACACCCTGCGGCTGCGCGCGAGCAGCGAGGAGGACGCCCACCTGGAGCGCGCGGAGCAGGCCCTGCGCGGGCCGGTCCCGGCCTGACCGCCGGACCGGCGCCCCTCCTCCGCTCCTCCGCTTCTCCGCTTCTCCGCTTCTCCGCTCCTTCGCGTACTCCTCCCGGCACTTCTCGCGGCACCCCTGCCGCACCGCACGACAGGCGGTACGGCAGCATGGGCACCCCGAGCCATACGCTCACCCCATGCGTCCCCGCCACGCGCCCCGGGCCATGCTTCCAGGACACACGACCGAGAGGACGCCGGAACCGATGCCGACCCCGACTCCGACGCCGACGCCGAACCCCCCGGCACCGGGGCCCGAGATCCTGGCCGCGTTCGAGGCGGCGAAGGGCTTCATGCCCGTCGGCGAGGGGCTGGCCCTGTACACGGCCGCGGTCGAAGCGGGACGGCTGGGCCTCCCTCTTCTGGAGGTCGGCACCTACTGCGGCCGCTCCACGATCCTTCTCGCCGGCGCCGCCCGTGAGGCCGGGGTCACCGCGCTCACCGTGGACCACCACCGGGGCAGCGAGGAGCAGCAGCCGGGCTGGGAGTACCACGACCCGGAGACGGTCGACCCCGAGCTGGGCGTGATGGACACGCTCCCCACCTTCCGCCGCACGCTCCACCGGGCGGGCCTGGAGGACCACGTGGTCGCCCTGGTCGGCTGCTCCCCCAAGGTCGCGGCTCTGTGGAACTCCCCCCTCGCCCTGGTCTTCATCGACGGCGGCCACACGGACGAGCACGCCACGGCCGACTACGAGGGCTGGGCCCCGCACGTCGCCGAGGGCGGTCTCCTCGTCATCCACGACGTCTTCCCCGACCCCGTCGACGAGTTCACCGGTCAGGCCCCGTACCGCGTCTACCTCCGCGCCCTGGCCTCCGGCGCCTTCACGGAACTCCCGGCGACGGACTCGCTGCGCGTCCTGCGCCGTACCGGAGACGGGACCTGAGGCGAAGGCCTCCCGTCCGGACGATCAGGACGATGGCGGGTACGGACGGCCGTTAGGGTGGCTGCGTGTCGTACACAGGGCCCGACTTCGATCCGCCGCCGTCCCGCCGCTTCCGGCGTGGACCGCTGACCGTGGCGCTCGCCGCGCTCGTGCCGGGCGCGCTGCTCGGCTGGGCCGTCTACGCGGCCGTGGGCGGGTCGGGGGACGACGGGGGCGACGCGAGTACGTCCGCCGGGGCGTCCGCCTCGGCCTCCTCCCCGGCACCGTCCTCCGCCGACGCCTCGCCCCCGGACGAGCCGGACGAGTCCGACGGCAAGAAGCCGAGCACCTCCCCCGACTCCGCATCCGGCTCCGCATCCGCTTCCTCCTCCCCGTCCGCGTCCGCGCCCGCCGGGACCGGGCCGCTCAAGGGGAAGGTCGTGGTCATCGACCCCGGGCACAACCCGGGCAACTTCCGGCACACCGCCGAGATCAACCGCCAGGTCGACATCGGGACGAACTCCAAGGAGTGCGACACCACCGGCACGTCCACCAACGACGGTTTCAGCGAGGCGAAGTTCACCCTGGACGTCGCCCACCGGATGCGCGCGCTCCTCGAGGAGCAGGGCGCCACGGTGAAGCTGACGCAGGACGACGACCGGCCGTTCGGACCGTGCATCGACGAACGGGCACGGATCGGCAACAAGGCGAAGGCGGATGCCGTCGTGTCGATCCACGCGGACGGTTCGGGCACCGGGAACCGCGGTTTCCACGTGATCCTGCCCGGCCCCGTGAACTCCGGCGCCGCCGACACCCGGGCCATCGTCGAGCCGTCCCGCGAACTCGGTGAGCGCATCGCGGGCAATTTCGTACGCGCCACCGGCAACGGGCCGTCCAACTACGTGGGCGGCGGTACCGGACTCGTCACGCGTAAGGACCTGGGCGGTCTCAATCTGTCAACGGTTCCCAAGGTGTTCATCGAGTGCGGCAACATGCGCGATAGCAAGGACGCGGCACTTCTGACCAGCGGTGCCTGGCGGCAGAAGGCGGCGCGGGGAATCTCCGAGGGAATTGCGAGTTTCCTGCGCGGGTAGGGGTAGGTGGGCTGATCCGGGCGGACATCCCGCTCGTGCGGACGATAGTGTCGTTCCCACGATGAGGGGTCAGCCCCGCGCTTCACACCGGGCCCCGAGGGCGACGTGGTGACAGCGACGCCTCTGCCGACGACGAGACGACCGAGAAGGACCTGAAGTGAATATCCGCTCCCTCACTCGAGGCGACGGCGTGGTGATCGGAGCAGCGGTATTGCTGTTCATCGCGTCGTTCCTCGATCTCTACTCGATCGACGGCGCGCCCGACGACATCATCCCCAGCCTGTGGGGAAGCGGCCCGGTCGTGTTCGGTGTCGTGCTGGCGGGCATCATCGGCGCGGCGCTCGTCGTCGTGTCCCGCGGGCTGCCGCAGCCGCCGAAGGTCGCGGGGCTCGACCTCGGCCAGTTCGGCGTCGCGTTCACCGTCTTCGCGGCCTGGAGCGCGCTCGGCAACATCTTCGACCCGGCCGGTGGCGCCAACAACCTCACCAGCGGTTCCTCCTCCTCGGACGGGCCCGACTCCGGTCTCGGCCTGATCCTGGCCCTCGTCGCCACGCTGATCATGGCTGCCGCCGCCGTCGCCACCCCGCTGGTCCCGGCCCTCAAGGGCTCGCTCGTACCGGCGGCCCGTCCCGCCGCCCCGCAGCCCTACGGCGCCCAGCCGCCCGGCGGTTACGGCTACCCGGGTGCGCAGCAGGCCGGCTTCGGCGGTCAGCCGCAGCAGGGCCAGCCCGGTCAGTCGTTCGCCGGCCAGCAGCCCGGTCAGCCGGCCGCGCCGCCCACCGGTGGCTTCTCGCCGTTCTGGTTCGCCGTGCCGGTGCCCCGGCCGCTGTTCCCGGAGGACGGTTCGCCGACGCCGATCGCCGAACTGGCCCCCGGCACCTGGTACCTGGCCGTCGAGCAGCGCGGCCCGGCCCTCGTCGCCCAGACGCAGGACGGCCGTCGCGGTGTCCTTCAGGACACCTCGGGCATCCAGCGCGGCTGACCCGCTCCGCAGCGCGCGGCCCCTCGTCCTTTGGGGCGGGGGGCCGTTGTCGTACGGTCGGCGCCCGCGCATCCGACCCACCGTCCGATTGCCGCACCGTCCGATTGCCCCGCCGTCCGATTGCCCCGCCGACCGGCCGATCGGACGACCCGCCGGTGCCTGTCCGGCCGTCCGGGTTTCAATCGCGGTTTCGGGGCCAGACGGACACCATGTCCCCACGAACTCGCAGTGGTTCCAGCTCCGCAGGGACGGCCGTCGCGGTGATCGCGGACATCATGGCCGGCATTCTCGGACTCTGGATTCTGATGTACCTGTTGGACGCCAACCGGGCCAATGACCTGGTCCAGTTCGTCCATGACGCGGCCAACTGGCTGGCCGGCTGGTCCCGTGACCTGTTCACCTTCGACGAGGACTGGGCCCGGGTGGTCGCCGGATACGGCCTGGCCGCGGTGGTCTACCTCTTCGTCGGCCACGGCATCGCCAACAGCCTCCACCGGCGCTGAGGTCGAGGCCCTTCGCCCGCGTCCGCCGGGGGCGCGTCCGCCGGACCGAGGGCGGCCCCCGCCCCGGCGGCCGTGCCCCCGGTCAGACTCCGGTGTCAGACTCCGGTGTCAGACTCCGGTGTCAGACTCCGGTGTCAGACCTCGGCGCAGCAGTCGGGGTCGAGGCCCCTCGGAAGGCGGTCGCCGCTGAAGACCGCGCAGGTGCCCTCGTGACCGCCGAGCGCGGCGACGGCCAGCAGCAGCGAACCGGCCGTCCAGGCGGTCAGCTCGACCGGCCAGATCGCCTCGTCGTCGAAGACGTACCCCGTCCAGTACAGGCCGGTCTCCGGATCGCGCAGGTGCTGGATGGACTGGAGCACCTCCAGCGCGCGGTCGGACTCGCCCATCACCCAGAGGGCCAGGGCGAGTTCGGCCGACTCACCGCCGGTCACCCACGGGTTGGGGGCCACGCAGCGCACCCCGAGCCCGGGAACGACGAAGCGGTCCCAGCCCTCCTCGATCCGCTCCTTGGCCTCGGCGTCGGTGAGGGCGCCGCCCAGCACGGGGTAGTACCAGTCCATGGAGTAGCGGTCCTTGTCGAGGAACCGCTCCGGGTGGTGCCGGATCGCATGGCGGAGCGCACCGGCCGCCAACTCCCAGTCCGGCTGCGGCTCTTCCCGCTGCTCGGCGATGGCGAGGGCGCAGCGCAGCGCGTGGTGGACGGAGGAGCAGCCGGTGAGCAGCGCGTCCGTGGTGGGCGTGCCGTCGTCGTCGCGCCGCCAGCCGATCTGTCCGCCGGGCTGCTGGAGCCGCAGCACCCACTCCACGGCCGCGTACACGGTGGGCCACAGGCGGTCCAGGAAGGTGTCGTCGCCGGTGGAGAGGTAGTGGTGCCAGACGCCGACGGCGACGTAGGCGACGAAGTTGGTCTCCCGCCCCCGGTCGGTGACGTCGTCGGGGTCGCCGTCGGCATACGCCGCGTACCAGGATCCGTCCACCAACTGGTGCCTGGCCAGCCACAGATAGGCCTGCTCGGCGGCCTCGTGGGCGCCTGAGGCGTCCAGGGCCATCGCGGCCTCGACGTGGTCCCACGGGTCGAGGTGGTGGCCCCTGAACCAGGGGATCGCCCCGTCCTCGCGCTGCACGCCGAGGATGCCGGCGACGGTCTCGGCGGCCTGCTCGGCGGTGAGGACTCCGGGCAGGACGAGGTGTTCCGTCCGGGAGGTCGTCACGGGGTGGCCGCCCCGGCCTCGGCAGCCGTCGCGGTGTCCGTACCCGCCCCGGCCCCGGCCCCGGCTTCCGCTTCGGCGCGCGGCAGGTGCGGCTTGGTCGCGTACGCCACGAAGCTCTTGCCCATCACCGGGTTCAGGGTCCGCTCCGCGAGGCGGGTGGCCAGCGGCTTCTTCATGATGTCCCAGACCAGCAGCTTGTGGTACGCCCGTACCGGCAGCGCCTTGTCGTTGTCCACGCCGAAGGCGCACTTCAACCACCAGTACGGCGAGTGCAGCGCGTGCGCGTGGTGGGTGCCGTAGGGGCGCAGGCCGGCCTCGCGCATCCTGGCCAGCAGTTGGTCGGCCTTGTAGATGCGGATGTGGCCGCCCTCGACCTCGTGGTAGGCGTCGGACAGGGTCCAGCACACCTTCTCGGGGCCGTAGCGCGGCACGGTGACCGCGATGCGGCCGCCGGGCCTGAGCACGCGGACCATCTCGGCGAGGACGCCCTTGTCGTCGGGGATGTGCTCCATGACCTCGGAGATGATCACGACGTCGAAGGACTCGTCGGGGAAGGGCAGGGCGAGGGCGTCGCCCTCCATCGCCGTGGCGGTGGCCCCGGCGGGCGCCTCCCCGGCCTCCTTCATCGCGGCGAACCACTGGGCGACCTCGCGGATCTCCTCGGCGTTCCGGTCCAGCGCCACGACCTGCGCCCCGCGCCGGTAGCACTCGAACGCGTGCCGGCCGGCACCGCACCCGAGGTCCAGGACACGGTCGCCCGGGGCGAGCGGGAACCGGGAGAAGTCGACGGTCAGCACGTGGCCCTGCTTTCACGGTGGGAGGTGAGGGGTTCTTCTGCGGCAGGCGTCCGGACCGCCACGGGCGCCGGGCCGGCCGCGGGAGCGGGCACGACGGCGACGGGACCGGCCGCCGCGGCCCCGTCGGCACGGGCCATCGCCTCGCGGTAGCGGGCGACCGTGCCCTCGGCCGCGCGGGCCCAGGTGAAGTGCCGCAGCACCCGTTCCCGTCCGGCGGCGCCGAGCCGTGCGCGCAGCTCCGGGTCGCCGAGCAGCCGGTTCAGCCCGGCGGCCAGCGCCTCCGCGTCGCCGGGCGGGACGGCCAGGCAGGTCTCGCCGTCGCGGCCGGCGACCTCCGGGATCGCGCCGCCGGTCGTGGCGAGCAGTGGGGTGCCGGTGGCCATGGCCTCGGCGGCGGGCAGTGAGAAGCCCTCGTACAGCGACGGTACGCAGGCGACCTGGGCGGAGCGCACGAGATCGACCAGTTCCGCGTCCGAGATGCCCTTGACGAACTCGACGGCGTCGCCGAGCCCGTACCGCTCCATCGCCTGCGCGACGGGCCCCTTGGCGGGGCGCGTGCCGACGACGACGAGGTGCGCCTCGGGCTGTTCGACACGGACCTTGGCCAGCGCCTCGACGAGGAAGACCAGGCCCTTGAGCGGCACGTCCGCGCTGGACGTCGTCACGATCCGGCCCGGTACGACGGGCACCGACGGGTCCGGTGAGAACAGGTCGGTGTCGGCGCCGATGTGGACGACGTGGATGCGGTCCTGGCGTACGCCCAGATGGCCGATGATCTCGTCGCGGGAGGTGCCGGAGACGGTGAGCACGGAGGGCAGACGGCGGGCGACCCGCTTCTGCATCCTGGTGAACGCGTACCAGCGGCGCACCGAGGCGCGCCTGCGCCTGCTCTCCGCCGCGTCCAGGTCCAGCCGCCGGTCGACGGTGATGGGGTGGTGGATCGTGGTCACCAGGGGCGCGCCGACGTCGCCGAGCAGACCGTAGCCGAGCGTCTGGTTGTCGTGGACGACGTCGAAGTCACCGCGCCGGGCCCGCAGATGACGGCGGGCGCGCAGCGAGAAGGTCAGCGGTTCGGGGAAGCCGCCGGTCCACATGGTGCCGACCTCGAGCGCGTCGATCCAGTCGCGGTACTCGCCGCGGCCCGGGGTGCGGAAGGGGTCCGGCTGGCGGTAGAGGTCGAGGCTGGGCAGCTCGGTCAGGCTCAGCCCGTCGTAGCCCTCGTCGAGGACGGGGTAGGGCTGGGCGCCGATGACCTCGACCCGGTGGCCGAGGCGGGCGAGCTCGCGGGAGAGGTGGCGGACGTAGACACCCTGTCCGCCGCAGAACGGGTTCCCCTTGTAGGTGAGGAGCGCTATGCGGAGCGGTCGCAAGCCATCGGAGGACGGTCCCTGTGAGAGCCCGGCCTGACTGGCCTCAGCGGTCACTCTGGGCCCCCTTCTCCCTGCACGGTCCCGCGACTCTACGTCGGGACGCTAACCTAGAACAAGTTTCAGAGTTGATCGTTCGGAGGCTCCGAATCTACCGGCAGGTAGGGACGCGGCGGACAGTGGATCAGGTGATTCACGCCACGACGGGATGCGTGCCATGCTGTCCGATCATCAACCCTCACCGACGGTCACGGAATGGGGCCCATGCCCGCGGAAGCCCACAGGGACAAGGCGGCCGAGGCGGCGAAGCCGGATGAGCCGGCCAAGGCGGACAAGGCGGCGAAGATGGAAGCCGGCACCACTCGAACCTCCCCTGCCTCACCCCTGACCGAACGGCAGGAGGCGCGCAGGCGGCGCATCCTGCGCGCGAGCGCCCAGCTGGCCGGCCGGGGCGGCTTCGACGCGGTGCAGATGCGCGAGGTGGCGGAGTCCTCCCAGGTGGCACTGGGCACGCTGTACCGGTACTTCCCGTCCAAGATCCACCTGCTGGTGGCCACGATGCAGGACCAGCTGGAGCATATGCGCGGCACCCTGCGGAAGAAGCCGCCGACGGGCGAGACGGCCGCCGAGCGGGTCACGGAGACCCTGATGTGGGCCTTCCGCGCACTCCAGCGCGAGCCGCAGCTGGCCGACGCGATGGTGCGCGCCCTGACGTTCGCGGACCGCAGCGTGAGCCCGGAGGTCGACCAGGTCTCCCGCCAGACGACGGCGATCATCCTGGACGCCACGGGCCTCGAGAACCCCACGCCGGACCAGCTCTCGGCGGTCCGCGTCATCGAGCACACCTGGCACTCGGCGCTCATCACCTGGCTGTCGGGGCGTGCCTCCATCGCCCAGGTCAAGATCGACATAGAGACGGTGTGCCGCCTGATCGACTTGACGGTACCTTCGTCGGCGTCGAAGGATTCCGACTGACGGATTCGAAACTTTCGAACCCTTCCCCTCGGTCGCCCACCTCTCCCACGCCTGTCACCCTTCGGCCATACGTGACCCGGTCGTGCGCGAACGATTGACCACCCCTCTATTCGTTCATATCGTCTGCGCTGTCGTTCGGAATGAGTTGCGAAACATTCGAACCCGCAGGGCACGCTTCGAGCACCTCGGCACAGAGCGCGGCAGCAGACGATCCCCGCCATCCGCACCACCACGGCACCCCCACGGCACCCCCACCGGAGAAGAGATGTCATGCGCATGATCAAATTAGGAATCCGAGAGGCAGGCGCCAAGGCGGCCCGAGGCCCCCTGGCCGTCGCCGCGACCGCGCTGCTCACCGCGACCGCGCTCGTGGCGCTCCCCCAGAGCACCGCGCACGCCGCCGACACCCTGGGCGCGGCGGCGGCCGAGAAGGGCCGCTACTTCGGCGCCGCGGTCGCCGCGAACCACCTGGGCGAGGCCCAGTACGCCGCCACGCTCAACACCGAGTTCAACTCGGTGACGCCCGAGAACGAGATGAAGTGGGACGCCCTCGAGCCCAGCCGCGGCTCGTTCAGCTTCGGCAACGCCGACCGGATCGTGAACCACGCCCGGGGCCGGGGCATGGCGGTCCGCGGACACACCCTGGTGTGGCACTCCCAACTGCCCGGCTGGGTCTCCGGCCTCGGCACCTCCGACCTGCGGTCGGCGATGAACAACCACATCACCCAGGTCATGACGCACTACCGGGGCCAGATCCACTCCTGGGACGTGGTCAACGAGGCCTTCCAGGACGGAAGCAGCGGCGCCCGGCGCAGCTCGCCCTTCCAGGACAGGCTCGGCAACGGCTTCATCGAGGAGGCCTTCCGCACGGCCCGCGCGACCGACCCGAACGCCAAGCTCTGCTACAACGACTACAACACCGACGGCGTCAACGCGAAGAGCAACGCCGTCTACACCATGGTCCGCGACTTCAAGTCCCGCGGCGTGCCCATCGACTGCGTCGGCTTCCAGTCCCACTTCAACAGCGCGTCCCCCGTCCCGTCCGACTACCGGGCCAACCTCCAGCGCTTCGCCGACCTCGGCGTGGACGTGCAGATCACCGAGCTGGACATCGAGGGCTCGGGCACGACCCAGGCGACCAACTACGGCAATGTCGTCACGGCCTGCCTCGCGGTCTCGCGGTGCACCGGCATCACGGTGTGGGGCATCCCGGACAAGTACTCGTGGCGGTCGAGCGGAACGCCTCTGCTGTTCGACGACAACTACACCAAGAAGCCCGCCTACCACGCGGTCCTGAGCGCGCTCGGCGGCTCCGACGGCGGTGGCGGGGACCCGGGCGGTCCCGGCGACCCCGACGCCGCCTGCACCGCCGCCTACACCACGGCGGAGGACTGGGGCGGCGGCTACAACGGCAAGGTGACCATCACGGCGGGCCGTTCGCCGATCAGCGCGTGGGCCGTGAACGTCACGATGACACCCCCGCAGAAGGTCTCCACGGTCTGGAACGGCTCACCCACCTGGGACGGCAGCGGCAACGTCATGACGGTGCGGTCCAGTTGGAACGGCACGCTCGCGGCCGGAGCCTCGACGACCTTCGGCTTCACGGTGACGAGGAACGGCGGCTCGACGACACCCCCACAGCTCGGCCCCTGCACGGCCTCCTGACCGAAGCCCCACTTTCAGCGGAGCAGAGCCGGTCCGGCCCGCACCCGTCGACGGGTGCGGGCCGGACCACGCGGGCGAATGCGGGACGCCCCGTCGCCGCGAGCACGCCCCGACCGGCGGCCGCGTGACCTTGACCACCCGCTTCAAGCCACTCCTGACCGCTTTCCTACGGGCGGGTACAGTGGCGACGTCGTCATCACACCCGTACGGGGGGAAGCCGGTGCAATTCCGGCGCTGACCCGCAACCGTGAGCCGTCCGCCAGGACGGCGAGCCGGAATGCCCCGGACGGAACGTGACCGGCTCACGCGTCCGGCGGTCCGCCGGTGCGCGGCACCGTCGAGGTATACGGAGCCGAGCCGCCGGGGTGTCCCGTGCTGCCCGGCTCCCCCACAGGGAGAGGCCCCCGCCGATCATGAACGTCCGCAGCAGCGCAGCGGTCCTGGCCGCCATAACCGTGATCGGCGCCGCCGCACCGGCTGCCGCCGACTCGTCCCCGGCCCCCTCACCGTCCCAGCAGGCCCTGCCCTCCGCCCTGTACGGCGAGAGCGACCCCCAGTACGACGGCGTGTGGCGCCAGTCGCTGGCCCTGCTCGCCCAGCACACGGTGGGTGTCGAGCCGCCGAAGGAGGCCGTCGACTGGCTGGCCGGCCAGCAGTGCGCCGACGGCTCCTTCGCCCCGTTCCGCGCCGACACCGGCACGGCGTGCGACGCCAAGACCATGGTCGACACCAACCAGACCGCCGCCGCCGTGCAGGCCCTCGCCGCGCTCGGCGGGCACGACGCCGTCACCGGCAAGGCCCTCGACTGGCTGAAGTCCGTACAGAACAAGGACGGCGGCTGGGGCTACATGGCGGGCGGGGCCAGTGACGCCAACTCCACGTCCGTCGTCGTCGGCGCGCTCGCCGCCGCGGGCGAGAAGCCGGCCGAGGTGGTCAAGGGCGGCAAGTCCCCCTACGACGCCCTGCTGAAGCTGGCGCTGCCGTGCGACACCAAGGGCGACGGGGCGGGCGCCTTCGCCTTCCAGCCGGACAAGAAGGGCGAACTGGTCGCCAACGCCGACGCCACCGCGGCCGGCGTGGCCGGCTCCCTCGGCGCGGGCCTGGTGGTCGAGCCGGGCAAGGGCAAGAACGGGGCGGCGGACGCCGCGTGCGAGAAGGCCGGGACGCCCGAGCAGGCCGCCGCCAACGGCGCCGCCCACCTTACGGACGCGCTCGCCGCCGACGGTCACCTCGTCTCCGCGCTCCCCGGCGCCGAGGACCAGCCCGACTACGGCAACACCGCCGACGCGGTGGTCGCGCTCGCGGCGCAGGGCGCCACCGAGCCGGCCGCGAAGTCCGTGGCCTGGCTGGAGAAGAACGCCGCCGACTGGGCCGCCCAGAGCGGTCCCGCCGCCTACGCCCAGCTGATCTTCGCCGCCCACGCCACGGGCACCGACCCGCGCGCCTTCGGCGGCGCCGACCTGGTGAAGCAGCTGACCGCCACCGGGCCGGCCGCGCCGGCGGCCGACGCGGCCGGCGAGAAGAACGGGCAGGAGGAGAAGGACGAGAAGGAGAAGGACGACTCGGGCTCCGGTTCGGTCGTCTGGTGGGCCCTCGGACTCTGCCTGGCCGCCGGCGCCGGCGTCGGCATCCTGGTGAGCAGCCGGAAGAAGAGGCAGCAGCCGTGATCCGCCGGGCCGGCCGGGTCGGTGGATCCGGCCGGGCCGTCGTCCTGTTCCTGGCCGCGCTCCTGCCCCTGCTGGCGGGTGCGGGCCAGGCGCAGGCCGCCGGCTACCGGTACTGGTCGTTCTGGGACCTCGACGGCGACAGGTGGACGTACGCCACCCAGGGCCCGTCCGTCGCCCGCCCCGCCGACGGCGACGTCCAGGGCTTCCGCTTCGCCGTCAGCGAGGAGTCCGACGACTCGTCACAGCCCCGGGGAGCCGCCGACTTCGCCGGCATCTGCGCGAAGACCCCCGCGAAGGACGGCAGCAAGCGGGTCGCCCTCGTCATCGACTTCGGTACGGCCGAGGACGCCCCGTCCGGCGAGACCCCGCCCGCGAACCGCACCGCCTGCGCCCGGGTCGCCCCGGACGCCAGCACCGCCGAGGCCCTGGCCTCCGTCGCCGAACCCCTGCGCTACGACAACAGCGCCCTGCTGTGCGCCATCGCCGGATACCCGGAACGCGGGTGCGGGGAACAGGTGTCGGGGACGGGCACGGAATCCGGCACGGGCGCCTCGGCGCCCGGGAAGGAGACCGAGGGCGGGTCCGAGGGCGGGTCCGAGAAGACCGGTTCCCCGGACTCCTCGGCGTCCGAGGACGACGGTGGTCCGTCCCTCGGTCTCTTCGCCGGGGTCGCCGTGGTGGCGCTGCTCGGGGCGGCGGCCTTCTGGCAGGTACGCCGTCGTGGCTGAGCCCGGCGGCAGCCGGCCACGGGAACGCACCGCCCCCGCCTCCCGTCGCCGGCGGGGCTCCCCCCTGCACCCCGGCGCCTGGTGGCTGTGGGCGCTGGCCCTCGGTGTCGCCGCCACCCGCACCACCAACCCCCTGCTGCTCGCCCTCCTCGTCATGGTCTCCGCGTACGTCGTGGCCACCCGCCGGCCGAACGCCCCCTGGGCCCGCTCGTACGGCGCGTTCGTCAAGCTGGCGCTGGCCGTGATCGTCGTCCGGCTGCTCTTCGCGATCGTCCTGGGGTCCCCCATCCCCGGTACGCACGTCCTTCTCGACCTGCCCGAAGTCCCGCTCCCCGACTGGGCGCAGGGCATCCGCCTGGGCGGCCGGGTCACGGCCGAGGCGCTCACGTTCGCCCTGTACGACGGCATGAAGCTGGCCACGCTGCTCATCTGCGTCGGCGCCGCGAACGCCCTCGCCAACCCGTCCCGCCTGCTGAAGTCCCTGCCCGGCGCGCTGTACGAGATGGGCGTGGCCGTGGTCGTGGCGCTGACCTTCGCGCCGAGTCTGATCACGGACGTCCAGCGGCTGCGCGCCGCCCGTCGGCTGCGGGGCCGCCCCGACCGCGGGGTCCGGGGTCTGCTCCAGGTCGGACTCCCGGTGCTGGAGGGCGCGCTGGAGCGTTCGGTCGCGCTCGCCGCCGCGATGGACGCCCGCGGGTACGGCCGTACGGCACAGGTCCCGGCCGGGGTCCGGCGCACCACCGCCGCCCTCACCCTCGGCGGGCTGCTCGGCGTCTGCGCGGGCACCTACGGGCTGCTCACCGCCGAAGGCGCCGCATACGGCGTCCCCGTGCTCCTGGCCGGTCTGGCCGCCGCGCTCGCGGGGCTGTGGCTGGGCGGACGGCGTTCCCTGCGCACCCGTTACCGGCCCGATCGCTGGGACGCCCGCGCCTGGCTGGTCGCCGGCTCCGGTGCGGCGGTCGCGGCGCTGCTGGCCGTCGCCGCCGCGCGGGACCCGGCGGCCCTGCACCCCGGCGTGGTGCCGTTGGTCGCGCCCACGCTGCCCCTGTGGCCGGCGGCGGCCGTGCTCATCGGCCTGCTCCCCGCCTTCGTCACCCCCGCCCCCACCCCCGAGGACACCGGCAAGGAGCCGTCGTGATCCGCTTCGAGAACGTCTCCGTGACGTACGACGGCTCCCCCGAACCCTCCGTGCGAGGCGTCGACTTCGAGGTTCCGGAGGGCGAACTCGTCCTGCTCGCCGGGCCGTCCGGGGTCGGCAAGTCCACGGTGCTGGGCGCGGTCAGCGGCCTCGTCCCGCACTTCACGGGCGGCACCCTGCGCGGCCGGGTCACGGTGGCCGGCCGCGACACCCGTACCCACAAGCCACGCGAACTGGCCGACGTGGTGGGGACGGTGGGCCAGGACCCGCTGTCGCACTTCGTGACGGACCTCGTCGAGGACGAACTCGCCTACGGCATGGAGTCGTTGGGCCTGCCCCCGGACGTGATGCGCCGTCGCGTCGAGGAGACGCTGGACCTGCTGGGCCTGGCCGACCTGCGGGACCGCCCCATCTCCACGCTCTCCGGCGGCCAGCAGCAGCGCGTCGCCATCGGCTCGGTCCTCACCCCGCACCCCCGGGTGCTGGTCCTCGACGAGCCGAC
>NZ_LIQT01000296.1 GCF_001418415.1 Streptomyces hirsutus
TTCCCGACTCAGGACACTAGCACAACTCGAGAGTAGGTGGAGACCGGCCACCGCGTCCGCGTTTTCCCCACTTCCACCCCTGGGGGTGGCTCCTCGAACGCACAGGGTGACCTCCGCCTCCCCCGCCCCATGGAAAACCGGTTCATGACCACCCCGCCAGAACTGGTACTGTTCTACCCGTCGAAGCGATCACCGCAACCGACACGCCCCCGTAGCTCAGGGGATAGAGCAACGGCCTCCGGAGCCGTGTGCGCAGGTTCGAATCCTGCCGGGGGCACTCGCCAAGGATCAGCAGAAAACAAGCGCTGACCAGGGCGGATGCCGACAGAAGAGGGCGGGAGTCAGCCTCACTGACTCCCGCCCTCTCTCGTTGTCTCTCAGTGTTCGCGACACACCTCCGACACACAGCCACAGCCAGGCTTCTACGCCCTGCGCGGCTCCTCAATCACCGGAGCCGGATGATGAGCCTCCCGAGTGCGTTCCCTGCAGTGCTCCCTGAGCCAGGGCAACAAAGCCCGCAATCTTCACCTCAAGATCATTATGTATGGGATTGAACGACGTCATTCGATCCGGGTCGTCAGCAAGCGCCCCGGCCCTCGACAAGAACCGCGCATGAAGACTGAGTGAGATTTGCCTTGCAAGCTTGACCGCTTCCTTCGGGGCGATAAGTTCCACATCGGCCGCAGCAGCAGTCAGATCACGTTGGCGATCACCCATGCCACCAGCTACCTGTTGAACTCGGGAGAGATCGTCAAGCGCTTCCCACATGATCATTTCGAGATGGTTAGCCGCCCGTGCGGCCTCAGTAAATCGCGCATAGCTCTCGCGCCGCATCTGCCTAAGCCACTGGTCATGTGCGCTCTTAGCCTGAGCGTCGGCTTGGTATCGAGCCCCCTTCAGAGCGATGATCGCCGCACCCCATGCGCCCCCGGCACCAAGAGCAGCACCACCGAGAGCTCCAACCAGCCCTGCAACTCCTGCATCCATGTCAGAGATTGTTCAGGAACCCACTTACCTACACCGCCAAAAGCCCGTAATCAAGGCGAGACTGAGCCGACGCAGCTACGGTGTGCCCCCTCCTTCTTCCAACACTTTGGCAATTTTTGCGTTGGCAGCTTCCTCGTGGCCGTCAATGCAGCCGTGGTAGCGGCGATGGATCACTTCCGGTGAGTTGCCGACCCTGCGGGCCACCTCAGCAATGGGTACCCCAGCATTCAGCCACCGCGTGATGCAGACGTGCCGCAGATCGTACGGGCGGCTGGCCAACGGAGAAGCGACCCGATCGGGCGGAGTGCGCACTCCCGCGCTTCCTCCCACACCCGCCAGTAGGTAGATGAGCCGACCACTTCCCGCGCTCATTGCCGAACACGCGCCCCTCCTTGGCCGTGCCGAACACCTTCAAAGGGCCGGCCTCCACCCAGGGCACTTCGAAGAGCCCGTCAGCAAGCTGACGGGCTCTCGCGAAAGATCGAGGCTAACCTGCCATCAGGTCAGATCGTCGGTGTCTCATCGACGACCTCTTTGTGCGGTTCGACAATGAATTTCCAGCCATCGCTGGGCTCCATGAATCGCACTCGGGTCGGGTAAATGTCCAAGGCGCGGCGGTCGCGGTTCTGACTGCTCGCGTTTTTCCGCCCCCGTGCCGGCTCCTCGAACAGGTCGACCTTGACATCCGGCACCGTGACGACTTCCTCACTCCAGCGCTGAACAATCCCCGCGCCGAAGGCGTCCCGGGCGGCGGAGTAGAGCGATTCCAGGGATTCCTTGTTCCCGTTGGGCACAAAGAGGGCGAGATTCAGGAGAACGCCGGCATTCTGGAGAACCTCGATTTCTTCCCCTGCCTTGTCGACAACCCAGATCCCGGGCTCTTCGGCGTTGTCCGGGAGAACGCTGATTTCCTGACCGAATATCGTCCTCGCAGTGAAGGACCCTCCCTCAAAATTCTTACCCGGCTCCGTAAGGGAAGCCGGAGCATAGCAGTCGAGAGGAAGGCCATCCATCTCTGCCGAGACGAAGATTCCGTCCTGGAGACTCAACTCCGAAACCTCTTCGGCCGTAAGACGTCGAGCCGTAACCTTCTCGGTGTTCACGCCATTCCCCTTTTTTCGCGGCGTCCTGTGAATTCATTGAAACTCTACCACGAAAACGATCACCCAACTCCCGTTAAATTCCCCCTGGGAGAACAGCAGAAGAATCCTCCCACGTCACCGGCGAAACATGGCAAGCGTAGAGAAATGATGTGAGGTTCAAGAGGTTACCGACCCGTTCCAACGGCGCTTTCGGTAACCAAGTCGGCCGTCAAGTGAAATGACAAGCAAACCTAGCTGAATGGGAAAAAGCAGACAGAGGGCGCCTTGCTGCTCAGCATTGCGCTGCGCTTGCGCTCCCCTCGCGATGGGCCAGCCCCCAGTGACCCGACCGAGCGAACCGCGGCGGCCCCTTCTCCGGTCGGGCGCTTCGCACCCTGCTCCGACAGTCGCCTGCCGCGGCGCCGCCATCCGGCGGGACTTTCATTCCTGCTTCCCCTACTGCTCAACCTGCCACAGGAGGCTGCACCGTAGCCCAGTCCGTCTGGGCCCCGTCTCCGGGCCGTCTCTGGGCCATCCCAGGCCGCTCGGCAATGGTCGATGATGACCGATGACGATCGCTCCGCCACATGTGCACACCGACTTGAACAGCAAAAACCGAGCTCACCAAGCTCCCCGGCAAGACCCAGGGCAAGAATGCAGCCGGGCCACAACAGCAATCGGCTGGCCAGGACATCTCGCTGCCCCCACGATGGGCGCATGAACGGGTTGCAGCACAGCGCTTGGCGGTACGTGGCGGAGGTACTTCCTCCCGACGAACTCCCGATGCTCGCTGCGCATGCGCTCGTCGATGGGTTTGATTCCCCTGCTCTGCGCGAACTGGCCGGCCTGCCGCGCAGGAGCGACGAGACCGAGATCCGTGGCCTGTACGTCCAAGCCCTGCACGAACTCGGCATCCCCCTTCCCGACGAGGAGAAAGCCGGCCGATGCCTCCTCGTGAGCCTCGCGTTCGGTCTCACGAAAGGCGAGCTGAGCCCCGCGGACGTGGCCGACCGACTGTCGATGACGGTCACGGCCCGTACCCGGGAGGAGACACGGTTCCTCTCCGTCGCAGCGGACTACAGCGAATGGATCAGCCCTGACGAACTCCCGGGATGGGAGAACGATCTGAAAACCGCGGCCCACTCGTTGACCGCATCCACCGCCCTCGGCCCCGGTATCGACGTGCCGGGTCTGCGGTGCGACTGACTAACCCACTTGAACGCGCTTCCCTGCCAGACTCGCGCCGGATACTGCGGGCACCCACCCAAGCACGCCCTCAGGTCAGCAAGCCTATCGACCCCATAGAACCCGAGCTCCCCAAGCCGAGCGCTCCGAAGCCGGCGCCACGGGCCGACCGCCGCGGCTGATTCCGGTCGACGACACACGACGGCAGCGCGGCTGAGGCCGGTGAGGGTGCAGCGAGGCACCCCGCATGCACGGCATCCCTCACCGGCACCTGAGACAGCCGGCGCACTCCACGCCCAGACCAACCTCGATGACACCCACAGCCACGTCGCGCAACTCCCCCAAACGCTGCAAGGCGCTCACCGGGAAGAGTGGCGTGGAGAGGCCACCGCACCCGGGGGCCAGGGGGTGGCGCGTCGCACGGCATGGCGGCGCGGGGCAGGTGCACAGGGCCGCGAGAGACGGGCCTTCGCTTCATTTCCAAGGGGCCGTCAGGTGGCGTCTGCGGTGAGCGCGTTACGCCTTTAGGGGGAAACCGCTCCGGGATGCGGCGCGCCTCGCCCCGGAAAAGACTGTGGCGTGGTTTTCCCTCCGGCTGTCTCCCGCTTGCGCGATTGAGGTTCCCGATGCATCCGAATCACGCCGCCCGTCCACCCCACGGAATGGGGCACCAGCCTGTCCCGCCCGGCCCGAGCGGATACCACAAGGCCTGCGCGCGGCGGGAGCGGATACGGCTGGTGCTGGCATGCTCAGCAGCGGGCATGCTGCTCACGGGCTGCTTCGCCGCCGGTCGCACCACAACCGGTGACCGGGTCGGACGCCCCCTGGCGCAGAACCAGGCACCTTCGACGCCGGCGAACAGCAAGCCGGCCCAAGCGCCGCCAGGCCTCCCCGACACGCGGACGCCGGCCCCGACGGATGCGAACAACGCGCTCACTCGTTTGCTCGAACCGATTCGAACACAGAGCGGCACCCAGGTGTCGGTCGCCGTTCTGGAGCCCAGGACCGGCCGACGGACGGTGTACGGCTCACAAACACACATCACCGCGAGCCTGGCGAAGGTAGATATCCTGGCGGCACTGCTGCTGCGTGCCCAGCACGAAAGACGGTCGCTCACCCCGTGGGAGACATCCACCGCCGCCTCAATGATCCAGAGCAGCGACAACGACTCCGCAAGCGCCCTGTGGCAACGTATCGGCGGCGGCCCAGGACTCGCTGACGCCAACAAGGCCCTGGGGCTGACCTCCACCCAAGCAGGACCAGGTACCCACTGGGGCCTCACCCGCACCACCGCGGCAGACCAACTAACCCTGTTGACCGCCGTGTTCGCCGACCCTTCACCGCTCAGCGAAGCCTCACGCCACCTGATCCAGACCTTCATGGGCCGGATCGACGCCGACCAGGACTGGGGAGTGTCCGCGGAAGGCAGCCGTTGGCAACTCAAGAACGGCTGGCTGCAACGCTCCCACTCGCAACGCTGGACAATCAACAGCATGGGGCGAGTCGCAGCACACGGGAGCACGTTCTACGTCGTCGTCCTCTCTCACGGCAGCCCGAGCATGTCTCACGGCATCTCCACGGTGGAGCGAGCAGCGCGAACAGCCGTACACGCCCTTCGCGGCACCGCCCCTCCTGTGTCCCCGATCATCCACTGACCTCTTTCCTGCCGACCCGAGGCCGCATCCACTGCCCGTGGAGAAGGAAGACCCGGTGGGCGACGGTCGTCCTGCCGTTTTCTCCTGCCAGGACCGGACCTCACGAGCACCGGTATCCACACCGGGACGGCCTCCCGCCGCTTCCGCTCGCGACGGTCACCGCCTTCGCCTCGGACTTCGGATCACTCCTGCCGCGGTGCACGCGCCTCAAGCCTTGCCGCGGGCGTCTTCCAAGCTCCGCTGCACGTTCAGGACCAGACGCTGCAGACGCCCCGGCCCCACTGCCTCGTGGTCCATCCATTCGTCCAGGCGCGGCCGTAGGTACGGCACCATCACCAGCCCGTGCCGTCGCAGAACCGAGCGGTTGACCGAGATCTCCTCCTGGATTTCCCGGCGGAGCTCGTCAGTCCAGCCCTCGTCCATGTCGTGCTGCCCCAAGGGTTGTTCGAGTGCGGTCACCGCTTCGTCGAGCAAGGTGAGCAGGTCCATGGTCCCTCCGACTTCCGCGGGGTAGGCGTTCTTTGCGGCAGGAGAAGAACAGGGCACCGTCCGCGCAGGTGAAAGTGGGTTGCCGGCCAGGAAGTCGCGTGGGTAGCGTCGCCGTCCGTGACTCCTCCTCTGCGCACCGAGCGGCTGCTCCTGGAACCGTACGTACCCGAGGACAAAGAGGACTTCGTCGCTCTGTTCCAGGACACGAGGGTGTCGCAGTGGATGGGTGACGGTCCTGCTTCCGAAGCAGCGGACCGGGCACTGTTCGGGCGGATCTTCACGGAAGTCTATGCACGGGATCTGTTCGACGTCTGGGCCGTTCGCCGCGACGGGCTCCTGGTCGGGCATGCCGAGATCAAGCCGACCGACGTCGTCGGAGGCCACGAGATCATCTACGCCCTGGCGCCCGCGGCCTGGGGTTCCGGCCTGGGGACCGAGGTGGCGGAAGCGATCGTCGCCCACGGCTTCGACACCCTCGGACTGACCGAGGTGCATGCCACCGTAGCCGCACCGAACGAGTCCTCACTGGTACTGCTGGACCGAATCGGTTTCGAGCATGTCCGGGACATCGAGGAGGACGACGGCAGCACCACTCGCGTGCTGGTCCGGCGTCGTACCGCGTCGACCGACAAGGCGCTCCCCGCCCGGTAGGGGCGAGCAAGCCCCTCGGATCGTGACCGGCGGACGCGTGCCACGGACACGGCGGATCCTCGCGGACTGCGGTCTCCACGTCCACGTACGGGGTCCCGGCGCGCAGTGCCGCCTCGATCAGCGGGGCGGCGGTGGAGCCGAAGGGGCCGCCGCGACCACGGCTCGGCGGTCGCCAACACGGTCGCCCGCCGCCCGGTCGTGCCCCCGCACCGGGCGGGCGGCCAGGCCCAGTTCGTCGCCGCACCGGTGCCCGCCCGGGACGACCACGCGTTGGCCGGGCTGTTCCCCTGGGTGCTCGAGCGGCTCGACCAGCCCCTGACGGTGGAGGACCCGGCCCGCCGGGCGAACATGAGCTCACGCCATCCGGGCCGCCGGTTCAGGGCGGTGACCGGCACCACCCCGCTGCAGTGGCTGCTGCCCCAGCGGGTCCGGCGGGCCCAGGAGTTGCTGGAGACCACCGGTGACAGCGTCGACGCCATCGCGGCGGCCACCGGCATGGGCACCGCCACGACGCTGCGCCGGCATTTCGACCGCGCCCTCGGGGTCCCTCCGGACACCTACCGCCGCACCTTCCGCAGTTCACGGTCCGGCGGGGAACACGACAGCGGGGAACATTTCGGCTCCGCGCCGCGCTGACTGTGATGTCCCGCCGGACATCACGGACAGGCAGGACACACCCACCGGGCACAGCGGACAGGACGCCGGCCGGAGTTACCGGGCCGGCCGGCGTGAAGGAGTGTGAGACGGATGACGACGACAGGGCGTGACCTGCCTACCGCGACCGAGGACCCCTCGCTCGTGACAGCCTGCGGGCGCAGGATCGCGGTGCGGTGTCTGCGGCTCGCCCCCGCGGAGCGGCCCATCAGCAGGGTCACCCTGGACGTCGGCCAGGACCGGGGAGGCGAGCCGGGGACGTGGGCGGCGCTCACCGCCGACGAGGCGCGCGCCCTGGCCCGTCTGCTTCTCCGGCACGCCGGACTCGCCGAAGGGGGCGACGGCCCCGTGGAGCCGTCACGACAGGGCGTTGCCTCCTCCTGAACCCAGGGCGTCACCTCCCGGGGAACCGGCGGTGCGCGCACGCCGCCCGGTGGCCGGCGCGAGACGGGTGGGCGCGCTCACGCCACGGTGACCACGGCTTTACCGCGGGCGTGGCCCCGCTCCACATGGCGCACGCCCTCGGCCGCGTCGGCGAGGGCGTAGCTCCGGTCGACCACCGGGGTGAGCGTGCCGGCCTCGATGAGCGCGGTGACGGCGAGCAGGTCCTCCCGGGCCGGCCCGGCCGGAGCCGCCGGGAGGATCGGGCGCAGCCGCTGCCGGACGAACACGTCGACCGCGCTCGCGTGCAGCAGGGAGCCGACGGCTCCGAACACGCGGCCGGGGGAGCCTCCCCCGTTGGCCACCAGGGTCCCCGTCGGAGTGAGCGTTCGGCGCAGGCGGCTCAACGGGCGGTTGCCCACGTTGTCCAGGATCACGTCGTAGCGTGCGCGGCCGTCGGTGAAGTCCTCGCGGGTGTGGTCGACGACGTGTGCGGCGCCCAGTGAGCGCACCAGCTCGACGTTGCGGGTGCCGCACACCCCGGTGACCTCCGCGCCCAGGGCCGCGGCGATCTGCACGGCGAACGTGCCCACGCCGCCGGCGGCCCCGTTGATCAGGACCCGCTGCCCCGCCTGTGTCCGGCCCACGGTCCGGATGCCGCGCAGGGCGGTCACCGCGCCCATGGGCACGGCCGCGGCCTGCTCGAAGGTCAGGCTCTCCGGCTTGGGCACCAGCAGGTCCGCCGTGGTGCGCGCGTACTCGGCGAAGGAGCCCGTACAGAAGCCCAGCACCTCGTCGCCGGGCCGGAGCCCGCGCACGTCGGCGCCGACCGCCTCCACCTGCCCGGCCGCGTCGATCCCGGCCACCCGGGACTTCGGGCGGGTCAGCCCCACGCCTCCCAGCAGCCGCGCCACGTACGGGTCGCCGCGCATCATGTGCCAGTCGTAGGGGTTGAGCGCGGCCGCGCGCACCCGCACCAGTACCTGTCCGGTCCCGATCTCGGGCCGGTCGGTCTCCGCCAGTCGCAGGATGTCCGGTGGGCCGAACCGCTCCTGAACGATCGCCTTCATCGGGTCTCCCCCATCCCCTGGTGCTCGAGGGCGGCTCACCGTTCCCGTCGGATCCGACACCGGTCGACCGGCAGGGGACCTTCACGGCGAGCGCCAGTGGTGTACGGCGTACACCTTGGGCGCACCATAGGTGTACGCCGTACACCCGTCAAGGGGTACGGGAAGGGGCGGCGGGGCGCACCAGGTGGGCGGCAATCGACGCGGACGAGCCCGCGGGCAGGCGAGGGCGGGGCCGGCGGGGCCTGCCGACAGGAGCCGCGGGGCCCTTTTCAGCGGTGGGTCAGGGAGTGTCCCGGAGCCGGAGCCTGAGCCGTTCGAGGCCGTCCAGCGTCAGGTCCAGAGCGAACTCGAACTCGAACTGGTCGTCGCAGCCGGAGCCGACGACGGACTCCGGGTCATGGGCGACCGCCCTGGCCAGTGCCGTGATGTGGGGGTAGCGGGCGGCCATTTCCTCGGGCGGCATCGCGTCCGGATCCGGCTCGCGGCCGGGGGTGTCCTCGAACAGCTCCTGGGAGAAGCCCAGCAGGCGGCTGCCCATGACGTGCATCGCGTGATGGACCAGGTCGATCGGGAACCCCCCGGACCGGAAGATCCCGATCATCGAGTCCAGGTACTCCATCACCGCCGGGGTGGGGGTGGCCCGCGCCTTCGTCCGTGACTCGATGACCCCGGGCGCCCAGGGGTGGCGCAGCAGCATGCGGCGGGCCGACAGCACCCGGCGGCGGACGGCGGTCTTCCAGTCGGCGTGACCGGCCGGCGGGTCGATCTCGCCGACGACGACGTCGATCATGCCGTCCAGCAGTTCGTTCTTGTTGGCCACGTGCTTGTACAGCGCCATGGGCACGACGCCGAGCGCCTGCGCGATCCTGCGCATGCTGAGCGCGTCGACCCCGCCCTCGTCGGCGAGGGCGACGGCGGTGCCCAGAATCCGCTCCCTGCTCAAGGGGGTGCGGGGCTGTGCGGGGGCGTCGGCCTGCGTGCTCGTCTCCACCATTCCCTCTCGTACGGGCGGGGCCCGGAGCCGGGCCGTCCTCCCCGTGGGACGGGTACGGCGGGCGGCGCGGCCATGGTAGCTCCCGGCCGCCACGCCGAAGCGCGGCAGTCGCGCGCCGTCCCGCCAGGAGGTGCGCCGTCCCGCCAGGATGTGCGGCGGCCCGTCAGGAGGTGCGGCGGCCCGTCAGGAGGTGCGGCGGCCGAGGAGGACGAGTTCCCGGTTCAGTTCGGCGAGGAAGCGGGTCACCGTCGTCAGCTCCTCACGGGTGAAGCGGGAGCGGGCGGCTTCGGTACCCCGGGCCAGGGGGCGGAAGAACTCGCCGGCGACGGCCCTGGCCGCCTCCTCGTAGTGCAGGTGGACCACGCGGCGGTCGCCCAGGGCGCGTACGCGGCGGATGTGGCCCGCTTTCTCCAGGCGGTCGATGCAGGCCGTCACCGCGCCCGAGGTGAGGTCGAGCTGGTCGCGGAGCCGGCCGGGGGTCATGGGGCCGCCGGCCGTGTCGGCGTCCAGGATCGCGATCAGTGCCTGCACATCGGTGAGGTGCAGCCCCTGCGCCTGGGCGAACTCGTGGGAGATGCGGTTGAACTCGGCGTTCATCCGGCGCAGCAGCACCGCGAACGCCTGCATCCCCACGGGGTCGCTTCCGGGAAGGGATGACGAGGGGGTTTCGGTGCCGGCCATGCGGTCAGTATATATTTGTTCAACCATTGAGATACTTGATGGTTGAGATTTACTTTCCTGCTCCTTTCCGTACCGATGTCGCTTGGGGATTCGATGAGAACCACACCGCGCCGGGGCCGGTGGCTCGTGCCGCTCGTCCTGCTGATCGTCTGGCTGGGTGTGGGCGGCACGCTCGGCCCCTACGCGGGCAAGCTGGGCGAGGTCTCCACCAACGACCAGGCCGCGTTCCTGCCGCAGAGTGCCGAGTCGACCAAGGTCCTCGAAGCGGGTGAGGCGTTCGAGAAGGCCGGGGCGGCCCGGACGGTTCCCGCCATCGTGGTGTGGACGCTCGACGAGGCCGGGGACGGCACGGTCACCGAGGCGCAGCGGGAGGCGGCCACCCGGGCGATCGGCGGGCTCGCCGGGCAGCCCGGGGTCGTCGGCGCCCCGTCGCCCGCCCTCGTCTCCGACGACAAGCAGGCCATGCAGGCCGTCGTCCCACTGAAGCCCGACCTCGAGGACGGCTTGTCCAAGGTCCTGGACGAGATCCGGGAGACGGCACAGAGCGTGCCGGGGACCACGGCGCAGATCGCGGGACCGGCGGCGAGCCAGGCCGATCTGTCGGACGCGTTCGCCGGGATCGACGGACTGCTGCTGGGCGTGGCGCTCGCCGCCGTGCTGGTGATCCTCCTGCTGGTCTACCGGAGCGTCCTGCTGCCGTTCCTGATCATCCTCGGGTCCGTCTTCGCCCTCGCCCTCGCGTGCGCGGTCGTGTACGCGCTGGCCGACCGGGACATCGTCCGGGTGGACGGCCAGGTGCAGGGCATCCTCTCCATTCTCGTGATCGGCGCCGCCACGGACTACGCGCTGCTGCTGACCGCGCGCTTCCGCGAGGAACTCGTCGCGCGCGGGGACCGGGTCGCGGCCGCGACGGCCGCGGTGCGCCGCTCGTTCGGGGCGATCACGGCGAGTGCCGCGACCGTGGCGCTCGGTCTGCTGGCCCTGCTCGCCAGCGACCTCACGAACAACCGCGCCCTCGGGCCGGTCGGCGCCATCGGCATCGTGTGCTCCGTGCTCTCCACGCTCACCTTCCTGCCGGCCGTGCTGGCCCTGCTGGGACGCGGTGCCTTCTGGCCCTCCCGGCCGAAGGAGGCCGAAAGCGCGCCCCCCGCGGACGGCTCCGGGGAAAAGCACGGGGTGTGGCAGCGGGTCGCCGCGACCGTGGACCGGCGGCCGCGTGCGACGTGGGTGGTGACGGCGTTGGTGCTCGCCGTCTTCGCGGCCTTCTCCCCGGCCCTCTCCTCGAAGGGCGTGCCGCTCGACGAGATCTTCGTCGGCGAGGCCTCCTCGGTCTCCGCCCAGAAGACGCTCGGTGAGCACTTCCCCGGCGGCTCCGGCAACCCCGCCGTCATCGTCGCCGACGCCGACCGTGCCGCTCAGGTGACGGCCGCGGCCGAGAGGACCGAGGGTGTGGCGTCGGCCGCCACGGTCTCCGCCTCGGGGCGTCCCGGGGGCGAGCCGCTCGTCGCCGACGGCCGCGTCCAGATCTCCGCCACGCTCGAGGCCGGGGCCGACAGCGACGCCGCCAAGGAGACCGTCGAACGGCTCCGCGGGAACGTGCACGCGGTCTCCGGGGCCGACGCGCTGGTCGGCGGTTACACGGCGCAGCAGTACGACACCCAGGAGACCGCCGCCCGGGACCGTACGGTGATCGTGCCCGTCGTCCTGTGCATCATCCTGCTGATCCTCGTCCTGCTGCTGCGCTCGCTGCTCGTGCCGGTGCTGCTGGTGGCGACCGTGGGGCTCAACTTCCTGGCGACGCTCGGGGTCTCGGCACTCGTCTTCGAGCATCTCCTCGGGTTCTCGGGCACGGACGCCTCGGTACCGCTGTACGGGTTCGTGTTCCTGGTGGCGCTGGGCGTCGACTACAACATCTTCCTGATGTCCCGGGTCCGGGAGGAGGCGCTCGCGCACGGCAGCCGGCAGGGCGTGCTGCGCGGGCTCACCACCACCGGCGGAGTCATCACCTCGGCCGGTGTCGTCCTCGCGGCGACGTTCGCGGCCCTGATGGTGATTCCCCTGGCCTTCCTGGTCCAGATCGCGTTCATCGTGGCCTTCGGCGTCCTGCTCGACACCCTCGTGGTCCGCTCGCTGCTGGTGCCCGCGCTCGTGATCGACATCGGTTCGCGGGCGTGGTGGCCGAGCGTTCTGGCCCGCAAGGGCGACGCGGAGGCCGGAGCCGGCTCCGGCTCCGGCTCCGGGACCGAGGCCGGAACCCGAACCGGTGCCGGCTCCGGGCCCGCCTCCGACGCCGGATCCGGTTCCCGGCCCGGCTGAACGGGCGCGGGCACCGCACTGCCGCCATGATCGGACGAGAGGAAGAGGAAAGCGGCCTCGGGCGAGCACGGAGGAGACGGACGTGGGCACCGACGCGGGGACGGACGCGGGCTCGAACGGACAGCGGGACGGGAGCGGAGCCGAGGGGCTGCACTGCCTGGTCACCGGCGCCTCCGGATACATCGGCGGGCGCCTCGTGCCGGAGCTGCTGCGGGCCGGACACCGGGTGCGATGCCTCGCCCGCACCCCCGGCAAGCTCCGCGACCATCCCTGGGCGGGTGACGTCGAGACCGTCCGGGGCGACGTCACCGACCCCGGTTCGGTCGCCGGGGCCCTGCGCGGGATCGACGTCGCCTACTACCTGGTGCACGCCCTCGGGACCGGCTCCGGGTTCGAGGAGACCGACCGGCAGGCGGCCCGGACCTTCGCGGAAGAGGCCCGGGCCGCCGGCGTACGGCGCATCGTCTACCTGGGCGGGCTGACCCCACGCGGTGTGCCGGAGCAGTCCCTGTCCCCGCATCTGCGCTCCCGCGCCGAGGTCGGACGGATCTTCCTCGACGGGCCGGTGCCCGCCACCGTGCTGCGGGCCGCGGTCGTCATCGGTTCGGGGTCGGCGTCGTTCGAGATGCTGCGCTATCTGACCGAGCGGCTGCCGGTCATGGTGACCCCCAGCTGGGTGCACACCCGGATCCAGCCGGTCGCGGTACGCGATGTGCTGCGGTACCTCGTCGGCTCGGCCCGCATGCCCGCGGAAGTCGACCGGGCGTTCGACATCGGTGGCCCGGACATCCTCACCTACCGCGAGATGATGCAGCAGTACGCCGTCGTGGCCGGCCTGCGGCGGCGGCTCGTCGTGCCGGTGCCGGTGCTCACACCGAGACTGTCCAGCCACTGGATCGGGCTCGTCACCCCCGTCCCCGCCTCCCTGGCCCGGCCGTTGACGGAATCGCTGCGCCACGAGGTCGTCTGCCACGAGCACGACATCGCCCGGTACGTGCCCGACGTGCCGGGCAGTCCCCTGCCGTTCGACGAGGCGCTGGCCCTCGCGCTGCGGAGGGTGCGGGAGGCGCAGGTCGCCACGCGCTGGTCGTCCGCGAGCCTGCCGGGGGCGCCCAGCGATCCGCTGCCCACCGACCCCGACTGGGCCGGCGGGAGCCTCTACCAGGACGAGCGCCGGATGCCGGTCGAGGCGTCCGTGGAGTCGCTGTGGAAGGTGATCGAGGGCATCGGCGGGGACCACGGCTGGTACTCCTTCCCGCTGGCCTGGGCGGTGCGGGGCTGGCTGGACCGGTTCGTCGGCGGTGTCGGCCTGCGGCGCGGGCGGCGGGACGCCGAGCGGCTGCGGGTCGGGGACTCACTGGACTTCTGGCGGGTCGAGGAGATCGAGCCCGGCCGGCTGCTGCGGCTGCGGGCCGAGATGCGGCTACCGGGCCTGGCGTGGCTGGAGATGTACGCCGACACGGACGACGAGGGCCGCACTCGTTACCGCCAACGCGCCCTGTTCCACCCGCGCGGACTGCCGGGCCATGCCTACTGGTGGTCCGTCGCCCCGTTCCACGCCGTCGTCTTCGGCGGCATGGCCCGCAACATCACCCAGGCGGCCTCGAAGGGCATGAGCGCGCACGGGGCCGACACGCGCCCGGGCCGCGAAAGCCACGAGCCCGCACGGCACGTACGGCGCGCCCGGCGTGCCCGGCGCCTGCGCCGCGGGTGACGCGTCCGGCGGTGGCGCGCCCGGCTCCGCATCCGTGTGCCGGGAACAGCCCGAAGAAACAGCGGGAAAGCAAGCAAGGCCTCATGCCCGACCAGGAGTAGCCCCATGACCGTCGCGGTCGTCCTGTTCACCTCGGATCTGCGTCTGCACGATCATCCGCCGCTGCGCGCCGCGCTCGCCGCGGCCGACGAGGTGGTGCCGCTCTTCGTGCGCGATCCCGGTGTCCACGCGGCCGGCTTCGACGCGCCGAACCGTGCCGCCTTCCTCGCCGACTGCCTGCGGGACCTCGACGCCTCGCTGCGCCGGCGCGGCGGCCGGCTCGTCGTGCGTACGGGGCCGGTTGTCAGGGAGGCCGGCGCGGTCGCCGCGGAGTGCGGGGCCGCGGAGGTGCACACGGCGGCGGGCGTCAGCGGCTACGCCCAGCGGCGGGAGGAGCGGCTGCGGGAGGACCTCGGCCGGCGCGGGGTGGCGCTGCGGGTGCACGACGCGGTGATCACCGCCGTCGCCGCCGGGGCCGTGACGCCCGCGGGGTCCGACCACTACGCCGTGTTCACCCCCTACTTCCGCCGCTGGTCGCAGGAGCGGCTGCGGGAGACCTGCTCGGCGCCGCGCACCGTGCGGGTCCCCGACGCGGTGCGCGGCGAGCCGCTGCCCTCCCGTGACGAACTGCCCGGCCTCTCGCCCGGCCTCCCCGCCGGGGGCGAGACACGCGGGCGCGAACGGTTCGCCCGATGGGCCCGGTCCCGGATGGCCGAGTACGAGGAGGGGCACGACGACCTGGCGGGCGACGTGACCTCCCGGCTCTCGCCCCACCTCCACTTCGGGACCCTCTCCCCGGTGGAGCTCGTCCAACGGGCCCGCGCGCGGGGTGGCGTGGGGGCGGAGGCGTTCGTACGCCAGTTGTGCTGGCGCGACTTCCACCACCAGGTGCTGGCGGCGCGGCCCGAGGCGTCCCGGCGGGACTACCGCCCCCGGCACGACCGGTGGCGGACCGAGGACGAGGCGGCCGAGGACGTCGCCGCGTGGCGGGAGGGCCGTACCGGCTATCCCCTCGTGGACGCGGCGATGCGCCAACTGCTCCACGAGGGCTGGATGCACAACCGGGCACGGCTGCTGGCGGCGAGCTTCCTGGCCAAGACGCTGTACGTGGACTGGCGGGTCGGCGCCCGGCACTTCCTGGACCTGCTGGTGGACGGTGACCTCGTCAACAACCAGCTCAACTGGCAGTGGGTCGCCGGGACCGGCACCGACTCCCGCCCGAACCGCGTCCTCAACCCCGTGCGCCAGGGCCGGCGTTACGACCCGAGCGGCGCCTACGTACGGCGCTGGGTGCCCGAACTGGAAAACGTGGACGAGCGGAACGTGCACGAGCCCTGGCGACTGCCGGAGGACCGGCGTGCCGCCCTGGGCTATCCCGCCCCGCTGATCGACCTCGCCGACGGGCTGGCCCGCTTCCAGCACGCCCGCGGCCTCGACTGAGCCCGGGACCCGCGCTCCGGGCTCCGGGCTCCCGGGTGGAGTCGGCCGCGACCGGCCCCGGCATCACTCGTCTCGGCGGCCGGCGCGCCCACTTGGCGGCCGGAACGTTCTGAACGGGGCCCGCCCTGTCCCGCCCCGCTCGCACCCTCGCACCCTCGCACCCTCGCAGGCACGGCCGATCGTTCTCCGATCACACCCTCACGGTTCATGTATATAAATGCCGTTCACTGTCTTGATGAGGTGGGCTGTCTGTGCGTAGAGTCCGGTCACCTCGCCCGTACGCACTGGACGGAGTCACTCGTGTCCAAGCAACTCCGCAAGCCAAGAGGAGGGCGGCAGGCCGGCGTTCTCGCCGCCGTTCTCGCCGTGACCGCTGCCACCGCCACCGCTTGTTCCTCGGGGGGCACAGCCCGGCAGGACGACTCCCGGCCCCTGGAGGTCTGGATCCGGCAGGACGCCGGGAGTCCCGCCGCGGAGTCGGCCGAGGCTCTCACCAAGGCCTTCACCAAGGAGAGCGGCATCGAGGCGAAGCTGGTCGCCGTCGGGGTGACGGACTTCGAGACCAAGCTTCAGCAGCGCACCGCGCAGAAGGACCTGCCGGACATCGTCATCAACGACACGGGCCAGCTGGGCAACCTGGTGACCCAGGGGCTGGTCCGCGAGGTCGACCGCGACGGCGTGGCCGGGAGCGCCGATCTCGCCGACCGCGCCTGGGAGGCCGCGCGGGGCTACGACGGCAAGTACTACGGCGTGCCCTTCAACTCGCAGGCCTTCGCCCTGCTGGTGCGCAAGGACTGGCGGGAGGCCGTGGGCGCCGGCGTTCCCCGAACCTGGGACGAACTCACCGAACTGTCCGTGAAGTTCACCGAGGACGACCCGGACGGCAACGGCAAGAACGACACCGCCGGCATGGTGATACCCGGGAGCACCACCCGCGGCTATCTGACCTGGTGGTTCTCGACCATGCTGTGGTCCGGGGGCGGCGACTTCGTCAAGGAGCGGGGCGAGGGCTACGCGGCCGCGATCGACGAGCCCGCGTCGGTCGAGGCGGTCGAGAAGCTCCAGGCGATGTTCTGCGACTCCGAGGTCGCGCAGCCGGGCGCCAGTACCGCCGACTCCTCGGCCACGCACACCTTCTTCGAGAGCGGCAAGGGCGGCATCTACCTGACCGGCCCGTACATGCTGCCGCGGTTCGACGGATCGCTCGGCAAGGACAAGTACGAGGTGATCGCACCACCGCCGGGTGCCGGCGGCGAGGCCGTCCTGGCGGAGGGCGAGAACGTCTACCTGATGGCCGGCTCCGGCAACGAGAAGGGTCAGCAGGCGTACGCCGAGTTCGCCGCCTCCCCGGCCGGCCAGAGGATCGGTCTCGGCATCGACAACGGCGGCATCATCGTCCGGCTGCCGGTCAACACGACGGTCGACGGGGCCGCCGAGCGGAAGGACCCGCGCTGGGAGACCTTCCAGGAGATCTACAACGAGTCCGGCCGCAACGCGCCGGCCCTGCCCAACTGGTCCGCCGTCCGGCAGCTGTCGTCCGAGGGTCTGAACGGCGTCGTCTCCACATGCTCGCGCGACGTGGGCAAGGCGATGGGCGAGCTTGCGGACGAGCTGGACGCCGAGCTCGAGAAGCAGGGGGCCAAGGGCGAATGACGGCGACCGAGGCACGGACGTCGCCGGGTCCGGGCACCCGGCGTCCGCTCCGCGCGGGCCCGCCGGCGAAGGCACGGCTGCGACGGGCCGCGACACCGTGGCTCTTCCTCGCCCCGGCCCTGCTGCTCTTCCTGTACTTCAAGTTCATCCCCATGGTCCAGGCCGTGCGGATGAGCTTCGAGGAGGTCCGTCCGTTCCTCGGCAACACCTATGTCGGCGGCGCGAACTACGCGGAGATCGCGGGAAGTTCCGACTTCGGCGCGGCGGTGTGGCACACCGTGGTACTGGCCGTGGCGACCACCGCCGGGTCGATCGTGCTCGGTCTCGCGCTGGCGCTGCTGCTGGAGGGGCAGACCCGGAGCCTGTGGTTCGTCCGGTCGGCGATCTTCCTGCCGGTGGTCACCGCCATGGCGGTGGTGGCCGAGGTGTGGCGGGTCATGTACTACCCCGCCGAGGGCGGGGCGCTGAACTCGGTGCTGTCCGTCTTCGGTCTGGGGCCGAGCGAGTTCCTCAACTCGCCGGACAGCTCACTGGCGTCCATCGCCTTCGTCGGCGTCTGGCGGGGCGCCCCCTACGACATGATGATCTTCCTGGCGGGGCTGGCCGGTGTGGACCGGATGCTGTACGAGGCCTCGGCGGTCGACGGCGCCTCGCGCTTCCGCCGGATCTGGCACGTCACGCTGCCCGGTCTGCGGCCGGTGTTCGCGATCCTGCTGACCCTGGCGGCGATCCGGGGCCTGCGGATCTTCACCGAGGTGTTCCTGCTCACCAACGGCGGGCCGGACGGCTCGACGGAGGTGCTGCTGACGCTGACGTACAAGCTCGGGCTCGAACGCAACGAGCTGGGCGTGGCGGCGGCCGGAACCGTCCTGCTGTTCCTGGTTCTGCTGGTGCTGACCGTCGCGTCGCGACTGCGCAGGAGGGAGGCCCGATGAGGAACGAGACCGCGCTCGGCCTGCGGGAGGCTCACGGGCCATGGGCCCGGGCCGCCCGGTCCGTCCTGTACACCGTCCTTTTCGTGATCTTCGCGGGGCCGCTGCTGGCGCTGATGGTCGGCGCCTTCACACCGACCGTGGACCCGACACAGTTCACCCTGCTCCCCGACCGGCTGTCGCTCGACAACCTGGAACGGGCGATCGACCGAGGCGTCCTGGACTATCTCCTCAACTCCTTCATCGTGGTCGGCGCCGGCCTGGCCCTGCAGGTCCTGGTCAGCGTCTTCGCCGGCTACGCCCTGGCCCGTAAGCGCTTCCGCGGTTCGGCGACGGTGCTGGTGGTCGTCCTGGCGACGATGATGCTGCCGGAGGAGGTGCTGGCCGTACCGCTGTCGGTGCTGCTGGCGGATCTGCCGGTGGTGCACATCAGCCTGGTCGGCTCGCTGGCCGGCATGATCGTGCCGGTGGCGGCGTGGGGCTTCTCCATCCTGGTCATGACCGAGTTCATGAAGGAGATCCCCAAGGAGCTGGAGGAGTCGGCGAAGCTGGACGGCGCGGGCGAGTTCCGCATCTTCTGGCAGGTCGTGCTGCCCCTGTGCCGCCCCGCCCTGGGCGTCATCGGCATCTTCGGCTTCACCATGATCTGGGACCAGTACATGCTGCCCCTGCTGGTCGCCACGGACCCGGCCCAGTACACCCTGCCGCTGGCCCTGCGCTCCATGCGCTCGGACGACCAGGTGGGCATCGGCGTGCTGCTCGTGGGCGCGTTCCTGGCCATGCTGCCGTCGGTACTCGCCTTCCTGGCCCTCCAGCGCTCGTTCATCCGGGGGCTGACGTCGGGGGCCGTCAAGGGATAGCGGGAGGAGCAGGCAGAGGGTGCCGGGGCGGAGGAACCTCGTCCCCGGCCGGAAGGGCCCGGCCGGGGACGCTTCCGCCCTGATGCGGGGACGGCGGTTCGTCAGGTGGGCATACCGCGCTCGGCCAGGCCGCTCTCGTAGGCGATGATGACCAGTTGGGCGCGGTCGCGGGCGTGCAGTTTGGCCAGGAGACTGCTCACGTGCGTCTTCACGGTGGGCAGGCTGATCACCAGGTGCCGGGAGATCTCCGCGTTCGACAGTCCGTTGGCGATCAGAACCAGGATCTCCTGCTCCCGCCCGGTGAGCCCGACGAGCCGGGGGGCCGGCCGGGCCGTCTCCTCGTCGCGCGAGAAGGCGGCGATGAGACGGCGCGTGACGGTGGGGGCCAGGACGCCCTCGCCGGTGGCGATGACCCGGATGCCGGCGACGAGGTCGGACGGCGAGGCGTCCTTCAACATGAATCCGCTCGCGCCCGCCTGCAGGGCCGGGTAGACGTACTCGTCCATGTCGAACATCGTGAGGGCCAGCACCCGTACACCGGCCATGGTCTTGTCGGAGCAGATCTCCCGGATGGCCTCGATGCCGTCCATGACGGGCATGCGCAGATCCATCAGGACGACGTCCGGGGCGAGTTGCCGGGCGAGCTCCACCGCCTCGGCGCCGTCACCCGCCTCGCCGACCGCCTCCATGCCCGGAGTGGAATCGACGAGGACCCGGAAGCTGCCGCGCAACAGGGCCTGATCGTCCGCGATCAGCACCCGCACCACCTCAGCCATTCCGCAATCCTCGCACGCTGTTTCCCGCACGCCGCTCATCGAGCCATCGGATTCTGCCGTTCCGGCAGGTCGGCGCAGCGGTTCCGTCCTGTCGACCGCCGTTCGCTCATGCGCCGTCGATGACCAGCTCGCCCGTCCCGGTGTCCCCGACCGAGAGGGCGACGCCGTACGGCTCCGCGAGCCGGGCGAAGTCGGTGAGGATCTCCTTCGCTTCGGCCGGGCCGGCCAGGCGGGGGCGGCCCCGGCGGTGCACCCGCTCCCCGAAGCCCAGCTCGACCGGGTGGAGACGCGAGTCGACCAGCTCACCGTCGTCGAAAGTGAGCACCGGCACGAGCGTCTGCCAGTACGGGCGGTGCGGGGCGAACAGCCGCCGGCCGTGGGAGCTGAGCTCGTCGAAGTAGTGGCCCGGGGTGAGCAGGTCCGCCGCGGGGACCCTCGCGTAGTCCTCGGCGGGGTCACGGTCACCGAGCTCACGGTCAGCCCCAGTGCGGTGCGGGAGGCGCCGTCCGAGACCCGCAGGCACAGGCCGTCGGGGGTGAGTTCGGCCGGCAGCCCGAAGCGGTCGGACAGGGCGTCCACGGCACGCCGATCGTCCTCGGTGTGCAGCACGACGATGCCAGCCCCGATGATGGACTTCAGTTCTGCGGGCGATCCCTGGGTGATCAGTTTGCCGTGGTCGAAGATCGCGATCCGGTCGCGGTGCTCGGCCTCCTCCAACTGGTGCGTGGTGAAGGAGACCGTGATGCCCCGTTCCCTCCGCAGCATGGTCAGGTGCTCCCGGACGGCCGCGCGGGTCTACGAGTCGACGCCGGTGGCCGGTTCGTCAAGGAAGAGGATCCGGGGGGCACCGAGCAGGTCGCGGGCGATCTCCAGACGGCTGCGCAGGCCGGTGGAGAACTGCCGTGCAGGGATCCTGCTGCGCTCGGACAGCTCCATCATGTCGAGCATCGCGGCGTGTCCCAAGGGCATGGGACACATGCCTCAGGCACGTCCCGTCACGCGTCCCACCGGCGGTGCCGGACGTAGCCGGCGGCCAGCGCGGCGACGGTCCACACGAGCAGCACGGCGAATCCGGTGGCGGCGTCGTTCGAGTCGACGGTGAGCATCTCGGTGCCGGCCCGGTCCGGGAAGTACCGCACCATCTCCTTCGTCGCTCCGATGACGGACAGGATCTGGGACCCGGCGAGCACCATCGGCAGCAGGATCGCCAGCGGAAGGACGGCGCTGCGGGCCGTCGCCGCGACGCCCGCCGCGAAGAGGCTCATCAGCGTCAGGTAGACCACGGCCCCGGCGAGGGCGCGGGGGACACCGCTCGCGTCGATCGGGGCGCCGTGGGGTCCCAGGGCGAGCTGGGTGACCAGGTAGCCGGCGATCGTGACGGGGACGGCGACGGCCAGCGCGGCGGCAGCGGTGACGGCCGTCTTCGCCGCGTAGAGCCGGCCGCGCCGGGGCACGGCCAGCAGCGAGACGCGCATCATGCCCGAGGTGTACTCGCTGGAGACGATGAGCACGCCGAACACGATCAGGGCGAGCTGGCCGTAGAGGACGCCGTCCAGGCCGGCCTGTTCGGGGGTGAAGTCGGAGCGGAGTCCCGGGTTCTCGGAGTCGATGGCGCCCTTCGCCGACCAGCCTCCCAGGGCGGCGATGAAGACGCTGACGAGAATGAACAGCAGCAGGGAGAGGGACGTGCCGCGGACGCCTCGCAGCTTGGTGAACTCGGCCCGGATGGCCGCGACCGTCTCAGACATGGGTGGGGTCTTCTTGGTTGCCGGTGAGCTCGAGGAAGGTGTCCTCGAGGGATGCCGTGTGGGTGCTGAGCTCTTCGAGGGCGAGTCCGTCGGCCGCGGCCAGCCGGTTGATCTCGGCCGCCGGCATTCCGTCGATCTCCAGGCTGCCGTCCGCCGCCGGCCTCAGTGAGGCCCCTTTCCGCTCCAGGATGCTGTTGAGCCGCATGGGTTCCGGTGTCCGGACCCGGACGTACGTGCGTCCGTGGCGCCGGATGAAGTCCGCCATGCCGGTCTCCGCGAGAAGCCGTCCTCGGTCGATGACGATCAGATGGTCCGCGACGAGGGACATCTCGGTCATCAGGTGGCTGGAGACGAGGACGGTCCGGCCCTCGGCGGCCATTGAGCGCAGCAGTTCGCGCAGCCACCGGATGCCCTCCGCGTCGAGGCCGTTGACCGGTTCGTCGAGCACCAGGACGGGCGGGTCCCCGAGTAACGCCGCGGCCAGCCCGAGCCGCTGGCCCATGCCGAGGGAGAACGTGCCGACGCGCCGCCGGGCGGCCCCGGTCAGGCCGACCGTCTCCAGGACCTCCGCGACGCGCCTGCGGGGGATCCGGTTGCTCTGTGCGAGCCACAGCAGGTGGTGGGCGGCGGTCAGGCTGCGGTGTGGGACGGACGTCTCCAGCAGGGCGCCGACATGCCTGGCCGGGTACCGCAGTTCGGGATAGGCGTGCCCGTCGATGCGTACGGCTCCGGCGTCCGGACGGGTCAGGCCGAGCATCATCCGCATGGTGGTCGACTTCCCGGCTCCGTTGGGGCCGAGGAACCCGGTCACGGTCCCTGACGGCACCGTGAAGGTGAGCCCGTCGACGACGGTGCGCTGCCCGTACCGCTTGGTCAGGTTCTGGACGTGAATCACATGGTGAGTCTGGCCGGGCAGGGGGACGGCCGCATCGGTCCCGGGTCGGGGCTGCCGGACGGGCCGCGCGGGCCGAAGTCATACTCGCGAATGAGCGCACCGGAGAAGGCGCAGGTGAGCCGCGGGTGGGACGTGGCCGAGGCGCGAGCGGGCGACGGGCGTGGTGCGAAACCGGCTCCGCGCGGACGGACCGCCTGAGCTCCGTTCAGTACGGCAGTGTCGCAAGGACGTGGAAACCGCCGCCCGGCCGGGGCCCTGCGCTGAGGGTGCCGCCGTGCGCGGCGACCCGCTCCTTCATCCCGACGAGGCCCATTCCACCGCCGGGCACCACCGGTCGCTGTCCGGAGCCGGCTCCGGGGTCGGGGCCGTCGTCGGTGACGTCGATCGTCAACGTGCCCCGTTCCGCGGTGAGACGCACCCGGCAGTCGGTCGGCGCAGCGTGTTTGACCACATTGGTCAGCGCCTCCTGGACAATCCGGAACGCGGAGAGTGCGACACCGTCAGGAGGTTCCTCCTCGCGCCGGGACCGCAGGTCGACGCGGATACCGGCCGCCTGTGCCGTCTCGGCAAGCGAGGGCAGGTCGCCCAGCCCGAGCACCGGTCTGAGGTCCCGTCCGTCGCCCTCGTGGTCCCTGCGCAGTACCTTGAGGGTGGCCCGCATGTCGCGCAGTGCCCGGCGGCTGACATCCTCGATCACCTCCAGGGCTTCCCGCGCCTCCTCGGGACGAGTGGCGATCACGTGATTGGCGACACCGGCCTTGACCGCGATGAGGCCCACGCTGTGCGTGACGACGTCGTGGATGTCGCGGGCGATGCGGAGGCGTTCCTCGGCCTTCGCCTGCTCGGCCGCGTGCGTGAGGGCGCGGCGCAGGCTCTCCCTGCGTTCCCGGACGGCCGTCCCCGCCGACCAGGTGGCGCCGAGGACGAGCACTCCGAACACGATCTGCACCGGCTTGGTCCCGCCCTGGTAGCTCTGTCCTCCCGTCACGGTGAGCAGGGCGGCGCCCGTCGCGCACAGCCCGGCGGTGAAGGCCGCGGACAGCCCTGGCCGCCGCCGTCTCGTGGTGGCCACCGGGTACAGGGCGTACGCGGCGGCGAGCAGTGGGGCCGGCCCGAGGCCGGCTGCCAGCGCCGCGCAGGCGGCGGTCAGCACGAATCCGAAGACCGGCACGGGCCACAGCCACCGTACGACCAGCGGCAGCGCGGTGCCGAGCGACAGCAGCCACACGGCGCCGACGCCCACCCCGCCGTCGGCGGCCGGTCTCAGCACCGCCACGTGCGGGAGCAAAGCGAACGCGAGTGCGGCCGGCACGTCGAGCAGGACCGGACGCCGACCGGGGGCATCACCCATGGGCCGCGCCCGGGCGCTCGGTCGGCGGCACGTCCGACGACTTCGCGCGACGGCTGCCGTCGCCCGCGGAGCATGTCTCTTCGCATTTGCTGGAAATTCGCTGAGGACTCGGCACCGGGCAAGTCAATACGGCCGGCGGTCACCGATGCCACCGGCGCCCCGCACCGCCCTTCCCGTTTCGGCCACCCGTGCGTCGCACCCGCGGCAAGGGCGCGTCGGTGCTCCCCCGGGCGGACGCGCCCTCTGGGTGGGTACCGGAACCACAGGTGACGGAGTGTCCGCCCGGATCCCGACGTGTCCGACGACAACCTGCGCGAGAGATCGGACCACGGCGGCGGTGCTGGCCCGCGACGCCGGCCTCGGCCGTCCCGGTGGCCTTGCCGGCCCCGGTGGTCCTGATGGCCCCGGTGGTCCTGATGGCCCCGGCGCCCCCGCAGAAGTCCTGGTGCCGCAAAGCGGCTGAGCACGGCGGAGCCGGTCCGGGCCCCGGTCGGTCAGGTCCGCGGCCGGGAGGTCGCGGTTCCGGTTTCGGGCGCGGGGTCCGGTCCGTCGCTCGGGGCCGGCGTCGGTGCGGGCGGGGGCGGGGTGGCCGTGGCGGTGATCTCGACGTGTTCGCCCCGCCGGACGTGGGTGTAGAACCATCGCGCGTCGTTGACGCTCAGGCCCAGCCAGCCCGTCCTGACGTCGAGGGCGCCGAGGGACCGGGTGTCGAAGGCGAGGGCGCCCGCGTAGACCGGCGGCCGGTCGCCGGTGCGCAGCTCCACCACGTACGGGACCTTGGCCTCGTAGCGGTTCTCGGTCCTCTTGTCGCCCCGCAGCAGCATGACCTCGTGCTTGGCCCGCACGGTCAGTTCGCGGCCGGGCGACAGGAAGGTGCCGAAGAAGTGCGAGTCGACGCGCATGACACGGCCGTCGAACGTGAGGGTGTGACGGCCCAGGTCGAGGACGGCCTCCTCGGTGTCGGCCGGCCGGGCGGTCACCGCCTCGGGTGCCCGGGGGCTGGACGTCGGCGTGCCGATCGTCGCGGACTCGGCCGAGGCGCGCGGGTCCTGGCCGGGCTCCTCGGCGTGCACGGTGAGTCCGATCGTCGCCAGCATGCCGGCCGCCGAGGTCGCCAGGCCGAGGCGGACGGTGGTCCGGCGACGGCGGGAGCGGCGTCGCGCCCGGGTGCGGACCTCGGCGGCCGGTAGGGGCGGTGTCGCTTGGTTCGCCTCCGCCAACTCGCGCAAAGCAGTGGCGAGTTCATCCGACACGGCCGCCCTCCCTCCAGGCCGGCTCCTCGGCCTCGTCCACCGCCAGCTGTTTGGCCAGTGCCGCCCGTCCCCGGGACAGCCGGACCTTGACCGTCCCCACGGGTGCGCCGGTCTCGGAGGCTACCTGTTCGACGCTGAGGTCGCACAGATGGTGAAGGACGACCGCCATGCGCTGATGCTCGGGCAGTTCGCGCAACGCGGCGACCAGCGCGGCGCGTTCGGGACCGGGACCGGGGGTCGTTTCCGGCAGCGCGGAATGGCGCACCAGCTCCAGCCAGCGTCGCGCGCGGCGCCAGCGGCTGACCGCGAGACGCATGGCGACCGTGCGCACCCACGCCTCGGGAGCCCCGTCGGCCTGAAGCTTGTGGCGCCGGTCCCAGGCCCGCACGAACGCTTCCTGGACCACGTCCTGGGCCTCGCCCAGATCCCCCGTGAAGGCGAAGAGCTGACCGGTCAGACGGGGGAACGCGGCCGCGTAGAAAGCGTCGAACTCGTCCTCGGTCATGCCCTCCACCGGTGTCCGGGAATGTGCGTACGACCGGCCGTCCCTGACATGCACACAGGTTCAACAGATCACGCACATGGAAGCACAGCCCTGGAGGAAGACGCGGAACACGGGTCCTAGGATCCATCAACCGCCATACGGGTGAATACCGTTTCCTTGTCCCGCGACCGCCCGCTCAGCCCGCCCGGCCGGCCGATCCCGTCCCGCTCAGAGCCGGGCCCATGTGTTCCGGTCCCGGGCCATCGCGTGCAGGGCCTCCACGTCGGCCGGTTTCAGTACGCCCCCGAGGTCGCCCAGACGCTCCACCTCGTCGTCCGTCAGGACGCGCACCTCGCGCGGCGGAGTCCTCACCGTCACGTGCGACGCCCCGACCAGGACGAGCACCGGGCGGACCTCCGCGGTCAGGGCGTACGAGACCCGGTCGGCGTCGGCACGGACGCGGCGCAGCACGGGGTGCGGCTCGCGGCGGCCGAGGGTGACCAGCGGGTCGGCGACCGTCACCCTCTGTCTGCGGGCGTACACGACGTGTACGGCGTACAGCCCGCCGGGGCCGATCGCCAGGTGGTGGACACGGTCGCCGCCGGGGAGCGGGATCGAGTGCAGAACGCGTACCCCCAGTCCGTCCATGCGGTCCAGGGCCTCGCCCACCGTCCGCTCCGCGTCGAGTGCCCGGTGTCGCGGGTCGGGCCGGAGGCGGTGGGCCGGGCCGGGGTCGCGGTCGAGCGCGACCAGGAGGGCCTCGCCGGGACGGTTCGGGGCGAGGTCGTCGTCGGGATGGAGGG
>NZ_LIQT01000297.1 GCF_001418415.1 Streptomyces hirsutus
TCCCCCGGCCGTCACCCCAACGAGACGCGTGCGCACCGCCCCCGGCCCGTTTCGTCCCCGCGTCCTTCCAACCCGTGGACGCGACCCGGGCGCCGCCCACCCGCACGGCACAATGGTTTCCATGACCAGCAGCACCTCCCGGCCCAGCCGCCTCGACCCGGAGATCGCCGCGCGGCTCAAGCGCAGCCCCGACGGCCTCCTGCCCGCCATCGCCCAGCAGTACGACACCCATGAGGTGCTGATGCTGGGCTGGATGGACGACGAGGCGCTGCACCGCACCCTGACCACCGGCCGCTGCACCTACTGGTCGCGCAGCCGCCAGGAGTACTGGGTCAAGGGGGACACCTCCGGCCACGTCCAGCACGTGAAGTCCGTCGCCCTGGACTGCGACGCCGACACCCTCCTCGTCAAGGTCGACCAGACCGGCGCCGCCTGCCACACCGGCGCCCGCACCTGCTTCGACGCCGACGTGCTGCTCACCGACGCCCCCGCGGACCGCGCCGGAAGCGGCGCGCACGCCCCCGGTCAGTAAGGTCTGCCGCCATGGACCTCGAGACGTTCCGCAAGCTCGCCACCGACCGCCGGGTCATCCCGGTCACCCGCAAACTGCTCGCCGACGGCGACACCCCGGTCGCGCTCTACCGCAAGCTCGCCGCGGACCGCCCCGGCACCTTCCTCCTCGAGTCCGCCGAGAACGGACGGTCCTGGTCCCGCTACTCCTTCGTCGGCGTCCGCAGTGCCGCCACCCTCACCGAGCGGGACGGACAGACGCACTGGGAGGGCACCCCGCCCGTCGGCGTACCGGCCGGCGGCGACCCGCTCGCCACGCTGCGCGCCACCCTCGAAGCCCTGCACACCCCGCGCGACCTCGCCCACGACCTCGGCCTGCCGCCCTTCACCGGCGGCATGGTCGGCTACCTCGGCTACGACATCGTGCGCCGGCTCGAGAAGATCGGCCCCGGCGAGCGGGACGACCTGCGCCTGCCCGAGCTGACCATGCTGCTCACCAGCGACCTCGCCGTGATGGACCACTGGGAGGGCTCCGTCTGGCTGATCGCCAACGCGATCAACCACAACGACCTGGAGACCGGCGTCGACGAGGCCCACGCCGACGCCGTGGCCCGCCTGGACGCCATGGAGGCCGACCTCTCCCGCGCGGTGGCCCAGCCCCCGGCCGTCCTCCCGCCCTCCGAACTCCCCGACCACACGGTTCTGTGGGGCGGCCCCGACTTCCGGGCGGCCGTCGAGGACATCAAGGAACGCATCCGCGCGGGAGAGGCCTTCCAGGTCGTCCCCTCCCAGCGGTTCGAGACCCCGGTCACGGCGAGCGCCCTGGACGTCTACCGGGTGCTGCGGGCCACCAACCCGTCGCCCTACATGTACCTGTTCCGCTTCGACGCATTCGACGTCGTCGGATCGTCCCCCGAAGCACTCGTGAAGGTCGACGACGGACAGGCGATGGTCCACCCCATCGCCGGCACCCGGCCGCGCGGCGCCACCCCGCAGCAGGACCAGGCCCTCGCCGAGGAACTGCTCGCCGACCCCAAGGAACGCGCCGAGCACCTCATGCTCGTCGACCTGGGCCGCAACGACCTCGGGCGGGTCTGCGAGCCCGGCTCCGTCGAGGTCGTCGACTTCATGTCCGTCGAGCGGTACTCGCACGTCATGCACATCGTCTCGACGGTCACCGGCCGGGTCTCGCCCGGCCGCTCCGCCTTCGACGTGCTCACCGCCTGCTTCCCGGCGGGCACCCTCTCCGGCGCGCCCAAGCCCCGCGCCATGCAGATCATCGACGAACTCGAGCCGTCCCGGCGCGGACTGTACGGCGGCTGCGTCGGCTACCTGGACTTCGCCGGCGACTCCGACACCGCCATCGCCATCCGCACCGCGCTGCTGCGCGACGGCACCGCGTACGTCCAGGCGGGCGCCGGAATCGTCGCCGACTCCGACCCGGTCGCCGAGGACACCGAGTGCCGCAACAAGGCGGCCGCCGTGCTGCGCGCCGTCCACACGGCGAACCGGCTGGGCACGGGGTGACACGCACGGGGTGACACCCACCCGGGGCCGCGCGGGACGCGTCCGGAGCCGTGTGAGATGCGACCGGGACGAGCCCCCGGGTGACCGTTCGCGCGCGGTTCACGCGATAGTGGAGTACGTGACTGCCGTACCTCACCCCCGTTCCGAGGCCGCCGGCTCCGCCCGGGCCGGCCGCCTCAGCCTCGCCGTCGCCCTGCTGTGCGGTGCCCTGGGCGCGGCCGTGGCCCTGCTCGCCACCCGGCAGCAGTGGTCCCGGGGCACCGCGACCGTGGCCGGCGGCTCCTTCCCCCTGACCGCGAACGGCAGCGACGTCACCGGCGTCCCCGCCGCCCTCGCCGTGGTGGGCCTGGCCGCGCTCGTCGCCGTCTTCGCCGTCCGCCGGGCCGGCCGGTTCGCCGTCGCCGCCCTGCTCGCCCTGGCCGGGGCGGGCACCGTCGCGGCGGCCCTGCTCGGTGCCTCCGACAGTTCCGCGCTCGACGACAAGGCCGCCGAGGTCTCCGGCGACACGTCGGCCGCCGTGGAAGCCCTCAGCCACACGGCCTGGCCCTACGTCGCGGCCGTGGGCGGCCTGCTGCTCCTGCTGGCCGGCGTGCTCGCCCTGCGCTACGGCAGGCTGTGGCCCGCGATGTCCGGCCGTTACGAACGCGCCGGCGCCCCGCGGCCACGCCGCACGGCGGCCGCCGGCGATCCCGACCGGCCGGAGGAACTGTGGAAGGCCCTCGACCGGGGCGAGGACCCGACCGGAGCCTGAACCACCGGGCCGCCACCCTTCGACGAGCGGCCGGCCGCGGGCGTTCGCCGCGCGGAGGAGCACCCCCGATCACGGCGCGCGCGCACGTGCGGGACAATTGATCCGAGCGTCCTGCTCAGACACGTACACAGCACTGAGGAGCAAGCAATGGCGGGCAGCAGCCACGGTCACACCCCGGCCGCCTGGACCGGTGTCATCATCTCGTTCATCGGTTTCTGCGTCGCGAGCATGTTCATGGTGATTGCCTCGCCGGTGGGCTTCTGGGTCGGCATGGGCATCGTGCTGCTCGGCGGTGTCGTCGGCGGGATCATGAGCAAGATGGGCATGGGCCAGAAGCCGCACTTCCACCCGCTCAACCCGCCGGCCGCGGGCCGTGAGCCGGCCCGCGCCGAGAGCTGATCACCGGGAGCGCTCCGGACGGGGGCGGCCGGCACACGGGTGCCGGAACCGCCCCTGACGCGCGGGCGCGGGGCACAATCACCCCGTGAACGCCGTCAGCCGCAGCGTGCCCCGCGGCCTCGCCGCCCGACTCGCCCTGCCCGCCGCAGCGCTCGCCGCCGTCGCCGGAGCCTTCGTCTACGTCGGGGCGGTGGACCCCAACGAGCCCGGCCACTACCCCGCCTGCCCGCTGCTGCGTCTCACCGGCCTGTACTGCCCCGGCTGCGGCGGACTGCGCAGCGCGCACGCCGTCGCCCACGGCGACCTCCTGGCCGCCCTCCAGGCCAACGCGCCCGCCGTCCTCGGTTACGCGGCCTTCGCCGTCCTCTGGACCGTATGGGTGGTCCGCGCGGTGCGCGGGAAACCCCTGCGCATCGACCCCCGACCGGCGCTCCTGTGGTCCCTGGGGGCGTTCGTGCTGGTCTTCACGGTTGTCCGGAACCTGCCGTTCGGTGGCTGGCTGCATCCTTGATCAAAAGGCGAACGTCCAGGTAGTGGGACCGGCGTCAACCGGATGTGAGCCGTACCCCCTGCTGCGGATACCATCGCAGTGACCACCGGTTTCGTCCGGCGACCCGCCCGTGAGGACGGGCAACGCCCCAGGGACGGAAACGAACGCACTGAAGACGGACCGTCTGGAAGGGGGCCCCTCGCGTGAGTGTGCTCGACGAGATCATCGACGGAGTCCGTGCCGACCTCGCGGAGCGCCAGGCACGGGTGAGCCTCGACGAGCTCAAGGAGCGCGCGGCGAAGGCTCCCGCGGCCAAGGACGGCGTGGCCGCCCTGCGCGGCGAAGGCGTCAAGGTGATCTGCGAGGTCAAGCGCTCCAGCCCGTCCAAGGGCGCGCTCGCCGCGATCGCCGACCCGGCCGGACTCGCCGCCGACTACGAGGCGGGCGGCGCGGCCGTCATCTCCGTCCTCACCGAGCAGCGCCGCTTCGGCGGCTCGCTCGCCGACCTGGAGGCGGTCCGCGCGCGGGTGGACATCCCCGTCCTGCGCAAGGACTTCATCGTCACCTCGTACCAGCTGTGGGAGGCGCGGGCGCACGGCGCCGACCTCGCGCTGCTCATCGTCGCCGCCCTCGAACAGTCGGCCCTGGAGTCGCTGATCGAGCGCGCCGTGTCCATCGGGCTCACCCCGCTCGTCGAGGTGCACGACGAGGACGAGGTCGAGCGCGCGGTCGACGCCGGAGCCAAGGTCATCGGCGTCAACGCGCGCAACCTGAAGACCCTCGAGGTCGACCGCGGCACCTTCGAGCGGGTCGCCCCCGAGATCCCGGACCACCTGGTCAAGGTCGCCGAGTCCGGCGTCCGCGGCCCGCACGACCTCATCGCCTACGCCAACGCCGGCGCCGACGCCGTCCTGGTCGGCGAGTCCCTGGTCACCGGCCGCGACCCGAAGACCGCGGTCGCCGACCTGGTGGCGGCCGGCGAGCACCCGGCGCTGCGCCACGGGCGCGGCTGAGCGCCCCGCTAGGCTGACCCCGATGACCCTCCCGATCACCCCGACCAGGGACCCGTACGCGCGCCTCGCTCGCGGCTGCCGCCCGCGAGGCTGCCGGGCCCCCGCTCGCCGTGTGCTCGGCCGCAGGGTGCGCTACCACATCGGTGACGAGCCCGGTCAGGTCAACGGACTGCGATGGCACCGCCCCTGACAAGGGGCGCGGGGCTGCGCCGGCACGCCACTCGGCGGTGTCGGCGCGATCAGCCGCACCCGGCCTGAAGCCGGTCGGCGCACCCTGCCCCCACGGCGCAACGTGTCCGCACACTCATCGTGAGGTTTCCGCATGCCCAGCGAGTTCTTCCTGCCCGACCCCGAGGGCCGGGTCCCCAGCGCCGAGGGCTACTTCGGCGCGTTCGGCGGCAAGTTCATCCCGGAGGCGCTCGTCGCCGCGGTGGACGAGGTCGCCGTCGAGTACGACAAGGCCAAGGCCGACCCCGAGTTCGCCCGCGAACTCGACGACCTGCTGGTCCACTACACCGGCCGCCCGAGTGCCCTCACCGAGGTGCCCCGGTTCGCCGAACACGCCGGCGGTGCCCGGGTCTTCCTCAAGCGCGAGGACCTCAACCACACCGGCTCCCACAAGATCAACAACGTGCTCGGCCAGGCCCTGCTCACCCGGCGCATGGGCAAGACCCGTGTCATCGCCGAGACCGGCGCCGGCCAGCACGGCGTCGCCACCGCCACCGCCTGCGCCCTGTTCGGCCTCGACTGCACCATCTACATGGGCGAGATCGACACCGAGCGCCAGGCCCTCAACGTGGCCCGGATGCGCATGCTCGGCGCCGAGGTCATCGCCGTGAAGTCCGGCAGCCGCACCCTCAAGGACGCCATCAACGAGGCGTTCCGCGACTGGGTCGCCAACGTCGACAGCACGCACTACCTCTTCGGCACCGTCGCCGGACCCCACCCCTTCCCCGGCATGGTGCGCGACTTCCACCGCGTCATCGGCGTCGAGACCCGCCGCCAGCTCCTGGAGCGCGCCGGACGGCTGCCCGACGCCGCCATCGCCTGCGTCGGCGGCGGCTCCAACGCCATCGGCCTCTTCCACGCCTTCATCCCGGACGCCTCGGTACGGCTCATCGGCTGCGAACCCGCGGGCCACGGCATCGAGAGCGGCGAGCACGCGGCCACCCTCACCGCGGGCGAGCCCGGCATCCTGCACGGCTCGCGTTCCTACGTCCTCCAGGACGACGAGGGCCAGATCACCGAGCCGTACTCCATCTCGGCCGGGCTCGACTACCCGGGCATCGGACCCGAGCACGCCTACCTCAAGGACTCCGGCCGCGGCGAGTACCGCGCGGTCACCGACGACGCCGCCATGCAGGCGCTGCGGCTGCTGTCGCGCACCGAGGGCATCATCCCGGCCATCGAGAGCGCCCACGCGCTGGCCGGCGCCCTGGAGGTCGGCAAGGAACTCGGCAAGGACGGGCTGATCGTGATCAACCTGTCCGGCCGGGGCGACAAGGACATGGACACCGCCGCCCGCTACTTCGGGCTGTACGACACCGACGCCGAGGTCGCCGCCGACGCGGACACCGACACCGCCGAGATCGAGGGGGACGCCAAGTGAGCGGGAACGTGCGACTGCTGAGCGACACCCTCGCCGCGGCGAAGGCCGAGGGCCGGGCCGCCCTCATCGCCTACCTCCCGGCCGGGTTCCCGACCGTCGACGGCGGCATCGACGCCGTCAAGGCCGTCATCGACGGCGGTGCCGACGTCGTGGAGGTGGGCCTGCCGCACAGCGACCCCGTCCTCGACGGGCCCGTCATCCAGACCGCCGACGACATCGCCCTGCGCGGCGGCGTACGGATCGCCGACGTGCTGCGCACGGTCCGGGAGGCCCACCGGGCCACCGGGAAGCCGATCCTCGTCATGACGTACTGGAACCCCGTCGACCGCTACGGCGTCGAGCGGTTCGCCGCCGAGCTCGCCGAGGCGGGCGGCGCCGGCTGCATCCTGCCCGACCTGCCCGTCCAGGAGTCGGCGTTGTGGCGGGAGCACGCCGGCAAGCACGGTCTGGCCACCGTCTTCGTCGTCGCGCCCAGCAGCAAGGACGAGCGGCTCGCCGAGATCACCGCGGCGGGCAGCGGCTTCGTCTACGCCGCGTCCCTCATGGGGGTCACCGGCACCCGCGAGTCGGTCGGCACGCAGGCCGAGAACCTCGTGGCACGCGCCCGGGCGAGCCGCGCCGACCTGCCGGTGTGCGTCGGGATCGGCGTCTCCGACGCCGCCCAGGCCGCCGAGGTCGCCCGCTTCGCCGACGGCGTGATCGTCGGATCGGCCTTCGTCAAACGGCTGCTGGACGCCCCGGACCCGGCCGCGGGCCTCCAGGCCGTGCGAGCGCTCGCGGGCGAACTGGCCAAGGGCGTACGCGGCCGGTCCTGACGGCGTGCGGGGGGTCGGCGACGGCGCGTGCGGCCGGGCCCGGACGCACCGATCCGGGAGGGCGGCGCCGGTGTCCCGTTCTCGGCAGACGTTCCGCAGTTAGTCATATGGGTCCCTCGTACGGGTGGATCTGGGGCCGGGGAGGCGCGTTGCGCCTCCCCGGTTCGTTCTGCGGGGTGTGAGCGAGAAGAACCGTGAGGGAAAGCGCACCGCCCGTGAGCGGCTGGCGGTCGAGCGTGAGAAGCAGAAGACGGCGGACAGGCGGCGCCGCACCCTGATCGTGGGTGCGAGCGTGGTCTGTGTCCTGGCGCTCGCGGCGGTGATCGGCGTCGTCGCCGCCAACGCGGGCAAGGACGAGGGCGGCGAGGAGGCGGGCCCGGTGGTGGCGCCCTCGGGGGCGCTCGGCAAGGACGGCCTGGCCATCCCGGTCGGCAAGGAGAGTGCCAAGTCCACCCTCACCGTGTGGGAGGACTTCCGCTGCCCCGCCTGCAAGTCCTTCGAGCTGGCGTACCGGCCGACCCTCCATGAGCTGACCGAGTCCGGCCAGTTGAAGATCGAGTACCACCTCGTCACGCTGATCGACGGGAACATGGGCGGCACCGGCTCCCGCAACTCCGCCAACGCGGCGGCCTGTGCCCAGGACGCCGGCAAGTTCACCGAGTACCACGACGTGCTGTTCGACAACCAGCCCCCGGAGACGGACGACGCCTTCGCCGACAACGCCAAGCTCATCGAGCTGGCCGGCAAGGTCAAGGGCCTCGACACCCCCGCCTTCCGCGGCTGCGTGGAGGACGGCACGCACAACAGCTGGGTCGCGAAGTCCAACGAGGCCTTCCAGAAGGGGCGTTTCCCCGGCACCCCGACCGTCCTGCTCGGCGACAAGAACATCTACCAGGACCGGACGATGACCCCGGCGAAGCTCAAGAAGATGGTGGAGGAGGCCAATCAGCAGTAGGGCCGCGAGCCTTCCCGTTATGGACCCGTAGCCGGACCGCCCGCCGTAGGAGCGGTCCGGCGCGGTAGCGTCGACCCTGCCATGGAACTTGCCTACATTCCCAGCCCGTCGAGCGGGGTGCTGTACCTCGGCCCCGTTCCGCTCCGCGGCTATGCCTTCAGCATCCTCGCCGGCCTCTTCCTCGCCCTCTGGATCGTCGACCGCCGGTGGGTGGCGCGCGGCGGCCAGAAGGGAACCGCCTGGGACATCGCGTTCTGGGCCGTCCCGTTCGGCCTGGTCGGTGGCCGCCTCTACCACGTGATCACCGATTACCAGCTCTACTTCGGTGAGGGCCGGAACTGGGTCGACGCCTTCAAGATCTGGGAGGGCGGCCTCGGTATCTGGGGCGCCGTCGCGCTGGGCGCGGTGGGCGCCTGGATCGGCTGTCGGCGCCGGGGCATCGCCCTGCCGCCGTACGCCGACGCCCTGGCCCCCGGTCTGGCGCTGGCGCAGGCGATCGGACGCTGGGGCAACTGGTTCAACCAGGAACTGTACGGCCGGGAGACGGACCTCCCCTGGGCCCTGCACATCACGTCCACGGAGGGCGGCCGGGTACCGGGGTACTACCACCCGACGTTCCTGTACGAGTTCCTGTGGTGCGTGGGCGTCGCCCTGCTGGTCATCTGGGCGGACCGCCGCTTCAAGCTCGGGCACGGGCGGGCGTTCGCACTGTACGTCGCCGCGTACTGCGCGGGCCGGTTCTGGATCGAGTACATGCGCGTCGACGAGGCCCGCGAGATCCTGGGCCTGCGGCTGAACAACTGGACCGCGATGATCATGTTCGTGCTCGCGGTCGTGTACTTCGCGATGTCCGCGAAGCTGCGTCCGGGACGCGAGACCGTGGTGGAACCGGGCGCTGCTGCCACCGGTGGTGCGACCGGTGGCGCGACGGACGGTTCCGCCGGGGGCGACGACGCCCCGGACGCGGCCGGGAGCGGTTCCGGATCCGGGGCGACCGAGCCGGAGGCCGCTGGCAAGGACGGCAAGGACGGCAAGGACGGCAAGGACGGCAAGGCGGATTCCCCGGGGACGAAGGAAGAAGCCGGGCCGAAGAAGCCGGACGCCGGGTCGAAGAAGCCGGACGCCGGGCCGAAGGCCGACGCGAGCCCGAAGGAGAAGGACGGCGCAGCGGACAAGGACGCCGCCGGGCCGGGTGACGCGAAGGCCGAGGACGCCGAGGCGGAGACGGCCCGAGCGGACTCCGAGGACACGGGTCCCGGGACCGCGGACTCCGCGGACGCGCGGTCCAAGGACGAGGCCGGGTCGGCGAAGAAGAGCTGACGGTCTGCCGGGCCGCCGCCGACCGGCGGCCCGTGGTACGTGGTACGTGAACGACGCCGTGGGGCGCCCGGGAACCCCGGGCGCCCCACGGGCGTGTGTGCGGCGCCTCAGGCGCGGTGGGCCAGGGACAGGACCCGCCGGGCGGCCGTCACCACCGCCGCGTCGACGAAGCGGCCGTCGGGAAGCGCCTGGGCGCCCTGCTCGCCGGCCGCCGCCTTGACGACCGTCTCCGCCCGCTCGATCTCCTCCTCCGTGGGCAGGTAGGCACGCTCGATGACCGGCAGCTGACGCGGATGGATGGCGGCGCGGCCCAGGAAACCCAGGGCACGACCACGGGCGCAGGAGGCGCGGAGACCGTCCAGGTCGCGGATGTCCGGGTGGACGGACTGGGTGGGCGGGGCCAGACCCGCAGCCCGCGCGGCGACGACCACGCGGGAGCGGGACCAGTCCAGGCCCGCGTCGTCGCCTACGCCCAGGTCGGTCCGCAGGTCCTCCTCGCCGATCGAGATACCGCGCAGGGACGGGTGTGCGGTGGCCACGTCGTGCGCCCGCTCGATGCCGAGGGCCGTCTCCAGCAGCGCGTACAGACCGAGCGCGCCGCCCCGGGCGGACACGGCCCGCCGCGCGACCCGGACGACGTCGGCGGGCGAGGACACCTTGGGCAGCCGCAGGCCCGCCAGCCCCGCCAGGCCCCCGGCCGGGGCCACGGCGGCGAGGTCGGCCTCGCCCCAGGGGCCGGTCAGGGCATTGACGCGGACGTGGACCGGGACCGGCTGCGGGTCGCACAGCAGCTCGGCGGAGGCGGCACGGGCGTACGCCTTGCGGTCGGGGGCGACGGCGTCCTCCAGGTCGATCACCACCACGTCGGCCCCGGAGACGAGCGCCTTCGCCACCACACGCGGCCGGTCGCCCGGCGCGTACAGCCAGGTCAGCGGGGATGCCGCCGTCACAGCGCGCCTTCCGCGCGCAGGGCCGTCAGTTCGGCCGGAGTGAGGCCCAGTTCGGTCAGGACCTCGTCGGTGTCGGCGCCGTGCGGCCGGCCCGCCCAGCGGATCGCGCCGGGGGTGTGCGAGAGCCGGAAGAGAACGTTCTGCATGCGCAGCGGGCCCAGCTCGGGGTCGTCCACCGTGGTGATCGTGTTCAGGGCCTGGTACTGCGGGTCGGCCATCACGTCCCGTACGTCCTGGACGGGCGCCACCGCGGCCTCGGCCTTCTCGAAGGCGGCGAGCACGTCGGTACGGGTGCGGCAGGCGATCCAGCCGCCCACCGCCTCGTCGAGGACGTCCGCGTGCCGGGCGCGGCCGGCGCCGGTGGCGAACCACGGTTCGTCGATCAGCTCGGGCCGTCCCACCAGCCGCATCACCCGTTCGGCGACCGACTGGGCCGAGGTGGAGACGGCGACCCAGGTGCCGTCGGCGGTGAGGTAGGTGCCGCGCGGGGCGTTGTTCTGGGAGCGGTTGCCGGTGCGCGGTTGGACGTGACCGAGCTGGTCGTACCAGGTCGGCTGGGGTCCGAGCGCGGTGAGGATCGGTTCGATGAGGGCCATGTCGACGACCTGGCCCTGGCCGGTGCTCTCCCGCCCGGCGAGGGCGGTCATCACCGCGTACGCCGTGGTCAGGCCCGCGATGGAGTCGGCCAGGCCGAACGGCGGCAGCGTCGGGGGCGCGTCCGGCTCCCCGGTGATGGCGGCGAAACCGCTCATCGCCTCGGCGAGCGTGCCGAAGCCGGGCCGGTGCGCGTACGGGCCGAACTGGCCGAAGCCGGTGACCCGGACCAGGACGAGACGGGGGTTGACGGCGGACAGTTCGGACCAGCCCAGGTCCCACTTCTCCAGGGTGCCGGGCCGGAAGTTCTCGATGATCACGTCGGTGGTCCCGGCGAGGCGCAGCAGGGTCGCCCGGCCGCCGCGGGTGGACAGGTCGAGGGTGATGGTCCGCTTGTTGCGGCCGAGCATCTTCCACCACAGCCCCACGCCGTTCTTCGACGGGCCGTGGCCCCGGGAGGGGTCGGGTCTCCTCGGGTGCTCGACCTTGACGACCTCCGCGCCGAAGTCGCCGAGCAGGGTCGCGGCGAGGGGCCCGGCGAAGAGGGTCGCGAGGTCCAGGACCCGCAGACCGGTCAGCGGTGGCGCGGGAGCGGAGGGAACGGG
>NZ_LIQT01000298.1 GCF_001418415.1 Streptomyces hirsutus
GTCCGGGCGGCCTGGGCGGGGGGCGCCTCCACCGGCGCGGCGGTCGCCGGCCCGGCCGCGCCCGGCCCGGCGACCGTGGCCGACACCTCCGGCTGCGGCGCGACGGCCGGGGCGGGTGCGGCGGTGGACGCACCGGGCGCACCGGGCGCGGGATACTTCGCCGCCCAGCCTTTCAGGAGCCGCTGGTACGCCTCCAGGCGCGGCGGCTTGGGCTCGGAGCGGCCGTTCTCCCAGTTCTTGACGCTCTGCGTCGACGTCTTCAGCGCGGCCGCGAGACGGGCCTGGGTGATGCCGGCGGCCTCGCGCAGCCGGGCGCGCTCCGCCGGGGACGGGAGCTGCGGCTCCTCCTCCAGCAGCGCGTCGACCGACGCGAACAGCTCTTCCTCGGTGGCCATGGCGATCTCCTTCCGCGCCTCGACCCTAGCGGACCTTACCCTCCCGTTTAACCTGTCCATGTAACCCGTTCGAGCATCGGGGAGGGTGGCGGACGCCGGACTGGAGCAGCTGTGGGAGCCGGCGGTTGACCCCTCGCCGTGAAGGCTGGGCGTTCTCACCGAAGACCGGTCGGGTGGGGTGCTTCCTCGACGGAGGTTGAGCGGGCCGGTCGGAGCGCGGATCGACGAAGGGGCTGCCGTCCGCCCGGTGTGAGCGGACGGCGGTCCTGGCCGACGGTGACGAGGGATCAGTCGGGGAGCCGGTCCATGAGCCAGGTGCACAGCTCCTCGGTGATGGCCGTGTGCGCGGTGGTCGTGGACGAACAGAGGAAGTCGTCCAGCTCGCTGTTCTCCGGGTCCAGTCCGTTGATGTCCGCGTACAGGTCGTCCTGCGTCTCGATGTCGCGGATCGCGACCGCGCTGACCGAGGGGACGAAGCACACGTCCTCGTGCCGCAGATCCGCCTTGCCGCCGAGCTTCTTCATCGTCTCGGCCAGGATCTTGTAGGTGTGCAGGGTTCCGCCCGGCGCCCCGTCCAGTTCCGGGAAGCCGCTGGTCGTGATGGTCTTCTCGGCCTTGGGGAGCCTGCGGTTGAGGTAGGCGGCCGTCACGTCGTCGCCCTGGGCCTGGGTGTAGAAGGTGGTGCCCGGGTAGATCCGGTCGACCCGCAGTGCGACGTCGCCGGGCTTCACGTCCGGCAGGCCGACCCCGTCGGCGCGACCGTTCGCCACGGCGAGCTTGAGCGGGATCATCGGCCACCTGCCGACCCGGTCCAGGGCGGCCAGGAACTCCGTGCGCTCCGGGGCGACGCCGATCTTGCCGGTGTCCTTGTCGTAGTGCCGCCACAGCATCTGGCGGGCGGCCGGGCTGTTCATCTGCTTCGCGAAGTTGTTCGGGAACGGGATGAAGTGCGAGAACGCCTGCACGCCGACCGGGATGGAAGCGCCGCGGTGGGGGCTGTCGTAGGAGAAGTACAGCGCGGTCCTGTGGTCCATCCGCTGCGTCTCCAGATGGGCGAGTGCGTAGCGGGTGACGATGCCGCCCATGCTGAAGCCGCCGACGACCAGGCGGGCGTCGCCCACCTGCTCGGCGAGGGCCCGCATGATGGCGGCCTCGGCCGCCTGCGCGTTGTCCAGGATCGACGCGCTGCGCTCCTCGAAGCCGAGCAGGATCACGTCCCTGCCGCGTCGGCGCAGCTCGGTGATGAACGGGTAGCCGCTCTCCAGCCCTTGGTAGAGCGCGTCGAGCCTGCTCCGGCCGAGGTTGAAGCCGTCGGCCATGATCACGGGCCGGACGAGACCGCCGCGGTTGCCCTCGCCGGGGAAGACCCAGGCGAAGCCGTTGGGCAGGGTCCACTCGTCGTGCTCCGGTACCTCGACCGGTCCGGCGGGTTCGGCGGTCAGCGGACCGCCGAGGGTGAACGTACCGACGTTGGGCTCGGTCGTTTCTGACATGGTCGTCCTCCTTGCGTGAGGGGTGAGTGAGACGACGTCATCATGGGGGCAAATCCGGGCGTATCGCTCTTCTGGCCTGCGGGGTTCACCACATCTGATGGAGCACGCACGGGAAGCGTTTGGCATGCCCGGCATGTGCCGTCGGCCTGTTCTCGTCGCTCTTCGGTTCTCCACCGATCGCACGCCGGGAAGGCACGACACCGCCGAGGAGAACCGTTCGTGCGATCGCTTCACCGACACCCCTCAGGTCCCGCGCGACGCGGCGCTCACCCTTCGACGAGAACGCTCACCCTTCGCTGCGACAGGAGAAGCGGCCGAGCGGGCTGGTGAAGGGAGGCCGGGACGGTGGGCCCTCGGCGTGCAGGCAGGCCAAGTGGTCGGCTTCCGCCTTCAGGCCGCCGACGGAGAGCCGGCGGGCCTGCCCGGCCCGGCGGCCCGCTCGGCCGGGAGGGTGACCGTGATCCGTGCCGGGTCAGCCAGGGCGCGAGCATGCCGCGGCCCGCACGCCACGGTCACCGTGCGGCCGACGGGGCGCGGGTGCCGTCGAGCGCCCGCCGCACCCCCGGCTCCCTCGGGCCGAGGAAGTGGGGGTCCGGGCGGAAGGCCGCGTCCAGGGCCGCCTTGCCCGCGGCGAGGATCTCCCGGGTGCCGCCGTAGTACCAGGTCAGGTCGTGCCGGTCGTCGACGCCGACGCCGTACGAGGAGACGCCGGCCGCCCGGCACAGGGTGACCGCGCGCCGGATGTGGAAGCCCTGGCTGATCAGTACGGCCCGCTCCACACCGAAGATCTTCTTCGCGCGGACGCACGAGTCCCAGGTGTCGAAGCCCGCGTAGTCGCTGACGATCCGCGCGTCGGGCACGCCGTGCCGGGTCAGATAGGCGCGCATCGCGTCCGGCTCGTCGTAGTCCTCACGGCTGTTGTCGCCGGTGACCAGGACCACCTCGATGCGGCCCGCCCGGTACAGCTCGGCCGCCGCGTCCAGCCGGTGCGCGAGATACGGCGACGGCTCCCCCTCCCACAGGCCCGCGCCGAAGACCACGGCGACCTCGGTGCGGGGCACGTCGGCGGTGGTGTGCAGCCGGCCGTCCGCCGCCAGGCGCAGCCACGTCGCCGGCAGCAGTGCCAGGACGCACGCCGCCATCCCCGCCTGCACCAGCCGCCGCCGGCCGGCCCGGGTCCGCGGCAGGTGCGGCCGGCGGAGCCATCGGGCCCCGCCCGCCCTCGCACGGCGCAACAGGTGAAGCATGGGACGGGCACCCTCCCCGGTCGGTCCTCGACGTCGAAGACGCCCCCGCGCGTCCTCCGGTTCAGCCGTGCCATGTGATCAGCGGCACGGTACGCGGCGGGGCGAAGCCGTGGTTCACGGAACGGGCTCACACCGCGCGGGGCCCGTTCCGTGAACCGCCGGAAAACACCCGTCACGCCCGCGCAACGGGGAGGCAACGTCCCCCGGGGACGATCGGGGGCATGACGGCGCACCTCACGACCTCGATCAGCAGTCGGCCGCCCGGTCACGGGGAGCCCGGCGGGAGCAGCCGACGCCGCCCGCCCCGTTTCCCGCCCCCGGCCCTCGTTGTAGTGGCCCACGGCAGCCGTGATCCGCGTGCGCTGAGCGCCGTACGGGCGCTCCTGGAGCGCGTCCGCGCACTCCGCCCCGGCCTGCCGGTGCACCTCGGGCACATCGAGCTGAACGAGCCGCTCCTGACCGACACCCTCGCCGGCCTGCACGCGCGGGGGACCGGCCGCGCCGTGCTCGTGCCGCTGCTGTTCGGCCGCGGCCACCACGTCAAGCAGGACATCCCCGGGACGGCCGCCGCGTCGCCGCTGCGCACGCGCGTGGCCGCCCCGCTCGGCCCGCACCCGCTGCTCGCGGAGGCGTTGCACGTACGGCTGTCCGAGGCCGGACTGGCTCGCGCCGACCGTGCCCGCCTGTTCACCGTGGCGACCGCCGCGGACGGCATCATCCTCGCCTCCGTGGGCGGTGGTGAGGCCGTACAGGCGGCCGGGATCACCGGCATGCTGCTGGCCTCGCGCCTTGCCGTGCCGGTGATGGCGGCGGCCCTGGACGAGGAGGGCTCGATCGCGGCGGTGGCCGAGCAGCTGCGCGCCTCCGGTTCGCAGCAGCTGGCGCTCGCGCCGTACCTGATCGGCCCCGAGATCGACGCGAGCCTGGTCGAGGAGGCCGCGAAGGAGGTGGGCTGCGCCGCCGCCGAGGCGTTGGGCCCCTACCCGGCGATCGGCAAGCTCGCCCTGGCCAAGTACACCTCCGCGCTGGGTATCAGCCCGCAGCAGGCACAGGGCACTCCGGCCAACTGACCCCGGGCGGGCTCATCCGCTCCACGATGCAGACGCCGAACAGGCCCGCTCCGACCATCGGGGCGGGCCTTTCGGCGTGTACGGCCGGGGGGATCGCTCAGCCGACGACCACGCACGACGCCGCCGTCACCGGGATCGAGCCGCGGCGCCGGGGCATTCCGGTGTCCGGGTCGACCGCGAACCAGGTCACGTCCCCGGAGCGCTCGTTCGCCACGTACAGGAAGCCGTGGGACTCGACGAGCGCGCGGGGCCAGTGGCCGCCGCAGGGGACGGTGGCGATCAACCGCAGCCCGTCCACCCCGGTCGCTTCGTCGCTTCCGGCCGAGCGGGCGGCGTGGACCGCGCGGTCCACGCCCTGCTCGACCGCGAACACCGACAGGACGTCCTCTCCGCGGGTCGCGGTCCATACGAAACGGCCGTCGGGCGAGACGGCGACGCCCGACGGGTAGGCGTCGCCGGACGGGGCACCGGGCAGGACGGGGATCTCGGTGAGCGGCCGCAGCGTGCCCTCGGCGGCGTCCCAGCGGCAGACGGTCAGGGTGGGGCTGAGTTCGTTGAGGAGGTACGCGCGCGTGCCGTCGGGGTGGAAGGCCAGGTGGCGGGGGCCCGAGCCGGGGCGCAGCGCCACCTCCCGGTGCCGCGCGGGAGCCCCGTCGGCCAGGGTGTACACCCGTACCGAGTCCGTGCCGAGGTCGACGCCGACCGCCCAGCGGCCGCTCGGGTCGGGCTGCACCTGATGGGCGTGCGGTCGCCGGCGGTGCGGGTGGGGGCCCGGGCCGGTGGGCGGCGGGAACACCCCGGACGCGGAGTGCGCCAGGCTCCCGTCGGCACGGACGGGGACGGCGGTGACGCTGCCCGAACCGTAGTTGGCGGTGAGGACGTGTCCGGCGAAGAGGCAGAGGTGGGTCGGCCCGTCCCCGTGGACCGGCACCGCGGGTCCGGCCTGCTCCGGCGCGTCCCCCGCGCCCCCGCTCCCGGCGCCGGGCACCCGGAACGCGGCCACGGCCCCTTCGGCCGTCTCACTGACCGCGTAGAGCGTCCGTCCGTCGGGGGAGAGCGCCAGGCAGGAGGGGTCGGGCAGGCCGTTCACGGTGCTCAGCACGGTCAGGGCGCCGTCGTCGGGAGTGAGGGCGGCGGCGACGATGCCCGGACCGCCCGCCGTCGTGAACGATCCTATGAACGCCCGCCGCCTGCCGTCCGTCACGCCCGGTCCCCCACGCTCACGCCTGATCCCCTCCCGTTTCCCGCCGACCGGGGCGACGCTAGCAGCCGCCCCCCGAAGGTCTGGACCAGAAGGGGCGCTCCGCCCGGCCTCTCGGGCCCTCGCCCTCAGGCCCCGGCCAGCGGGGAGCCGGACGGTGCCCGCAGGGGTGCGGCGAGTTCGGCGAGGGCCCGCTCCAGGCCGTGGAGATGGGCCAGGGCCGGTTCCGTCGCCGCCGGGGGCGTCCGCATGGCGATGTCGTCCCTGCCGTCGGTGAGCGTCTCGACCGCCCTCTCCACGCGCAGGCACGCGGCGGCCAGGCGGTCGTCGTGGGAGGCCTCCGGGTCGGCGGCGACGAGGACGAGACCCCGGACCTCCCGGGCGCAGTCGTCGAGCAGCGCCAGCACCGCGCGGGCGCGCCGCTTGCGGCCGATCATGGGGTTCAGCGGGTGGACGAGCGGGGCGACCGAGAGCCGCACCCGGGCGAGCAGCTGTTCCAGCTCGGCCACCTTCGGCGCCGGGTCGGCGCCCTCGGTCCCCGCCAGCCGCGCGGCCGCCTGCGCGGTGCACGCGTGGACGCACCGCAGGGCCCGCTGGATCCATGCGCCGGTGACGTGGTGAGTGGTGACGGGCAGGACGAGGGCCACGGCCAGGCCGGCGCCGAGTGCTCCGACGCCGGTCTCCACCGCCCTCAGGGCCAGCAGCCCGGGGCCGAGCACGCCCAGGAGGCCGTAGAGCATGGCGGCGAGCAGCGTCACCCAGAGCATCATCCAGGTGTAGGACACGGCGGCCGTGTAGAAGACGCCGAAAACGGATACCAGGACGACCAGTGCCGTGGTGAGCCCGTCCCCCTGGGCGGGGACCGCGACGAGCAGGCCCAGGCCGATGCCGAGGACCGTGCCCAGTACCCGCCGGAAGCTTCGGACCAGGGTCTCGCCGCGCGAGGTGGTGTTGACGAAGACCCACCAGGTGGCGCCGACGGCCCAGTACCAGCGCTCGCCGGACACCAGCTGGCCCACGACGAGCGCGAAGCCGGCGCCGGCCGTCGCCTGGACGGCCTGGCGGGTGGTGACGCGGGCCAGGCCGGTGCCGCCGGGCGGGGCGGGCACCACCGCGGGCGGCAGGCGCCTCTCGTAGCACCACAGTCCGAAGCGCACCGCGGCGGCGGCGAGCACGGACAGCAGGACGGAGGCGTACAGCTCGGGCAGCTGGTCCGCGGTCGCCCGCAGGAACTGCGCCGCGAAGCAGGTCATGAACGCGAACACGCCGAGACTGTGCCCGCGCGGACCCCAGCGCCGTGCGTACACGCCCAGTCCCACCACGGCGAGGACGGCGAGGTCCCGGCCCACCGGGTGGCCGTGCAGCCCGGCCGCGACGGTGAGTACGGGCAGTCCGACGACGGGCAGCAGGGCGGTGGTGAGCGTCTGCCCGCGGACGGTGGCGTCGGTGACGGTGAAGAGGGCCAGGAGAGCGGCGAGTCCGCCGGTGACGACGCCGGTGAGCGAGTGTCCGGCCAGGCCGCACACGGCGACCGCCAGACCGATGCCGAGCACGGCCCGCGTGGCGAAGCGCAGCCGTACCCGGCCCGGGTCCGGGGCCGTGAACACCCTCTTCAGCACTGTCGACCGCCCCTCGGATCCATGGTGGGCGAGGTTGCGCCCTCGCACGAGAAAGGCGCCGCGGAGTCCGCAGCGCCATCGATGCGCCCATCTCAGCACCTTGGCCGCCACTGGCTCAACTCACCCTCTTGGGGCTGAGCCAATGGCACAGCACGAGTCACCGGCGAGCGGCCGACGGAGTGCCAACGGCCGACGGCGGGTGGCCCAACGGTCCGGCCGGGCGGTCGGCCATGGGTACAGTCGGAGAAGATCACCGATCACCGAGGCCTGCGCGCCGAGTGGCGCACCCGCAGCAGCCGAGCGGCGAACCCTCAGGACAGGAGGCCGGGCGCCATGGCCGTGGACGAGCTGGACACCCGCATCCTGCGACTGCTGCTGGAGCAGCCGCGCACCAGCGTGCGGGAGTACGCCCGGGTCCTCGGGATCGCGCGGGGCACTCTCCAGGCCCGTCTCGACCGGATGGAGCGCGAGGGAGTGATCACCGGGACGGGTCCGGCCCTCTCCCCCGCCGCCCTGGGGCACCCGGTGCTGGCGTTCGTGCACATCGAGGTCACGCAGGGGCACCTGGACGAGGTCGGCGACGAACTGGCCGCCGTGCCGGAGATCGTCGAGGCGTTCTCGATCACCGGTGACGGAGATCTGCTGACCCGGGTCGTGGCGCGTGACAACGCCCATCTCGAGGACGTGGTCCAGAAGCTGATCAACCTGCCCGGCGTGGTCCGCACCCGCACCGAGGTGGCCCTGCGCGAGCGCGTCCCGCACCGGCTGCTGCCGCTGGTGGAGTCGATCGGCCGAACGGCTCGTTCCTAGAGCCCTTGCTCGTTCCCGGAGCCCTTGCCCCCTCCCGGACTCCTTGTCCGCTCCTGACGTCCTTCCGCCGTTCGGAGCTTGGCATCCTGGGCCCCATGAGCACTTTCGACGCACCCTCGGTCGTCTTCGATCTCGACGGAACGCTCGTGGACAGCGAGCCGAACTACTACGAGGCGGGCCGGCTGACCCTCGCCGAGCACGGCGTGCCGGACTTCTCCTGGGCCGAGCACGAGCGCTACGTGGGGATCAGCACCCGGGAGACGATCACCGACTGGCGGGAGCGGTACGGGCTCCGGGCCTCGGTGGAGGACCTGCTGGAGGTCAAGAACGGCCACTACCTCCGGCTGGCCCGCGCCTCGACGCAGGTGTACCCCGAGATGCGCCGGTTCGTCGAGCTGCTGGCCGCCGAGGGCGTACCGATGGCCGTGGCCTCCGGCTCCTCGCCCGAGGCGATCGAGGCGATCCTGGCCGGCACGCGCCTGGACGTTCATCTGCGCACGGTCGTCTCGGCGGAAGAGGTGCCGCGCGGCAAGCCCGCTCCCGACGTCTTCCTGGAGGCGGCCCGTCGGCTCGGGACGGACCCCGCCGACTGTGTGGTGCTGGAGGACGCCGTCCCGGGTGTCGCCGCGGCGCACGCCGCGGGCATGCGCTGCATCGCGATCCCGTACGTCGCGGCGCAGGCCGACGCCCCGGAGTTCGCCACCGCCGCGCTGCTGCTGCGCGGCGGACAGCGGGAGTTCACGGCACGGGCCGCGCACGAGTGGCTGACGCGCTCCGCCCGGCCGGCCTGACCGGCACCCGGCCGGCCTGACCGCCACCCGGCCGATTCGACGGACGCCCGCGCGGCACGGTGGGCCGCGCGGGCCGGCGGACGCGGACCGGGACCCGACGCCATGGGCGGGGGCTCCGGCGAACGTCCGGATCCGGTCCCTCCCGGTCTGTTGACACCCTCCCGACCCGTTGACGCTCCCCCGCCCCCCCCCTCTCCTCTGGTCCACCCTTCCCACGACGCCCGCCATCCCCAACCCCTGCGCTCCCTGTCCCGCCCCGCTCACTCCCTCACCC
>NZ_LIQT01000299.1 GCF_001418415.1 Streptomyces hirsutus
ATCGGTGACGACGGACGCGATGCCGTCGTCACCGATCGTGCCCAGCAGGGTGTCCGCGTCGTTGGCCGCGTCGATCAGCAGCTGCTCGTCGGTGGCCCGGCACCGCAGCAGATAGGCGTTGTTGTTCATGGGCCCGACGGCGACCTTGGTGATCATCAGGTCCTTGAGTTCGTGCACGTCGGCCGATCCGCCGACCGTCACACGCCCGCTGTACGTCATGACGGCCAGCCTATAGCGGAGGGAGGGCGGGCAGGGTGCCGGACGTCACCGTCAGCCCCGAGCCGTCACGGCGCCCGGCGAGCCAGCCGAGCAGCTCGGCGGCCGTCCCCTCGACCGCGGCCGGGTCGCCCGGTGCCCCACCGCCCGTGGTCCAGGTCCGGCCGTCGTCGGTGGCCAGCCGCGTCGTGGGCACGTCCTGGTGACCGGCGAACCGCGCCACCAGAAAGCGGATCTCCCGCTCCGTGAAATCCGCCGGCAGGTCCTCCAGCTCGTAGCCGATCCCGAGGTCCACGTGGTGCAGTTCCACCTCGACCCAGCGCCGGAAGGGCAACCGCTCCGCCCGGTCGGTGACCCCGTTGCGCAGCTCCACCGTGCGCGACCGGTCTCCCGGGGCCGTGCTCGCCTCCTGGAAGCGGACCGCGCTCTCCCGCACGTCGTCGAGCTGGACGTTGAGGGGGCGCGGGGCGTCCCGCTCGATGTCGGCCTCCCGGGCGGCGCCGGAGACGTACATCGGACGACCTTCCAGGACGTTCACCAAGGCGTCCGCGTTGCGCGCGAGGTGGGCCAGTACGTGTCCATGGGTCCAGCCCGGAAGCCGTGACGCCTGCGTCACAGCGGCGTTGTCCAGTGCGGCGACCGCACGGAGCAGCCGTTCGGTCGCGTCGTGTACAGACGCCAGGTCATGAGCGTGATCCATCATGGCGCCGACCCTAGTCCCGCCACACCTTCGGGTGAAGGCGGCGAAGGAAGGCCGTGAATCGAATGTACGTGCTATAAGCTCGGGCGTGGCGTCGGGCATGCTGGAGAGCCGGGGATTGTTGTCAACCCGTGAATCCGACCGGCGTTGTCAGTGGCTCGCCCTAGTGTGGGAAGACACGGGGGCCCCGCCCCTGTCACTTCTCTCAGAAAGGTGCGGACCCGCGTGGCCGACCGTCTCATCGTCCGTGGAGCGCGCGAGCACAACCTCAAGAATGTCTCGCTCGACCTCCCGCGCGACTCGCTCATCGTCTTCACGGGTCTGTCGGGGTCGGGCAAGTCCTCGCTGGCCTTCGACACGATCTTCGCCGAGGGGCAGCGGCGCTACGTGGAGTCGCTCTCCTCGTACGCCCGGCAGTTCCTCGGTCAGATGGACAAGCCGGACGTCGACTTCATCGAGGGACTGTCCCCGGCCGTCTCCATCGACCAGAAGTCGACCTCGCGCAACCCCCGCTCCACCGTGGGCACCATCACCGAGGTCTACGACTACCTGCGGCTGCTCTTCGCCCGCATCGGGAAACCGCACTGCCCCCAGTGCTCCCGCCCCATCTCGCGTCAGTCCCCGCAGGCCATCGTCGACCGGGTGCTGGAGCTGCCGGAGGGCAGCCGCTTCCAGGTGCTGTCGCCGCTGGTACGGGAGCGCAAGGGCGAGTTCGTCGACCTCTTCGCCGACCTCCAGACCAAGGGCTACTCCCGCGCCCGGGTGGACGGCGAGACCGTCCAGCTCGCCACCCCGCCCACGCTGAAGAAGCAGGAGAAGCACACCGTCGAGGTGGTCGTCGACCGCCTCACCGTGAAGGAAAGCGCCAAGCGCCGCCTCACCGACTCCGTCGAGACCGCGCTCGGCCTCTCCGGCGGCATGGTCGTGCTCGACTTCGTCGACCTCCCCGAGGACGACCCCGAGCGCGAGCGCATGTTCTCCGAGCACCTGTACTGCCCGTACGACGACCTGTCCTTCGAGGAGCTGGAGCCCCGCTCCTTCTCCTTCAACTCGCCCTTCGGCGCCTGCCCCGAATGCTCCGGCATCGGCACGCGCATGGAGGTCGACCCGGAGCTGATCGTCCCCGACCCGGACAAGAGCCTCGACGAGGGTGCCATCCACCCCTGGTCGCACGGCCAGACCAAGGACTACTTCGCCCGGCTGATCGGAGCTCTCGCCGAAGCGCTGGGCTTCCGCACGGACATCCCCTTCGAGGGGCTGCCGCAGCGGGCCAAGAAGGCCCTGCTCCACGGCCACAAGACCCAGGTCGAGGTCCGCTACCGCAACCGGTACGGCCGCGAGCGCCGGTACACGACGGCCTTCGAGGGCGCACTCCCCTTCGTCAAGCGCAGGCACAGCGAGGCCGAGACCGACGCCAGCCGTGAACGCTTCGAGGGCTACATGCGCGAGGTCGCCTGCCCCTCCTGCGAAGGCACCCGCCTCAAGCCGATCGTCCTGGCCGTCACGGTGATGGAGAAGTCGATCGCCGAGGTCTCGGCCATGTCCATCAGCGAGTGCGCGGACTTCCTGGGCGCGATGAAGCTCTCCGCCCGCGACAAGAAGATCGCCGAGCGCGTGCTGAAGGAGGTCAACGAGCGGCTGCGGTTCCTGGTCGACGTCGGCCTCGACTACCTCTCGCTGAACCGCGCGGCGGGCACCCTCTCCGGCGGCGAGGCCCAGCGCATCCGCCTGGCCACCCAGATCGGATCCGGCCTCGTCGGCGTCCTCTACGTCCTCGACGAGCCGTCCATCGGCCTGCACCAGCGCGACAACCACCGGCTGATCGAGACCCTGGTCAGGCTCCGCGACATGGGCAACACGCTCATCGTCGTCGAGCACGACGAGGACACCATCAAGGTCGCCGACTGGATCGTCGACATCGGTCCGGGCGCCGGTGAGCACGGCGGCAAGGTCGTGCACAGCGGAGCCCTGAAGGAGCTGCTCGAGAACACCGAGTCGCAGACCGGCCAGTACCTGTCCGGCCGGAAGGCCATTCCGCTGCCGGAGGTCCGCCGCCCGTTCGACCCGTCGCGCCTCCTCACGGTGCACGGCGCCCGTGAGAACAACCTGCGGGACATCGAGGTGTCCTTCCCCCTCGGCGTGTTCACCGCGGTCACGGGCGTCTCCGGCTCCGGCAAGTCCACGCTGGTCAACGACATCCTGTACACCCACCTGGCCCGCGAGCTGAACGGCGCCCGCAGCGTCCCCGGCCGGCACACACGCGTGGACGGCGACGACCTGGTCGACAAGGTCGTGCATGTCGACCAGTCGCCCATCGGCCGCACCCCGCGCTCCAACCCGGCGACGTACACCGGCGTCTTCGACCACGTCCGCAAGCTGTTCGCCGAGACGGCCGAGGCGAAGGTCCGCGGCTACCTGCCCGGCCGCTTCTCCTTCAACGTCAAGGGCGGTCGCTGCGAGAACTGCGCGGGCGACGGCACCATCAAGATCGAGATGAACTTCCTCCCGGACGTGTACGTCCCGTGCGAGGTCTGCCACGGCGCCCGCTACAACCGGGAGACCCTGGAGGTCCACTACAAGGGCAAGTCCGTCGCCGACGTCCTGAACATGCCGATCGAGGAGGCCATGCACTTCTTCGAGGCCGTCCCGGCGATCTCCCGGCACATGAAGACGCTCTACGACGTCGGTCTCGGATACGTCCGGCTCGGCCAGGCGGCCACCACCCTGTCGGGCGGCGAGGCCCAGCGGGTGAAGCTCGCGAGCGAGCTGCAGCGGCGCTCCACCGGCCGCACGGTCTACGTCCTGGACGAGCCGACCACCGGACTGCACTTCGAGGACATCAGCAAGCTGCTGACCGTCCTGTCCGGCCTGGTCGACAAGGGCAACACGGTCATCGTCATCGAGCACAACCTCGACGTGATCAAGACCGCCGACTGGGTCGTCGACATGGGCCCCGAGGGCGGTTCCGGTGGTGGCCTGGTCGTCGCGGAGGGCACGCCCGAACAGGTGGCGAGCGTTCCGGCCAGCCACACCGGCAAGTTCCTGCGGGAGGTTCTGGAGCCGGGAAAGATCAGCGATGCCGCACGTTTTGTGAAGGCGCCGGTGAAGAAGGCCGTTGGCCGACGAAAGGCGGCAATCAAGGGATAGAGGCAGGCGGGCTGGGATCTGGCGCGTCCCCGCGAGGGCGGGGACGCCATACGCTCGGCGCCAAGGACCTCGCGGAAGAACGGACCATCCCCGCTGCGGCGGGGAAATCCAGCTCGCCTGCCGCTGGGTCAACGACTGACGTCGGGCGAAGCCACGGTGTCCTCCGTGCACCTGCCCGCCTGCCCCCGACCGGCAGCGAAACCGGCGGGGTGGTCGTCAGGCGGCTACTTCACGCGCGTACGGAGGCTCGGCGCCCGCGCGTGAGCAGGTGATCGCCGCCGCGCGCGCCGCGAAGCCGAGCAGCCCCCGCCAGCCGTCCGCGCCCAGCGCGGCCGCCCCCCGCTCGCTGAGGGCGCCCCGGGCCGCCAGGCCGTGCAGCAGCGCCGCGTTGACGGTGTCGCCCGCGCCGATCGTGTCCACCACCTCGACCCGCTCACCCGGCACGGAGTACTCGCCGCCCTCCCGGGTGAACACGGTCAGCCCGTCACCGCCCCGGGTGACCACGACCGCCGCCGGACCGGCCGCCAGCCACCGCGCGGGCGTGCCGCCGAGCCACCGGGCGTCCTCCTCGGACAGCTTCAGCAGCGACACCGACGGCAGCCAGCTCAGGAACCGGGCCCGGTAGGCGTCGGGGTCCGGGATCAGCCCCGGCCGGACGTTGGGATCCAGCGCGGTGAACACACCGCGCGCGTGGGCGGTGCGCATCAGCTCCTCGTACGCGCTCGCCCCCGGCTCCAGCACGAGGGAGCAGGTGCCGAAGGACACCGCGCGGGTGCCGTCCGGCAGCGCGTCCGGCACCGTGAACAGCCGGTCCGCCGTCCCCTCCACGTAGAAGGAGTAGACCGCCGAGCCGTCCGTCGCGACCGTGGCGACGGCGAGCGTCGTCGGCTCGTCACCGCGCTGCACCGGCGACACCACCACGCCGGTCTCCCGCAGCCGGTCCAGCAGCGCCTCGCCGAAGGCGTCGCGCGACACCCGGGAGCAGAAGGCGGTGGGGGAGCCGAGACGGCCCAGCGCCACCGCCGTGTTGTAGGGGCCGCCACCGAGCGCCGGCGTCAGCGCCGTGAGCGCATCCGCGCCCTGCGGTACCAGGTCGATCAGTGCCTCACCGGCTACGACGATCACGAGGGGCCCCTTTCGCGGGTTGCTGGCATGCCGGGTTGTCGGCTGCCGGGTCTGCTGTGGTGGGTCTGCTGCGTGTGCCGAGGCCGTAGGGGCTTACCGGGACCGCGCAGATCGTTCTTGGGGCTCCTGGGGCTCCTGGGGCTCCTGGGGGTCCGGGCAGCCGCAGGACGTGCGGTGCATGAAGGCGCAGGAGAGCCGTTCGGTCCGCGCGGGCCGGTCCGGTGCGGCGAGCCGGTCCAGGAGCACCCGGACGGCACGGGCGCCGATGTCCCTGCTGGGCTGGGCGATCGCGGTGAGCCGGGGGGAGAACAGGTCCGCCCAGGCGAAGTCGTCGAAGCAGCACAGTGCGATGTCCCCGGGCACGGAGAGACCGCGGGCGCGCAGGGCGCGCAGGGCGCCGATCGTCATGGCGTTGTTCCCGGTGACCAGCGCGGTCGGGGGAGCGCCGAGGGAGAGCAGGGCACCGGTGGCCCGTTCGGCGCCGGCCGACTCGGAGTCGCCGTGCACCAGGAGCCGTGCGTCGAACGGCAGCCCCGCACCGGCGAGGCCGTGCCGGTACCCGGTGATCCGCTCGGCGGTGGTGCTGAACCCGGGCCTCCCCGCGACCAGGGCGATCCGGCGGTGGCCGAGCCCGGCGAGGTGCGTGACCAGCCGGGCCGTCGGCTCCGTGTTCTCGGCGCAGACCTGGTCGAGGGGCGGCCCGCCCTCCCCGGAGCCCTCGACCACCCGGTCGAGGAAGACGGCCGGTACGCGATGGCGCCCGAGATAGGCGAGCAGCTCGCGCGGCTGGGAGGACGGGGCGACGATCATGCCCTCCACCCGCCGCTCGTGCAGCAGCTGCACGACCTTGCGCTCGTGCTCGGGGTCGTCGTGCGGATCGGCGATGAGCAGGCTGTAGCCGTACTCCAGGGCGGCCGCCTCGACGCCCTGGAGGATCTCGGTGAAGTACGGGTTGCTGATCGCCGACACCGCGAGCCCGATCGAGCGGGTCCGGGCGGTCACCAGTGAGCGGGCCAGCGTGTTCGGGGTGTAGCCGAGCTCCTCGACGGCATCCAGGACCGCCTGGCGGGTGTGCGGGAGGACCGGCCGTGTGCCGTTCAGGACGTGCGAGACGGTCGCGACCGAGACCCCGGCGCACCGCGCCACGTCCGTCATGGTCGCCATCGCCCACTCCCTTCGCGTACCGGCCGACGCGGGTTCCCGCCGCGGCTCCGTGACGGGAAGCTATCTCATCCAGCGGCAGACGTAAACGCTTGCGCAAG
>NZ_LIQT01000003.1 GCF_001418415.1 Streptomyces hirsutus
CCGAACCCGGGGCGGTTCAATCCTCTCCTGCGCCGGGATTCACGTCGGACAGGCAGAGTCGGGGCGGGGCGGCCGCGGACCTCCCGGATGCCGCTCCGCGCCGACCCGGCGACCGGACGGATGGGCCGACGCCCGGGCCCGGCGTCGAGGGTCGTGCGGAAGCCGACCGACTCTCGAGAAGGAGAAAGCACAGCCGGTCGATCGTACGGTCAGGTTCAGGAGAATGCCGAGTGCCGGTCCGAGAGCAGCGCGCGGTCCTCGACAGGGGCAGCGCTCAAACCGTTATCCCGTAAGGTCTGCCCGTCTTCCATGCTGCATGCCCGTTCCCATATCCGCCATTGGTCGGTGTGATCGTTTATCGGTGGGGCCGCCCCAGAACTTGTGGGTGACCGTGGCGCCCGGGGGTCGTTGCGCTGGTCATGGATGACTACGAGCACCTCGACCCGGACGAGAGCGGGTACGCGCCGGTGGATCACACGGCCCAGCGGCTGGCGTTGCTGCCCCTGGAGGAGGCGCACGATCGGCTGCTGCTGACGGTGGCGCAGGAGGCGGACCGGCTGGCGAAGGAGATCGCCGCGCGCATCCCGTCGGAGAACTGAGGGCTCCCCGGACAAGGAGTCGGCGTACCGGCCGCCCGGCGGGGCATCCCTTGTCTCCCGGGGCGGGGTACACCTCCAAGGCCCGCGCCGACGAACCCCGAGGTGGCCCAGGGCACGACTCAGGAAGCGACCCGGAGCGCGCCCCAGGATGCGACTCGCGGACCGGTCGCGACGTATCCCACGCGCGTGGGAGGCTCCTCCGGTGAGCACCCTTCGACACCGGAACGGCGAGAACACCAAGTGACCGGGGCCGACCCCGCGGCCGTGTTCGACGCTGCCCGCGACCAGGCCCTCGAGGAGCTCACCGGGCTGGTCGGACGCGTCCAGGCGTGCACCGGGCACTGTCACGTTGGCTGATGGCGCGGGATGATCTTCGGGTTGATCATGGTGGAGGGGGTTGTCCGTGGGCAGTACGCCACCGTCGTACAAGGGGCACCGGTACCCGGTCGAGGTGATCTCCCACTGCGTGTGGCTGTACCACCGCTTCCCGTTGTCATTCCGTGAGGTGGAGGAGCTGATGCTGCAGCGCGGCGTGCTCGTCTCCTACGAGACAGTGCGTCGCTGGTGTCTGAAGTTCGGACAGGCCTACGCGAACGGACTGCGCCGCCGTCGGCCGCGGCCCGGGGACAAGTGGCACCTGGACGAGGTCTTCATCAAGGTCAACGGCGAGCTGAAGTACCTGTGGCGGGCCGTCGACCAGAATGGCAACGTCCTGGACATCCTCGTCCAGAACCGGCGGGACAAGGCCGCGGCCCGGCGCTTCTTCCGCCGGCTGCTGAAGACGACCCGTACGGTGCCGCGGGTGGTCGTCACCGACAAGCTCCGCTCCTACGGCGCGGCGCACCGCGAGGTCATGCCCTCGGTGGAGCACCGCTCGCACAAGGGCCTGAACAATCGGGGCGAGAACAGTCATCAGCCGACGAGGCAGCGGGAACGCGCGATGAAGGGCTTCCGCAGTACCGGTGGGGCCCAGCGGTTCCTGTCCGCGTTCAGCGGCATCTCACCGCACTTCCGGCCCCGCCGCCACCTGATGACCGCCCCCAGCTACCGCGCCGAGATGACCATCCGCTTCGCGATCTGGGACCAGGCCACCGGCGCCGCCGGCCAGCCCGCCGCGGCCTGAGCACCGGCCCGAAACCCGGCCCCGCCACGCCCCGACGCGCCGTCAGGCACTCACACACTCAACAACGTGACAGCGCCCCTTCAGGCGCTTGGCCGCCCGGCCCGCGTCGTAGCAGATCGCCCTCCAGCTTACCGGGCACGCCCGCGCGGTCGCTGCCGACGTCCAGAGCCGCGCCGCCCTGCCAAAGAACGACGGCCGCGGCGCCCTCGCCGAAGTCAGTGCGTTGTGGCAAACCGGTCCCCGAGGCCGTCGTCAACGTGTTGCGACCCCTCGAAGGGGCGATGAGGACGTGGGGCAAGCCCGGCGCCCGCGTCACCCTCGTCGAGTTGCGACCCCTCGAAGGGGCGATGAGGACCGGCAAGCCCCGCGCGGGTGAGGTCGCCTGGGTCGGGTTGCGATCCCTCGAAGGGGCGATGAGGACCAGCACCTACGGGCCCGGCGCCACCTACCTGTACTCGTTGCGACCCCTCGAAGGGGCGATGAGGACACCGGGCCGTCCGGGGCCGGCCAGCGGACGATCTGCGGTTGCGACCCCTCGAAGGGGCGATGAGGACACATGGTCACTTCCCCTTCCGGCGGGCGAGCGGGATGTTGCGACCCCTCGAAGGGGCGATGAGGACCGCAGCGGGACACCGAGCAGTACGTGGAGCTCTTCCAGTTGCGACCCCTCGAAGGGGCGATGAGGACCGCGGTTGACGAGGGTCACCCCGTCGTCGGCGACACGTTGCGACCCCTCGAAGGGGCGATGAGGACCACCGAGGTCGCCCGCAAGTCGCAGGCCATCTACGAGTTGCGACCCCTCGAAGGGGCGATGAGGACCGAGACGAGTTTCCTCGAGATCCGGCAGTCGCTGACGTTGCGACCCCTCGAAGGGGCGATGAGGACGCGACGCCTACGCCGCCGCCCTCGACGAAGCCACAGGGAACCCCAAGACCGGCAGGCTCCTCGCGGACGAGTACCTGATCCCCATGCCGCACTGGGCCGGAGCCCTCACCCGCTACGAACAACAGCTCAAGGTCCGCATCGTCGACGCAGACTACGACCCCGTTCTCGGCCTGCTCACTGTCAGCGGCCTGCCTCAGCAGACCTACCACCCCGGGGAAGTCCTGTGATCGATACGGAAGATGTCGGCGGCGTCCATATCAAGTACCTCTACCACTGCCCCCGACAACTCTGGCTCTACCTGCACGGCATCCGCCCCGAGCACCTCAGCACCACCGTCCAACTGGGCGAAGCCGTCCACGACACCTCCTACACCCGCAACACCCCCGTCGATCTCGGCGCCGCCCGACTGGACTTCATCGACGGCAGCCACTGGGTACACGAGGTCAAATCCTCCGCCCGCCCCAGCCCGGCCGACCAGGCACAAGGACGCCACTACTGCCACCGACTCCGCCGCGTCGGCATCGACGCCCAAGGAGCCGTGCTGCACTACCCCAAAACCCGCCGAACACAGCGCTTCCCCTACACCCCAGAAGCAGAAAACCAGGCCGAAGCAGACATCGCCGAAGTCCTCGCGATCGCCGCCCAACCCAACTCACCAGAGCGACTCACACGATCCGCCTGCCGCGGCTGCAGCTACACCGACTACTGCTGGACGGAATGACATGCCCGCCACCGCCCGCACCTACTGGCTCACCAGCCCATGCCGGATCCGCCGCAAGGACGAATCCCTCATCATCGAACGCGAGAACGCCGACAACGTCCACATCCCCGTCACCGACGTCCGCGACATCGTCGCCTGCGCCGAGACCGACATCAACACCGCAGTCGTCTCCCTCCTCAACCGGCACCGCATCAACATCCACCTCCTCAGCTACTACGGCGACTACGCCGGCTCCCTCCTCACCTCCGAGACCAGCACCTCAGGCCAGACCGTCCTCGCCCAGGCACGCACCGCCGAGAACCCTCAAACCAGCCTGAAGATCGCCCGCGACATCGTCGACGCCACCGCCTTCAACGTAAAACGCGTCGTCGACCGCAAACTCCTCACCCGCCCCTACACCGTCCTCCAAGAATCCATCACCGCCGCCAAGACCCCCTCCCAGCTCATGGGCGCCGAAGGAACCTTCCGCCGCTCCGCCTGGGAAGTCATCGACACGAAACTCCCTGACTGGCTGCAGCTCGGCGGACGCAGCCGCCGCCCACCGAAAAATGCAGGGAACGCCTTCATCAGCTACGTCAACGGCATCACATACGCACGAGTCCTCACCGCCATACGCCTCACCCCACTCCACAGCGGTATCGCCTTCCTGCACAGCAGCATGGAACGCCAGCGTCACTCCCTGGTCCTGGACCTCGCCGAAATGTTCAAGCCCCTCTTCGCAGAGCGCCTCCTGCTACGCATGGCCAACCGCAACCAGCTGAAAGAACACCACTTCGACCGCGAGACCAACCAGGCAATGCTCAGCGAAGCCGGCCGCAAATTCGTCGTACAGAGCGTCCGTGACGAGTTTGCCGTCACCATCGCCCACCGCAGCCTCGGCCGGAACGTCGCCTACGACGAACTCCTCTACCTCGACGCCCTCGCCCTGACCCGGCACTGCCTGGAAGGCACCCCATACAAACCCTTCAGAATCTGGTGGTGACCAAACCGTGTACGTGGTCGTCGTCTACGACACCCTCGCAAAACGCAACTCCCACATCCTGCGAACCTGCCGCCAGTACCTCCACCACGTCCAGCGCAGCGTCTTCGAAGGCCAGCTCAGTGACGCTCAGCTCCGCCGCTTCCAAGCCGCCGTCGAATCCGTCCTCGACCTGACGTACGACAACGTCCTCGTCTACACCTTCCCACCCGGTACCAGCCCACAACGCCTCGAATGGGGCGCAGCCGAACCAGCTCCCAGCGACGTGCTGTAATCAGGATGAGATCGGAAACCGAACACTGGCACGCACTGAATTGCAGCGCCACACCGGGGCGGAGGACGCTACCGGAGGTCTGCTGCAAAATGTGGCGACGGATGCTCTGCAAGACCACCTGCCACCAGGGCCTTTACTGTGGGGTCCTCATTGCCCCTTCGAGGGGTCGCAACCCTACGACCAGCCGTCCGCCGACCGCAGGAAAACCAAGTCCTCATTGCCCCTTCGAGGGGTCGCAACCCCTTGTCTCCTGGGGTGCCGGGTGCGCCGTCCTGGCGTGTCCTCATTGCCCCTTCGAGGGGTCGCAACCTGTACAGGTAGGTGGCGCCGGGTCCGTAGGTGCTGGTCCTCATTGCCCCTTCGAGGGGTCGCAACAGGCCGGGGATTCCGTCGGCGGGCTGGCCCGGGCGGGTCCTTATCGCCCCTTCGAGGGGTCACAACTACAGGTCCGCGACCGCCGCGGCGAGGTCCTCGGCGTCCTCATCGCCCCTCGCGGTGGTGACGTCCTTCATGCTCACCCAACGTCCAGCTCGGTCAGTACGGCCCGGAGCGACAGCGGCTCCGGGCGATCCTCTATGAAAACCGCTGCCACCGGGGCCGGGCGACCTGCCACCATCAGGCAAGAGTTCAATCAGGCGAGGAACGATGGCCAACTTCCAATACGGCTTCAACGACTTCAACGTCGACTTCCGGGCGCAGCAGAACGTGACCTTCACCCAGGGATGGGACGTACACCGTCTCGCCCTGACCTTCGAGGTGACCGCCCGCGGCGACTACGCCGTGGACGCGCCGTTCCTCGTCTCCGGCAGCCTCTGGACGTACGAGATGCCCAGCCCCGCGAGCTGGATCGGAGTCCTGCACGCCCCCTCGGGACCGGTCGGGCTGAAGGCGTTCATGCAGACGCTCACGCTGGAGACGACCGTGACCGACCAGCAGCTGCGCGGCCTGGAGAAGCTGCGCGCGGGCGCCGACCTGTCCCTGCGCGCCCAACTCACCCTGACTGCTCTGGAGTACGCAAAGCACTGGCCCGTCGCCCAGGACCAGGAGGTCATCCGCATTCCGCATGCGACGTGGAGCAACGCCCTCGTCCAGCTCGATGCCGGCGCCTTCGTCGACGTCCTCATCCCGGTCACCACCGTGGAGGCCCGGGCCACCGGCGCACGACGGATCCGCGAAGCGAAGACCGCGATCCGCGACGGACGGTACGAGCACGCCGTCGCCCTCGCCCGAGCGGCCCTCGATCCCGTACGCGAGGCCTGCAACACCCGGAAGGTGCACGACCAGGCGGCACAGAAGAAGGCCGGGGAACGGGACCAGGAACAGCGCTGGGCGATGCTCACCCAGAGCGCCTACGCCCTGTTCAGCGGAGCACCGCACGACGACTCAGGCACCACCGAGAACTTCACCTGGACCCGCGCCGACGCCATTGCGGCCGTCGCCACCGCCGCGGGCCTGCTCGCCCGGCTGGAAGATCTGCCGTAAGCACCGGGCCGGACACAGTGACGGGCCGCACGAAGTCTTTCGTGCGGCCCGTCGACGTCTGCTTCAGAGGTTCGCGTGGACTCTGGCGACGGTCAAGGGCGACGGCCGCGGCGCCCTCAGCGCACTGCTGGTACGTCGTGGAGTGGGTCGCAACCAAACTTCGCTGGAGCCTGGCGCGGATGAAGTCGAGGTGGCGGCCGGCTGTCCGGATCGGACCGTGACGTACTTGGAGGGCCGAGCCGTTGGCCGGCTCAGCCCCCTGCACCGGTGCGGGTTAGCGGGCGAGGACGATGGCGAGGGCGGTGGTGGTGGTGCCGCCGCCCAGCAGTGCCGCCAGGACGATGGGGGAGAGGTAGAGCTTGAGCTCGAAGTGACGCCCGACGCGTACGTGGACTGCGTGACGGCTGTTGTCGTTGTCGGCGTCCTGAGCGGACGGGTCGGGAGGCGGCGTGGCGGGCAGGGTGGTCGACACGGATGGTCTCCTGAGGTGTTGGCCCGGTGGTGCTGGGGCACCGCACGGGTGGTGTCTGGCGAGTGGCAAACCCAGCGATCGGCGGGCTCCGGCCAGAAGGCCACCGCGCTGGGAGCGTCAGAATGCACGGCCCGTTTGGCGCGGGCAACTTCCCCGTGCCCGCGCAGCAATAGCCCCGGGAACCGAGGGGATCGGGCCTGCGTTTATAGTGCCGCGACGCCTCGCTCAGGATCGGGCAAATCGGTTCACTACCGGGCTAATCGCCGGTTGATGATACGACGGCACGTCAACAACGCCTGTGCTCACGCGGTACCGAACGAGTGATGTCGGGCAACGGCCCATGCGCTGTGCGTGTAGCCGAGATCACTTCCCCTCGGGAGAGGGGGATCGGCCGCCGCTCCCTCCTTCTCTGGCCGGAGCGGGGAGCGGCGGCTCTCGCCAGACATGGCAGCCACGCCTGTGATCCCCCTGCCCACCGAACGGACCGCGAGCTGGTCACGGGCGCAAGGGCAGGCAGGGATGTTCGAGGATATTGCCCCATCGGGTAGTCATCATTCGGAGAAGCCGGGAATTCGCTCTCGATCAGCGGAAAGCCTGGACACCAGTGCCTGCAACCCGGTAGGGGTCCTTCACCGCACGGTGTGGGGGCCCGGGAGCCGTCACGGTGGTCGCCCCGACCACGCCTCCAGCCGCGCTACCTACAACAACGTTCTGGTGAACCCGCAGGGCGTCATCATCGGAGAGCAGAAGGACTTCACCCAGAACAACACCGCCGGCATCGACCCGAGCGCCTTCGTCCAGCTCGGCGGGTACGTGGGCCAGATCAGCGGCACGCTGAACATGTCCGAGCCGGACCGCGTGGAACTTGAGCGCGTCGCCCAGGAGCTCCACGCCGAAGCGACCTTACCGAACCCCGAGCCGGGCCGGATGCGACAGATCACGACCCAGGTCAAGACCATGCTGGTGGAAGCCGGTGCGACGGCCGCCGCCCAGGTCGGCATCCAGATGGGTGCTAATGACCCGGACTTCCCCGCTTCGGCCGACAAACGCGGCGCCGAACTCCTCTACCGCATCGGCGACCTCAAGAAGTGGGTCCGCAACCGGCCCCGCGGCGCGGCCGGCACCACCGACGTCGACCTGACCGCCCCGGTCCGTCCGGACGTGGCGAGGCGTGCCTCCAAGCGGTCACGCCTCGCCTTCACCGAACGGTGGTGTCGGTGGCGGGTCATACCCTGTCAGCTGTGACGTTCAATCAGACCGAAGACGAGATGCAGGCGCACATCGACGGACCTGTCCAAGCAGCCTGGAAGTGGCTCCAGGCCGTTGTCGATGACCGAGACTTCGAGACTGCCTGGGACTTGACCGCTCCTGAACTGCAACGGGCACGAGCCCGAGCGTGGCTGGAGGCCAACCTCCCGCCGACTCCAGCATCAGACACGGAGCGAACCGTTGAACAACTCATGCAAGGAACCGCTCCGAGGCCTCTGCGATCGAGGTTCGCGGTCGCGGAGCTGAACTCGTACGTGGAGTCGTTCGGGCACCTGGACACCGATCAGATGGGCGCGGCGAGCCGACCCCGCGTCATCGGCCCCGATGCCGAGCTCGTCGTTCTGGCGCAGCTGGGCCAGGAACGCAAGGTCTTCACCGAGCCGACCCTTGTCCACGGGCTGACTTTCCTGATGCACCTTGTCCACGGCCGCTGGCTGGTCGCCGATCCGGACTACCGACGCTGACCCGAGGCGGCGGCTGCGAGCGGAGACGGTTCCCGGGACCTATTTTTGCCTGCCGTCGTCCTGCTGCCGGTGAAAGGGTTCTGGCACATACCACGGGCCCCGGGGGATCAGCCTTGACGTCCCCGGGGCCCGGTATAGGTTCGCGCTCTCCACCTACAGCGCGGAGGTCACTCTCGGTCTGGTGCGCTTTCCGGGGTGTCGGGGCCGGATGCTTTCTGCTGTCCAGTCTGTCCGGCATCATCCTGGTGCGCTTCGCCACCATCGCTTCGCGGCTGGGGTGTGTAGCCGGGGATGTCGATTCGGGGCAGAACAGTGTCGACCTGTGGCAGATTGAGATCGAACTGGGGCATGGCCGCGGCCATCTGCGCAGCGACCTGCTGGGCGAGACGGATCCCCGGAGCGTTGATCGCTTTGTAGAGCGCGGTTTGATCGGCTGCCATCCGCTGTGCGAGCTGTTGAATGGGGCCGTTCACGAGCTTTTGGTGTTCGGCGGCTTGGCGGGCGAGGTGCTGCAACGAGCCGTTGGCGAGCCCTGCCTGCTCGATGGCTTGCCGGGCGCGCTGGGCGCTGGACAGATCAAGGCCTGCGAGTGTGGCGGCGAGCCGGTTGGAAACCAACTGTTCCGCAGGTGTCCGGGCCGCGAGGGCGTTGCGCTTGGCGGCTGCTGCGAAGTCGGTGACTCGTTTCTTGAGCTCGTGCAGGAGCTTCATACAGGGTTCGTCGTCGGTATCCGGAGGTACCGGCTCGCCCGAGGTAAGCAGGGTTGGACCCATGCCGTCTCCGGCGGAGAAGAGAATCTTCGTCTCCCAGACACAGGCGACGTATCCGGCGATGGACTCCACTTCGTCGACCGCGAGGCCGTACAGCAGCCACTTCGCCTCGGCCGTGTACCAGACAGTTCCCTCGATCGCGTGCCCTGTCACGCCCGTGACGGCGAGCAGCTCAACGTCGGGCGTCCCGGACCAGGCGAACCACCGTTCCGCGGAGCCGCCTTCGCCAAGGCCGTCGTAGCCGTTGAGTCTGTTCAACCCCAGCGCCGCTTCCGCCACACCGTCGCGGACAGCCGACGATGTCAACAACTGCGCGGCAGCGTCCTCCGCCTCTTTCCCGGACACCTCCTTGGTGAACTCGGAGACGACCTGAGCGAAGCCCTTGAGCATGGTCAGCCGGTCTTCGAGCCCGCGGACATCCTCGTTCATCGGGTACCGGTAGGAGCTCCCGTCACCGAAGTCCTTGGTGTTGTTGGTGACGAAGTAGACGTGTTGGTCAGGGTTCTCTTTGAGGAATTCCAGGATGGAGAACCAGATCGCCGCATCACGGCCGCCTTCAGCGTGATCCTTGACCGCCTTCGCCGGCGGAAGAGCCATCGCTTCCCGCTGGTACGCCCTGCGCAGCGCCGCGTTGCTGGTCTCGATGACCTCGAATATCTCTCCGTAAGCGTCCCGCCAGTGGTCCAGGAGACGCTCCAGGTCCAGAGGTTCCAGAAAGCTCTTCAGTTCCCAGGGCAGATCTTCCTGCAACTTCTCCAGGGTGTTCAGGACCCGCTGGTGTTTGTCGGGGTAGTACCGCGCCTTGTGGGCGGCCATCTCCTCCAGGACCATCCACGGCACGGCGACCCGATGGTGTCCCGACTGCCGCAGCTTCCTGATGATGTCCGCTGTGGGTCCTTCGGGCTGCAGAAGGTTCACCGCGTTCGTATCAAAAATGATCAAAAGAGCCTCCCCGACTTCTTCGGGAGGAAGTATCTCAACCGCCACCGAAAAACGATCCCCCCGCCCGACACCGTCGTCGGCACGCTCGGCGCTGACGACGGAGCGACTCCCACCCTGAATCCCGGAGCCGGTGGGCACCTTGACGTCGGTACCGGCCTGCGGGACGGGCGCTCTACACCCGGCTGGACTGCCTCACAGAATCCCCCCTTGGCCAGGTGCGGCTGGGGGCGCGCGACCCCTTGTCCAACTCTGCTGCACCCCCTTGTCCAGGTCTGCTACCGAGGACGTTTCCCCTTGACACGGGCTGTTTCGGCTGGCGATCAGGTCGTGGTCAAGGGGGTGTGTGATAGGGGAGCCCGCCCGGCCGTGGCGCGCGCCTGGTGTGATGCGGCGATGCCGATGGAGCGCACCATGATGGTCGGTGCGGTGCGGTGCGGTGCGGTGCGGTGCGGTGCGGTGCGGTGCGGTGCGGTGCGGTGCGGTGCGGTGCGGTGCGGTGAGCTTCCGCCAACTTGAAGTCGCAGGTCAAAGGGCTGGTGTGACCGGTTCTCGGGCTGCTCACGCTGGTCGTCGGCGGCTGTCTGCGGAGTAGATCGTCTGTCAGCGGTTGACTTCGAGGTTCGTCAGAACGAGCAGGGCGCGCAGGAGGCGGGTCGCGTGGGCGGGGTCGGTGCGGAGCTTGGTGAGGGTCCGCCAGTTCTTGAGGTGGGCGAAGCCGTGTTCGACCGGTGCGCGTCCGACGGCGAGGACGCGGTTGGCCGTCTTCTGGCCGGGTGTGAGCTTGTGGGTGCGGCTGGCGTGGAAGCCGGTGATGATCACGGGGTCGCGTACGTCGTTGTCCAGGCCGCGGAATCCGAGGTCCGCGAGGGCGCCGAGGCCGGCGGAGCGCAGGTGGTCCAGGATGTGGTCGTGGCGGGCGGCGGTGATGTCGTGGGTGCGGCCGGGCCGGGCGGCGGATATCCAGATCAGGCGGCCTTTCTCGTCGGTGAGGGCGAGGAAGTGCAGGCCGTGATGGTGGTGTTTGCCGGAGTAGTTCCGCCGGTCGGCCTTGCCGGTGCGGCGTTGGGTGGGGATGAGGGTGCCGTCGATCAGGACCACCTCCCCGCCCCGTTTGGCGACCTTCTTCAGGACGCGGTCCAGGCGCGGTGCCTGAGCGGCGAGCAGGGCGATCAGCTCGTCGCGCCATCGGCGGACGGTGGACTCGGAGACGTTGTTGCCGCCGGCCATGTCGGCCAGGCGCTGGTCGTGGCGCAACACGGCCAGGACGATCACCGCGATCCGTCCGGGCGGCAGGACCCGCCACCTGGACCGTATCGCCTTCAGATGGCGACGCAGCAGACCGGCGAGGTGGTTGACGGTCCGCGTGGACAGCGGCAGACGGCACTGGTAGACAAGCGGGCAGGTGCCCTCGGCGCGTTCTTTGGTTTTCGTCACACAAGTCCAACGGCCGCCGGGGGCACCGTGGTTACGCCCGTGGCGCAGCACTCCGGGCGATGGCGTCCCCGGTCACAGGCGGGTGGTGAAGCGGCCGTCGGGCAGTTTGCGCAGCCAGCCGCGATCAACGAGTCTGACCAGCCTCCCCCGCAGCGGTTCCAGCCTGGCCCGCACGGTGACGTCGACTCCCAGCACCTCGCCGACCTGGCGGGCCATGACCGGTCCGGCGGCCTGCCGCACGGCGGCAAGGATGCGCTGGTAGTCCGGCGGGAGCATGGTCTCTTCCACATCCGGCGTGCGGTGCGGGATCAGCATCACCGCCCGGCCGCCCACCTGCCCGGGCGTCGGCGCGGCCGAGGCGCGTTCGTCGGCAAGCTGCTCGCTCACCCGGTCAAGGACACGTTCGGCGACGGCGAGTTCGTCGCGCTCGGCCCGCACCTCCGCCAGCTGTTTGGCCAGCTGTTCTTCGAGTTCGTCCAGTTCCGCACGGCGCGCGGTGATCCGTTCCAGGAGTTCGGGATCCAGTATGCGTCGGATCGTAGAAGGCCATCCGACTGCCGCGGGATGGAATCAGCGAACCGGCTGCGGCCGTTGCCCACGCGCTCACCGCACTGAGCGTTCCAATGCAGCCCGATGATCGGAAACCCACTGATAGGCCGTCTGAACTTGCGTCACCGCCCCTGCGTCCCGGAGCCGGGCCATGGCGCCGTCACCCGCATCGGCCTGGGTCTTGATGCCCCGCCAGCACCGGTCCTGCCACCACAAGATCGTGGACACGAGACGTTGCCGGTCCAACAGCAAGTAGCTGTCAACGATCAGCCTCATGCGCCGGGCTGCCTCCTCGACGTCGGTGACCGAAGGGCCCAGATCGAGGTACTGCCAGCAGACATGAGCGATGTCGTGGATCCGCGCGCCCGGCGCAGCAAGGTCCCAGTCGATGAATGCCGTCGGGCGAAGCTCGCCACTGGACTGGCGATAGACGGTGTTCTTGGGCGACAGGTCGTTGTGACACACGACCTCTTGGTCTCCGGCCAGCGGGGTGCCGGCCGTCAGGTCGTGGAACTCACGCACGAGCCGGGCGACCGTCACCAGACTCTCGTCCGATAACACGGCGGCAGGTTGTTGCGGCTCCCATGCCACATGGCCATCGAGGTAACTGAGGACCTCACGGCCCTCGTCGTCCACACCGAGATACCGCGGAGCACCACGCCAGCCACTGGCTTCAAGCAACCTCAGAAGATCACCCACGAACTTCGTGCGAGCCGACGCTGGACGGCGCACCGTCTCCCCGACACGAACAACCGCATTGACAAAACCTCCGGGCAAAAACGACTCAGCCATCCGTCCACCCTGCCCGATCACTACCTCCAACGCTCAACAACTTGTCCCGACGCTTGATCCACCCCCGAGACAACTCCGCCAGATGATCTACTCCGCAGACAGCCGCCGACGACCAGCGTGAGCATCTCGAGAACCGGTCACACCAGCCCTTTGACCTGCAACTTCAAGTTGACGGAGGCTCGGTGCGGTGCGGTGCGGTGCGGTGCGGTGCGGTGGCGCGGGCCCCGATGCGCGCCGCACCGCACCACTGCCGTCCCGGTGCGCCCTACACGACGGTCAGGCGCACCGGGTGCGAACCGGCCGGTGCGGGGTGCGCTTCGAGGGCCTGGCCCACGCCGACGGCCTCCAGCTGACGGAGGGTGTCGGCGACGTCCTCGTGGTCGTCGGTGAGGATCTGCGCGGCGAAGTTGATGACCGCGCGGGCGATGCCCTCCGCCGCGTCCGGCCCGGCCTGCGCCCAGATCCGCAGCGAGGTCACGAAGATGCGCCCGAGGGCCTCCAGGGCGAAGGTGTCCTCGCACGGCTCGCCCGCGTCCGGGCCGGGCAGCGCGGTGACGGGGACGACGATCCGGGTGGCGACGTCGGCGAGCAGCTCCGGCATCCGCGGCTCGGCGCCAGCGAACTCGCGGGCGGCGTCGACGTCGTCGGCCTGAACGGCCCGGAGGTAGTTGAAGACACTGATGGCCGCGTGCGGGGTCATTGGGGTGAGCGGCGTGGTGTCGGGCATGCCGGCTCCTCGCGTACGGGCCGCCCCGCTGATTGCGGCGGCCTCGAAGCCACCCTCGAACCGCGGCCCTGTGGACAGAGTCCGCGCACGGACGGTGAGTGGACTCGCCTGGTCGGCGCTCGCGTTGCTCCTTGTCCAGTTCCGCTACCTGCGATATTCCGCCCATTACGGCAGGGGAGAAATCTCCGTCCCGGCACGCTGCGCGACGTCCCGGGAAAAGCCGCTGCCGGACGGGGCGTGCCACTGGGAGACTGCGGGGATGACCACGCAGCGGCTGCCGTTCCCGGTCCCGGACGAATGCGCCCACTACTTCGTCGGCAGCTACGCCGACATGCACGACCTCGTTGAGGACCTGGTCGTGCCCGACGGCGTGCCCGAGGCCGCGGCGACCGTCCTGCGTACGGCCCGCGAGCTGCTGCGCCAGTCGTACTACTGCTACGAGTTCTCCACCGTGGCGGTCATGCACTCCCTGATCGCGGTGGAGATCGTGCTGCGCGACCGCATCCCGGACGCGGGCAAGAAGCCGCTGCACCAGCTCATCAAGCAGGGCGCCGCCGACGGGGTCCTGACGGCCCGGCAGGCGGAATACCTCGACTATGGTCGGCAGATCCGCAACGGGATGGCGCACGGCCAGACCACGCACGCGGTGATGCCCCCGGCCATGGCGGTGCCGATGGTAACGACGTCGTTCGCGATCGTCTCCGAGCTCTGCGCCGCACCTGCCTGACGGTCACGGATCGATACTGACTTCGGCTCGTCAGGGTGAGCTTTCCTGAAGTTCCTGATGGGCCTGGGGTAGTGGCTGTATTCCGTGGTGTGTGAGGTATGCGGATGGGGGCGGGCTGACCCCTGCGGGACGTCAGCGCCGGGAGACGGTGCGGATGCAGGCGGCCGAGCTGTTCGAGCAGAAGATCAAGCCGCCCGAGGTGGCACGGCGCCTGCGGGTGAGCCCGAAGTCGGCTTACCAATGGCATCAGTTGTGGCGGGACGGCGGCGTGCAGGCTCTGGCCTCCCGCGGCCCGAGTGGATCGCGCTGCCGGCTGTCCCCGCGCTGTCTGGAGAAGCTGGCCTCATACCTCGATGAGGGACCTGCCGCGCACGGCTGGGTGGAGGATCAGGTGTGGACCGCGGCGAGGGTGGCCACGCTGATCGGCAGGAAGTTCCACGTCTCCTACAGCGTCTCGGGTGCGACGCGGCTGATGCACCGGCTCGGCTTCAGCCCGCAGGTCCCCGCCCGGCGGGTCGCGGAACGCGACGAGCAGGCCGTCACCGTGTGGAAGGAGGCGACCTGGGAGGAGGTAAAAGAGCCCGGGCGGCCTGCGGGGGATACATCTGCTTCGAGGACGAGGCGGGCTTCACCCGGCGGCCGCCCAAAGGACGCACCTGGGGCCGACGCGGCCGCACCCCGGTCGTGACGGTCAGCGGACGACGCTCAGGGCGCCTGTCGGTGGCCGGACTGATCGCGATGCGGCCCGGCTCCCGGACCCGGCTGTGCCACCGTCTGCGCACCCACCCCGCGGGCAAGGGCAAACGCCGCAGCATGGGAGAGCGGGACTTCATCGCGCTGGTCGACGGTGTCCATCAGCTCGTCAAGGCGCCGATCGTGCTGGTGTGGGACCGGCTCAACACCCACGTCTCCCACGTCATGCGTGAGTTGATCGCCGAGCGTGACTGGCTGACGGTTTTCCTGCTGCCCGCCTACTAGGGCTTGGTCAGGTCGGAGTGGGTGTGGGTATGTCGCGGTGGCAGGTGGGGCATGCGCCGGTCCAGGCTGCGAGGAGGGTCTGCAGTTCGCGGACGATGCGGTAGAGGCTCAGGCCGGCGCCGTGTCTTTTGGGGCTCGGGCCAGTCGTTGCAGGGTGCAGAAGGCGTGGGCGACGGAGACGAGGGTGACGTGGTGGTGCCAGCCGGTCCAGGTCCGGCCCTCGAAGTGGGCCAGGCCCAGGGCCTGTTTCATCTCCCGGTAGTCGTGCTCGATGCGCCAGCGGAGCTTGGCGAGCCGGACCAGAGTGGTCAGCGGGGTGTCGGCGGGCAGGTCGGACAGCCAGAACTGGACCGGTTCGTTCTCGTCGGCGGGCCACTCGGCCAGCAGCCAGCACTCCGGCAGCTGCGGCCCGTCGACGGCCTGACGGATCTCGCGTCCGGCAGGCCGGATCCGCAGGGCCACGAACCGTGAGTACATCCGCTTGAAGCCGCTGCGCCCGGCGCCGGGCCGGGAGCCCTCCCGCCACTGGACCGGCCGTGCGGCCTTTCGGCCGAGGGCGGTGACCAGCTGTTTCACCGACTGCGGCCTGTCCGGGTACTTCGCCACCGGCGGACGCCCGTTCCCGCTGTATGGCGGGGTCACCGGCACGGCTTCGCCGGGCTGGGCCGAGAGCGTGGTGGAGATGCCCACCACATAGTGGAGACCGCGGGCCTGCAGGCCGAGCCGGAACGCGGCCGCGTCGCCGTATCCGGCGTCCGCGATGGCCAGCGGCACCTCGATCCCCCACGAGCGGGTCTCGTCGAGCATGTCCAGGGCCAGCTGCCACTTCTCCACATGCCCGACGTCCTCGGGAATGCCGCAGGCAGTGCGGCGGGCGACCTTGGCCGGATCCGCCTTCACGGACCCGGGCGCCCAGGTCTCGGGCAAAAACAGCCGCCAGTCGACCGCCGCCGAGGCATGGTCCGAGGCCAGATGCAGCGAGACGCCGACCTGGCAGTTGGTGATCTTTCCCGCGGTGCCGGTGTACTGCCGCGACACGCACGCCGAGGCATGGCCGTCCTTGAGGAAGCCGGTGTCGTCGAAGATCAGCGCCTTCGGCCGGATCGCCGCTTCCATCTTCCAGGCCAGCCGGGCCCGCACGTGCGCCGGATCCCACGGGCTGGTCGTCACGAAATGGGCAAGAGCCTGCCGGTTCCCGTCCTCACCCAGCCGGGCCGCCATCGGCTCGACCGACTTGCGCTGCCCATCGGTGAGCAGACCCCGCAAGTAGACCTGCCCCCACCGACGCTGATCATTACGCGCGAACGGCTCGAAAACCTCCGCCGCGAAGTCCTCCAACTCGCTACGCACAGATGCAATTTCCTCCGGAGTCACGCATCTTCAACGACACACCGGACCCACAGGACACGCACCATCAACGCCGACCTGACCAAGCCCTACTACTCGCCGGACCTGAATCCCGTCGAGTGGGTATGGGCGCACGTCAAGCGCAGTCTGGCCAACCTCGCCGTGGTCGCCCTCGACCGGCTCGAAGCCCTCGTGCGCAACCGGCTCAAACGCCTCCAGTACCGGCCCGAAACCCTCGACGGCTTCATAGCGGGCACCGGCCTGACCCTCGACGACCCAGCCTCACCTTGACGAGCCGAAGTCAGTAACTCCTTGACCACGAAGCCGAGTCGGCGGGCCAGGCGTGGAGTACGGCGCTGGTAGCGCTCCACCAGGCCCGGCACCTGTTCGCGGAAGGTCTGCCGCGGACATCCCAGCACCGGGCAGACCAGACGCCGAACCCGCACCGACACCACGACCCGCCGCCCGTCCACCGGCACGTCCACGAGCGTCCGGCCGTGCAGGCCGTGCACCTTGGCCGTCGGCGCCCCGCATGCCGGGCACGGCACCGGATCGTCCCGGGTCCGCGCAGACACCCGGATGACCTCGCCCTCGTCCTGTACACCCTCAATGACGAGGGCTGACAGCCCCGAAAACACCACACTCACAAGCTCGTTGACATTACGCACACCAGAACAACGACAGCCGTCACCCTTCGTCACCACCGATTACGGGACAGAGCCGAACGTTTTACAGTCCCGCTCGTGGGGAAGTCGGGGTCCGGGTCGACGCTGCCGAGCCCGATCTCGGCGATCATCCGCTGGGTGAGGGGGTGATCCGCCCTGACCGCCTCGTGGACTTCGCCGTCGAAGTAACTCCAGTCCAGCTTTCCGTCCACGAGGTCGTTTCCGTCCCGGACAGCCTCAGCAGATCGAACGCGACGAAGTGGGCCGGCCACTCTTCCACCGCCCGGGCCGCACCGGCACCGCGCCGGGCAAGCCGGTTCTGCAACCGCTCGAACGCGAGGCGGCCCGCGGCGTCCCATACGACCAACTCGCTGTCCAGCGCGGTCGCGTCCGGTAACTGCGCGGCCCGGGCCCCAATCTCCGGAAACGCCGGAAGCGTCTCGGTGCCGCGCCTGGAGCGCAGCGCCACCCGGCCCGCGTCGACGGAGACCAATGCCCGGAACCCATCCCACTTCGGCTCACCCGCCCACCCCGGCAGCAGCGCAGGGTCGGACACAGGGGCGGCGAGCATCGGTTCCGGCAGTGTCCACGTCACAGCCCATGCCTTCCACTCAGCCCGCCCGTCGGCAAACCGAGTGCGCGTACGCACCCGACTACCGGCCCGACCACGGCAGGTCAGCGCACTACAACACCTCGCCGGGGGCTGTGTGCTGAGCTCCTGGCGCACGTCCAGGCAGCGCAGCCGGACACCGGGCTGCCCGGATCCCGTGTCGTACGGTCTGATGTCGCGGCCGCCCACCGTCCGCAACGGGTCTCACCGAACCCGGCGGTGCCGCCGGTACGGCCGAAAGATCTGAACCAATACCGGGAATCAGGCCGCGACGAGCTCCTGCTCGCGGTCCGGCGTCTTGACCTTGGGCTTCTTGTTCGGCAGCGAGAGCCGGAAGACCTTGCGCCACGCGGAGAACACCTGCTTGGGTAGCGGCCCGGTGACGTACTCCAGCTCGTATTTTTCGAACAGCGCGCGCACCTTCACCGCGACCTCGGCGTACCGGTTGCTCGGCAGGTCCGGGAACAGGTGGTGCTCGATCTGGTGCGACAGGTTGCCGGTCATGAAGTGCATGGCCTTGCTGCCGCTGATGTTTGCCGAGCCCATCATCTGGCGCAGGTACCACTGGCCGCGCGTCTCGCCCTTGATCGACCGGCGCTCGAAGACCTGCACGCCCTCGGGGAAGTGCCCGCACATGATCACCGAGTGGGTCCAGATGTTGCGGACCAGGTTCGCGGTGAACGTGGCGGCGAGCGTGGTGAGGAACGACGGGCCCGACAGCAGCGGGTGGATCACGTAGTCCTTGAGCACCTGCTTGCGGATCTTGCGGCCCACGGCCTTGGCCCGCGCGCGGAACTCCGGGTTCTTGCGGCGGCGCTTGTGCAGGTTCTTGCCGAGCTCCAGGTCGTACGCTGCGATGCCGTACTCGAAGAAGCAGGCGTTGATGAGGTTCCACAGCGGCTGGCCGAGGTGGAACGGGTGCCACTTCTGGTCCTCGTCGACGCGCATGATGCCGTAGCCGAGGTCGTTGTCCTTGCCGATCACGTTGGTGTACGTGTGGTGCAGCTCGTTGTGCGAGTGCTTCCACTGCTCGGACGGCGAGACGTGATCCCACTCCCAGGTGGTGGAGTGGATCTTCGGGTCTCGCATCCAGTCCCACTGACCGTGCATGATGTTGTGGCCGATCTCCATGTTGTCCATGATCTTTGCCACGGACAGCCCGGCGGTGCCGAGCAGCCACGCGGGCGGGAAGATCGAGAACAACAGCACGCCCCTGCTGACCAGCTCGAGCTTGCGCTGCGCCGAGATGACCTTGCGGATGTAGGCGGCGTCCTTCTCACCTCGGCTGGCGATCACCTCGTCGCGGATCGCGTCCAGTTCGCGGCCCAGCTCCTCGATCTGCTCCGTGGTCAGGTGGGCGGTGGGGTCGATGGCGGTCAAGGTGCTCCTACCGTTCGATGTCACAGGGGCCCGCCGCGGCGGACACGCAGGTCTGGATGAGGACTCCCGGCTCGGCCTCGGTGATCTCGCCGGTGCGCAGGTCGCGGACGGCGCCCGCCTTGAGCGGCGTGACGCAGCCGAAGCAGATGCCCATGCGGCACCCGGAGGGCATGAGCACGCCGGCCTCCTCGCCGATGTCCAGCAACGGCGTGGCGCCGTCCGCGTCGACGGTCTTGCCGGTGGCGCTGAACGTGACCTCGCCGCCGTCGCCGGCGACGACGATGCCGGGGCGGAAGCGTTCGGTGTGCAGGCGCTCTTGGACGCCGTGCTCGCTCCAGTGCTCTTCGGCGGCGTCGAGCAGGCCCGCGGGCCCGCAGGCCCAGGTCTCGCGCTCGGCCCAGTCGGGCACGAGCTCATCGAGACGGGCGATGTCGAGCATGCCGTCCGTGGCGGTGTGCACCTCGGTGAGCCGCAGCTTCTTGTCCGCGACCAGGTCGTGCAGTTCGTTGCGGAAGATCACGTCTTGCGGCTGTGGCGCGCAGTGGATCATGACGACGTCGTCGAACTCGATGTCGCGCAGCATGCCCATCACGGGCGTGATGCCGCTGCCGGCCGTCAGGTAGAGCACCTTGGCGGGCTTGGCCTGCGGCAGCACGAAGTCACCGGTCGCCTGGTCGAGCTGGATCAGCGTGCCCGGTTTCGCCCTGCGGACCAGGTGGTTGCTGACCTTGCCGTCCAAGACCGCCTTCACGGTGATCGTGACGCGGCCGTCCTGGCGGTTGGTCGGCGAGGTGATGGAGTAGGCACGCCACAGGCGCACCCCGTCGACGTCGACCCCGATGCGCACGTACTGACCGGCTGTGTGACCGCGCCAGCCCCGTCCCGGCCTGATCACGACAGTCGCGGCGTCACCCGTCTCAGGATGCACGGCCTCGATGCGCCCACGCAGGTCAGCGCCCGCACGCAGCGGGCTGACCAGGTCGAGGTAGTCCGACGGCAGCAGCGGCGTCGTGACCATCTCCAGCATTTTCCACGCCCTGCTGCGCAGGGCTGCACTCGTCATGACTTCAGCTTGCTGCGCCTCACGGCGTAAAGTCCTGACCGCAGGACGTGAATCTGGTCGGCAGAACTGTTCGCAGGGAACAAAACGTGAGTCATGCAATCCGGAGGGCCAGCGAACTGGCCCTGGACGAGACGACGGTCACCGCACTCCGGGGCGCGCTGAAGACCACCGCCGACGAGGTCGTCCAGGCGATCATCGACGAGGTCCCTCCCTACGCCAACGCCCTTTCGGGCCGCATGGGCGCCACCATCCGCCGAGCCGTCCGCACCGCCCTGGGGCACTACCTGGACCTCGCGAGCGGGAACGCCACAGGCGGCGACGCCGGTGACGCGGCCTACGAGCTGGGCCGCGGCGAGGTGCGCGACGGCCGTTCGATGGACGCCCTGCTCAGCGCCTACCGCGTCGGCGCCCGCGTGGCCTGGCGATGCCTGGCAGCGGGTGCCGTACCCGCAGGTCTGCCCGCCGCCGAGGTCGCCAAGTTCGCCGAGCTGACCTTCGCCTACATCGACGAGCTCTCCGCCGCGAGCGCCGCGGGCCACGCCGACGAACTGGCCGCCCGGGGCAGGGCCCGTGAGCGCCACCTGGAACACCTGGCCCGCGACCTCCTCGCCGGCGCGAACCCGGACGTGCTGCTGGCCTCTGTCCAACGGGCCGGGTGGCAGCCTCCGGCTTCGCTGACCGCGGTCCTGCTGCCCGCCGCCCAGGCCCGGCCGGCCTACCGCGTGCTCGACCCGGGCACCCTCGTCCTCGACGATCTGCCGGACGCCACCGGTGTGTTGCTCGTCCCCGATGCCGACCGATCACATCTCTTGCGGCAGCTGACCGACCGCACCGCCGTGGTCGGCCCGGCCCGGCCATGGACTCGTGCGTCCGCCTCATACGCACGAGCCATACGCGCGCGCTCCCTCTCCTCTGATATTCGCGACACCGAGGACCACCTGACCGAGCTGGTGCTGAGCGCCGACGTGGACGCGTTCGCAGACCTGCGTGCCCGAGCCCTCGCACCGTTGCGGACCTTGCCTGTCGCGACCGCACGGCGGCTGGAGGAGACGTTGCGGGCGTGGCTGCTGCACCAGGGCAGGCGGGACGAGGCGGCGGCGGCGTTGTTCGTCCATCCCCAGACAGTCCGGTACCGGATGTCGCAGCTGCGGGAGCTGTTTCCGGATCTCGCATCGCCACACCGGGTCCTTGAACTGACGCTGGCGGTCGGTCTTCGGGTCGGCTGACGCGTACTTCGACCGTCCACGACTGCGTCCGCGAGCGGTCCAGGAACCGTGCCTCGTTCTCGGTGCCATCAGATGGCTCATGCGGCCCGGGGAAGAGCGGTATTCAGCCGACTGGGCGCTGTCACGTTGTCGAGTATGTGAGTGCCTGATGACGTGTCGGGGCGCGGGCCGGCCTCGGGCGGCGGTCCGGGTCAGGCTGTTGTGGGCAGGCCGGTGCTGCCGGTGATCTGGTTCCGGACGGCGAAGCGGACGGTCATCTCGGCGCGGTAGTCGGTGGCGGTCATCAGGTGGCGGCGGGGCCGGAAGCGGGGTGAGATGCCGCTGAACGCGGACAGGAAGCGCTGCGTCCCGCCGACCGAGGCGGGTTCGGTGGCCACGACGTGGATTCGGGCGGCCAGCCCCTTGGGGTACTTCGGGGCCGACAGGACGGGGTGGACCGGTGCGAGCGCGCAGGCGGCCAGCCCGCCGCCCGGCGCGTCGACGAAGCAGGCGCGGGCACCGCCCTCGGGCCGCAGCCGGTGTGCGAGCTGGTTGCGGCAGATGACGAGCCACTCCTCGTCGAGGGACTCGTTCAGGACGAGCTGCGAGCGCAGCCGGGTGATCTCGGCGGCGTCGTCCGCAGTGGCCGGTCGCGGAACGGGCCTTGTCACCGTGCCTGGTACCGGTGCTGTGCGTCATCGCGGGTCACCTCCGGGGATCGTGCGGAGCGGCGCCGGCGCGGCAGCGCAAGAGGGTACGGCGCCCCCGTGACTATCCCGGGGCTCGTCAGGCCCTGCGCGTCATGCGCTGGCGCAAGGACCTGACCAGCAACAAGAGCACGATCGAGCGACCGTACTTCGTCACCAGCCTCCCATCCGGCGCGGCGTCCGGAGCCCGGATCGCGGCCTGGATCCGCGGCCACTGGAAGATCGAGAACCAGCTCCACCACGTCCGTGACACCACGTTCGCCGAGGACGCCTCCACCCTCCGCGCCGGCCGCCTGCCCCGCGTGATGGCCAGCCTTCGCAACCTCGCCATCAGCGTCTGTCGGCAGGAAGGCCGCACCAACATTGCCGCAGCCACCCGCCACCATGCCCGCCACCCAGGCCGCCCCCTGGCCACACTCGGATGGACATGGTCAACCAGGACTCACGTGCTCAACCGGACAGAACCGCAACACGCAGAGTCCCCGCACGAGGCCGACGCGGTGATCAACCACCTCCGCGACGACTTCGGGGTCGAGCTGGTGTGCCGGGAACCGGACCTGTCGGTCTCGGCGTACAACGCCCGCGGCAGGCGGCCCGCATCCGCCCGGCACCTGCGTGACGAACGGCTCGTCGAGCACATCCGCCGCATCCACGCCGCCTCCGGGGAGACCTACGGAGCCCGGCGCGTCCACCGCCAGCTGCGACGCGAAGGCGTGCACGCCGCCCGGTGCACCGTCGAACGGCTGATGCGCGAAGACGGCCTGGAAGGCGGAAGACGCCTTCGAGGAGTTGGACGAGCCGCTCGGCCAGGACGAACTCGCTTTTATCGAGAGCGCCTTCAAGCCAGTTCCGGCAGGGGCGACATGTTTGGCCGATGCCTCCGAGACATGCGGTGACGACGTTCCCGTAACGCCGTCACGCGATGCCCGCCGCTGACGGCAGCCTCGCACGCGGCAAGGGCCCGAGCGGTACGCCGATGTAATCCACGTCACTTCACGTTCACCTCGAGCCACTCTGGGGATCGTAGTTAGAGATGTCCCGGCGCTCTGACCGATCCCCAACTGGGCGCCGAAAGCGCCGCATTGATCTTTCCGAGCACTGTGATACACATGAACGGAGCCGCGAAGCAGAAGAGCTGACCCGACCGCGTACAGGGCACCGGGCCACCGTCACCGACCCGCTTACCCGTCTCCTCCGAACTGGGTGACACCACCGCTTCGCCCCCTGGTGACACGACCGTCTCGACCGGGCAGGGCCGGACACCCCGCGCCATTGCCCGCCCCCACGACGACAGACGCACGCACGCACGCCACGCCGCGAACCACCCCCACCCATCGAGTCTTCGACAGCGAGGGAAGCAACGTGCCGGCACACCAGAAGCTCTACCTCCGCCCGTCCGTGGTTGCGCAGCCCCTGCTGCACCGCTGGTACGCGTGGCCTTATCTCCTGGCTCCCCACACCGGCGCACTGAACCTGCGGGACCGTCTTCTGCCCATCGTGGACAGTTACTTGAAGGCCCCGCACATCCATGAGCAGGTCACCGCGGACCCCCACCGCTACGGCGCGCCCTTCCTCGACCCCCAGGGTGCCGGTCAGGACGAGGTGCAGGCCGTCCGCGAGACGATGGCCAAGGACGGACAAGCCAAGCTGCAACTCGCCGACGACATCGACCAACTCCGTGCCCTGCTGCGGGAGAAGGCGCTCGGCGGATCGATGGAACCCCTGTATCCCGAGGTGCCCGCCTCGCTCCGCGGCCGCGTCGAGCTGGTCTACGACACCGCCCACCGGCCGACCTTCCGGTTCTTCGAGTCGCTGATGTACTCGTCGCCGGCCTTCGAGCGGCACGGGCAGTGCGTGTCCCTGACGGCCGCGCCGAAATCGCAGCCGTTCGTGTACAGCAGCCCCGTGCTGCCCAGCGCCGACCGCCTGGACATCGGTGTACCGTTCGACTCGTCCCTGTGGGACGAACTGTTCGCGGCCCGCCTCGCCCCCGTCGACGTCCCGGACCTCGCGGAGCGCCTCGGCATCGACGACACCGACCTCCCCGCCTTCACTGCCCTGTTCCATGCGACTCCGCCGCCGGCCCATACTCCGCCCCCGGCCGGAGACGTGCGGGTGCGCTACCTCAACCACGCCTCGGTGCTCATCGAGACGAGCGGCACCTCCGTGCTTCTGGACCCTCTCATCGGGTACACGGGGGACGGGCACCAGCACTTCACGATCGAGGACCTGCCGCCGCGCATCGACACCGTTGTCATCAGCCACTTCCACTCGGACCACTTCTCGCTGGAGACGCTGCTCCAACTCCGCACCCGCATCGGCACCGTCCTCGTCCCCCGTGCGTCCGGCGGCTCGCTCGCGGACCCCAGCCTCAAGACCATGCTCGAGGCACTCGGCTTCCCGAACGTCCAGGAGCTCGCCGAACTGGACACCCGTTCCGTGGGGGACGAAGCCGAGGTCACCGCCCTCCCCTTCCTCGGTGAACACGCCGACCTGGACATCCGCACCAAGATGGTCCCGCTCGTCCGGGCGGGCGGGCGCAGGTTCCTCTTCGCCACCGACATCACACCGCTGGAGCCCGCCCTCTACGACAATGTTCCCGGACTGACCGAGGCGCCGCTCGACGCCCTCTTCATCGGTCTCGAATGTGTCGGAGCGCCCCTCGGCTGGCTGTACGGGCCGCTGTTGGAGGAGAAGCTCTCCCGCGAGCACAACAAGGGCCGCCGGCTCAAGGGCAGCGACGCCGCGCAGGCCGACCAGCTCGCCCGGCAGCTCAACGCCCGCCACGTCTACGCCTATGCCATGGGCCTGGAACCTTGGCTGAAGCACCTCACCGGCTCCGAGTACGAGGCGGACGCGGAGCCGGTCCAGCAGGCCGCCGTCCTCAGCCGGCTCACCGCCGAACGAGGCGTCACCTCCGAGCTCCTGCGCGACCGGGCCGAGCGCACCTGGCCCGTGGTTGCCCCGACGGACCAGTAGGCGCCGCACCGGTACCCGTTCCCCTGTGCCCGTCATAGAACCCTTCTGGTGGTGCGTACATGCAGAGCAACGCCGGGCAGGGCGGCGCGTCGCTGCGCCGCTTGGGCCCGCCGCCTTCGCCTCCGACGTCGACTCCGGAACCGGCCGACCCCGGCACCGGCCCTGTCACGATGGTCTGTTTCCCGTGCGCAGGCGGGGGAGCGACCGGCTTCGCCCTCTGGCGGCGTCTGCTCCCCGAACACCTCGCGCTCTACGGCCACGTGGGGCCCGGTCGTGAGGAGCGCGGGGATCAGGCACCACTGTCGTCCGTGGACGAGCTGATCGCCGACGTGCTGCCGGACGTCCTCGCGCTTCCGGACCCCCTGGTCCTGGTCGGGCACAGCTTCGGTGCCTTCCTGGCCTACGAACTGACGCGCCGTCTGACACTGGCCGGTCGACCACCGCTGCGCCTCGTCGTCCTCGCGGCGGTCGCGCCGGGGGCCACGGCCATGGAGCCGCCCGGCGACGACCACGAGATCGAAGTGCTCTGGAAGCGGCTCGGCGCGAACACGGCGGGCCTGAGCCGGCCCGGTTTTCGCGAGTGGCTCTTCCCTGTGCTGCGCGCGGACTTCACCGCGCAGGCGGCCTACCGCCCGCCGGACGCCCGCTCACACGTCACCACCCCGGTCACGGTGATGTACGGCGACGAGGACCCGGTGGTGACGGCCGACGAGGCGGCGAACTGGCGGGCGTTGTGCTCGGGGCCGCTCGACATCGTGCCCATGCCGGGGGGCCACTTCTTTCCGCAGACGGCACGGGCCGAAACGACCGGCGCAATCGTCCGAACCCTGGAAAATGGGGCCGGACAACCGTCGAACCGGTCTTTCACGGTCGTCCCTCTCGGTAGGCGCTCGGCCGTGAAATGACGGCATGGAAAGGCCAATTGGCCCCCTTGATCACCCGATCGGAGGCGGCTACGCTACCCGAGTTCAGAAATTGAGTGATTTTCCTCAGGGGGATGTTTGCCGACGAACCGAAACAACCCGAAGACCCTGAATTCCCTTTTCGAGGAACGCGTACGTGCGGCCCCTGGGAACATCGCCTTGGAATTCGAAGGTGAATTACTGACCTACGGCGAACTGAATCGCAAGGCCAACAGGCTGGCGCACCACCTGCGCGACAACTGTGGAGTACGTCCCGACGACCGGGTGGCCATCCTGGTCCGCCGGCCACCGGACATGATCGTCGCCATGCTCGCCGCCCTCAAGGCCGGTGGCGCCTATGTCCCTCTGGATCCCGACAACCCGCCCGGGGTGACGCAGCGGATCATCGACGACGTGGCACCCGTGACCGTGGTGATCGAGTCTTCGACGGCCGCGGGCGCGGTGTTCTTCGGCGGCGAACTGTTCGTGCTCGACGTGATGGGCCCGCATCTGGCCACACCGGAGTCCGACCCGGCCCCGGCGGCCACGTCCACCGACCTCGCGTACGCGATGTACACATCGGGCACGACCGGCGCCCCCAAGGGCATCGCCGTCGAGCACCGTTCCATCGTCAACACGCTGACCTGGCGCAACGCCTACTACGGATTCGGCCCCCACGACGTGACCCTGGCGATGCCGCGGCCGTCGTTCGACAGCGCCGTCGCGGACACCTTCTGTGCCCTCACCTCCGGCGCACGCCTGCTCCTGCCGCGCCGGGACCGGATTACCGACCGGTCGTACCTCACCGGCCTGATGGAACACCACAGTGTCTCCCACTTCCTGATCACACCCGCGCTGTACCGGCGCCTCCTGGGCGGAATGGTGGCGCGGCGGCTGACATCCCTGCGCAGTGTCACGATCGCGGGGGAGTGGTTCACGACGAAGGTGACCCAGGAACACTTCCTCCGGCTTCCCGACGTACGCCTGTTCAACGAGTACGGCCCCGCGGAGAACGCCGTCTGCTCCACGGTGCACGCCCTCGCGCCCACCGACGAGTGCGTGCTCATCGGCAAGCCGATCGACAACACCGAGGCATTCGTCCTGGACGAGGCCGGCGCTCCCGTGGCACCCGGCGGTGTCGGCGAGCTCCATCTCGCCGGAGTGGGCCTGGCCCGCGGCTACCTCGGCAACCCGGAGCTGACCGCGGAGCGGTTCTTCACGCCGGCCACGGCGCCGGCCGCGGGCAAGCGCCTCTACCGCACCGGGGACATCGTCCGGCAGATGGAGGGCGGAGACCTGCAGTTCGTCGAACGGCGGGACGGGCAGGTCAAGATCCGTGGCCGGCGCGTGGAGCTGGGCCATGTCGCCCAGATCCTCTCGAAGGGGGACGGAGTGCGCCACGTCCACCTCCTGCGCCGTGACACGGATGCAGGCACGCCACTCCTGATCGCTTTCGTGGAGGGGCCCGCCGCCCATGACGTCGACCGGCTGCGGGCCTTCGCCCAGGACAACCTGCCCGGGTACATGGTGCCTTCGGCGATCGTCCCGGTCGACTCCCTGCCGCTCACCGCTCACGGCAAGGTCGACGAGACGGCGCTGAGCCTCCGCCACGAGGAGTCCGTCGGCCGAGCCGGCCCCGGTCCCGAGCCTGCGACCAGGGTGGAAGCCGTCCTCCTGGAGATCTGGCAGAAGCTCTTCGCCCCCCACCGTATCGACCTCGACGACGACTTCTTCGACCTCGGCGGCGACTCCCTCAGCGTGATGGACCTGGTCGCCGGAGTCGAGGAGCGGCTCGGCGTCCAGCTGGACAACTCGGCTGTCTACACGGACCGGACGATCCGGAGTCTGGCCCGCACCATCGAGAACCGACACAGCGACAAGGCGGGTACATCGTGAGCGGACAACGCGGTACGGAATCCATGTTCACCGGTGTCGACCACGACGTGGTCATCGCGGGCGGCGGACTGGCCGGGCTCTGCCTGGCCAAGCAGCTCAAGGACGCGTACCCGTCACTCTCGGTCCTCGTGTGCGAGCGTGAGCGCTCACCGATCCCGCTGTCGGCGTTCAAGGTCGGCGAGTCGTCGGTCGAGGTGGGCGCGTACTACTTCGACACCGTCATCGGTCTGCGCGACTACCTCGACGAACACCAGCTGGAGAAACTGGGCCTGCGCTACTTCTACGGGGACGGCGAAGGGCTGCACCAGGAGACGGAGTTCGGCGTCAACCGGTTCCTGCCCGCGAAGTCCTACCAGCTCAACCGGGGCTCCCTGGAGGAACACCTCAGGGTGGTGGCCCAGGACGCCGGAGCCGTGCTGACACAGGGCGTCAAGGTTCTCGACATCGAACTCGGTGAGAAGGACGCACCGCACCGGGTCGTCTACCAGCCCGACGGCGAGGGCGAGCCCATCGGCGTCACCTGCCGCTGGGTGGTCGACGCGACCGGGCGGCACCGGCTGCTGCAGCGCAAGCTCGGCCTCACCAAGCGTTATCCCAGGCCGCACAACTCGGTCTGGTTCCGCCTCGGGGGCCGGCTCGACACCGACGAGGCGGTCGACGCCGAACACACCGACTGGCACGAACGGATCACCGAGCCACGATGGCACTCCACCAACCACTTCATGTTCAAGGGAGGCTGGGTCTGGGCCATCCCGCTGGCCCCCGACCACACCAGCGTCGGCATCGTCGTCTCCGACGACCTGCACCCCGTGACTAAATTCAACCGCATCGAGAAGGCCATCGACTTCGTGGTCGAGCGTGTCCCGGGCTTCGCCCCGGCCATCCACGAGCTGCCCGTCCTGGACTTCCGTGTGCTGAAGAACTACAGCCATTCCTCGCACCAGGTGTTCTCGCAGGACCGCTGGGCGTGCGTCGGTGACGCCGGAGTCTTCGCCGACCCGTACTACTCGGTCGGTTCCAACCTGATCGGCTACGCGAACAGCTTCGTGACCGAGATGGTCGGACGCGACACGAAGGACGCCTTCGACGAGGGCTTCGTGCGCTACGCCAACCGCTGGTTCCTCTCGCTCGCCGAGGGGCTCACCAACAACATCCAGGGCTCGTACGTCTTCCACGACAACCCTGTGATCATGTCCCTGAAGACGATCTGGGACTACTACGTCGGATGGTCCTTCTCCGACCCGCAGTTCTACGGGAAGACCTTCCTGGACGAGTCGGCGAGCACGACGCTGAGCTCCCTCGGGGCGCACGCGATCGCGACCCAGGGCAACATCATGAACCTCTTCCAGAGCTGGGCCCGCGCCTATCGCGGTGTCTTCGAGTTCGACTACATCGACTACTTCGACGACGTGCCGACGCTCGCCAGGCTCTTCGTGCAGAACCTGCCCGGCGGGGGGACGCCCGACTACGGCACGGTCCTCACGAGCGTGCGCGACGGCCTCGAGCGCATCGAGGAACTGGCCCACGTCATTTTTTACCTCGCGCTGGAGGACGCGCTGCCCGAGCGCCTGGAGGAGGTCAGGGCCCGTGGGTGGCTCAACGTCGCGGTACTGAGCCTGGAGCCGGAGCGCTGGGAGAAGGACGGACTCTTCGCACCGAAGAGCCGCCCGCGCCTGGACCAGGTCAAGGCCCTGGAGGAGGAGATGCGGGCGCTGTACCGCACCCGGCGGTCCGTGCGGGCGTGACGCACAGCAGCAGGGGCGGAGGGGTCATTCTCCTCCGCCCCTTCGTGCCGCCCCGCGTCAGGCCGGCTTGTGGCCGACGCCCACGGCCCTTCCGGCGCCGTCCGGGGCGCCGTCGGCGTCGTGGCCCCCGGCCGTGCCGTCCGTCGCCCGGATCCTGCGCACCAGGACCAGCAACGGCTGGGTCAGCAGTGTGGTGGCGATGGCCATCAGGACCAGCACGGTGTAGAGCGGACCGCTCAGCAGACCGGCCTCGTGCCCCGCGTTGAGAGCGATCAGCTCGGTCAGGCCGCGGGTGCTGAGCAGGACCCCGATCGTCATCGACGTCCGGTTGTCCAGCCCGGACATGCGGGCCGCCAGTGCGCCGGGCACCACTTTGACGAAGACCGCGAGCACCGTGACCGCCAGAAGGACGGCGATCGCGGTGCCGTCCAGCGAGCCGATGGAGACGCTCCGGCCCGAGACCACGAAGAAGAACGGCAGCAGCAGGGACCCGATGCTGTCCAGCGAGCGCACCAGGTCCGGGCTGAGCGTGCCGTCCGGCTCCCGCGGCGTCACCACCCCGGCGAGCAGCGCACCGAAGATGACATGCAGCCCGAGGGCGCTGGTCGCCCAGGCCGCGGTGAACGCGAACGCGGCCAGCACCGAGAGGCGGGCCGCCGAGGACACGCCGGTCGAGCGTACGAGGCGGCGCAGCAGCAGACGCGCGGGCCAGACCATCACCGCGACCAGCACGGCGAGCAGGACCAGACGAACCGGGAGCGCCATGCCCGAACCGTCGTCGTCATCCATGAGGGTGCCCAGCAGCACCGACCAGCCCACCACGTCGATCAGGCCGGCGGACGACACGGCGACGACGCCGGGCACGGTACCGGCCAGGCCGTTCTCCCGTACCACGACGATCAGCACCGGAACGGCCGTGATGGACAGGGAGACGGCCAGGAAGACCACGGACCGCACCGACATGTCCTCGGGAAGCCCCAACTCGTGCAGGGTCCCGGCGAAGAGCATCGCGGCGCCCGCGCCCAGCACCATCGGTACGACGAAGCCCGCCACCGCGATGGACAGCGTGGACCGTGAACGGCCGCGCAGCAGGCCCAGATCCAGCTCGTATCCGACGAAGTAGAGGAAGAGGACGAGCGACACCTGGCCCAGGGCGGTCAGCATCGGCGCGATCTCGGCCGGGAAGAGTGTGTCGCCGACGGAGGACGGGAGCTGGGACAGCAGGCTCGGCCCCAGGGCGATCCCGGCCATCAACTGGCCTACTATGGAGGGTTGTCCGAGTTTGCGTGCCAGCATGCCCGCTCCGTGGGCGGCCGTCAGGATGAGGGCGGTCGCGCCGATGAGATGGGTGATGGTCTCGTCCGGGCTCAAAGAAGTCCCCCTGATATCGGTTGACGCAGGAGTCGAGTCGGGATCGTGGGACGGGACGCCCGGTGGCCGTCGGCGGGATCGGGACGTCCGCACTGATGTGGATGACTGCCCCCGGCGGAGTGGAACTCGACGCGCGTGCAACGGGGACGACGGACACACTATATCCAGGGATGATCTCCGGTTGCGGCAACTCTTTCTCATGAGGGAGAAATTCAAGCCGATCACCGTTGGGGGGTGTTGCGGGCCGTCCGGTGCTGCCGTAGCGTCGGCGGCATTGATTGTCCGGTGCGTCGGAGTCGGCCAAGGCCGGGGTGGCCATTTGTCATCGGCATTGCGGCGCCCCTGCGAAGTGGCCCACCCCTGTGTCCGCTTGTCCAGCCGCCGATGTAATTCCGACGTGCGACCACCCGACCGAAAATGCCTCTTGAAGGGCTCTCCGCGTTGCGTCATTCATCTTCTTCGGCCGATTCGAACTACCCGCGGCCGCTGGAGGCCTACGGATGGTTTCCTGAGCTCGACGACCACTTCACGTCCGTGGCGGACGCCTCGTGGGTACCGGGCAGGATCGTTCGCGTCGACCGCGGCCGCTGTGACGTCGTGATCGCCGACGGCGACCGCGAGGTCGCCGTGGTGCACGCCGACACCGGCCCGGTGTCGGACCCCGACCCGATGAAGGCACCGTGCACGGGTGACTGGGCGGCGGTCTCGGTCGGCGCCGCCGGCGCCTACGTCCAGGCGCTGTTGCCGCGGCGCACGGCCATGGTCCGCTCGAGTGCTTCCCAGCGCTCGGAGGGCCAGGTGCTCGCCGCCAACGTCGACACCGTCGGCGTCGTCGTGGCACTCGACACCGAGCCGGACCTCGGCAGGATCGAACGGTTCCTCGCCCTCGCCTGGGAGAGTGGTGCCCAACCTCTGATGATCCTCACCAAGTCGGATCTCGCGGAGAACGCGGATGCCGTCCGCGAGACGGTCGAGCAGGCCTCGCCCGGAGTTGACGTGCTGGTCGTCAGCGCCACCACCGACGACGGGATGGACATCCTCTCGGCACTCCTGACCGGGACGAGCGTCCTCGTCGGTCAGTCGGGCGCCGGCAAGTCCACCATCGCCAACGTGCTGCTGGGCCGGTCCACGATGGAGACCCGGCAGACCCGCCGCGACGGCAAGGGCCGCCACACCACGACGACCCGCGAGCTGATGCCGCTGCCCGGTGGCGGCGTGCTCATCGACACCCCCGGGATCCGCGGTGTCGGCATGTATGACGCCACCGACGGCCTCCAGCAGACGTTCTCGGAGATCGAGGAGCTTGCCGAGGAGTGCAGGTTCCGCGACTGCGAGCACGTCGCCGAGCCCGGCTGTGCGGTGATCGAGGCCATCGAGGACGGCATGCTGCCCCAGCGCCGCCTGGACAGCTACCGCAAACTGCTCCGTGAGAACGAGTGGATCGCCTCGCGCAGCGACGCGCGCCTGCGTCAGGAACGCCTCAAGGCACTGAAGGCGCACGGCAAGGAAGGCATGGCCAACATGCACGCCAAGCGCGGCTGACGCGCGGCGGAATCCCGTGCCGTCCCCATGAGGGACGCCCGCACGCGCCCGTCCCGGCGTACCCGGCGGAACACGGCGGACGCGTCACGAGACCCAGGGCGGCACGCCGTGCGCCCAATGCCGCCGTGCCGACAGGCAGTTGTTCTGATCGATCCCAGAGCAAGGGGAAGCGCCAGTGACATCTGACTCTGCTGTGCCTGCCACCACGATCCGCCCGCGACGCCGGGGCGCCTCGCAGCCCGCGCGGGCCCGTGCCAGGCTGCCGCTCACCGCCGGTGCCTCCGACGGCCTCGCCAGGGTGTCCGGCGGGCGCCCCTTGGAGGAACTGGTCGCCCTCACCGCGGCGAGCGCAGTGGTGGTCGGCCTGGCGGAAAACACCGAGGAGCCCACGGTGGCCGTGTCGGGGTCGGCCGGCCCGGTGCCGTGCCGGGTCGGTCCGGCCGCCCTGCCCACCGTCGCCCACCTGGTCCGCGCCGTCGACGCCGAACTGCGCTCGGCCCCCGCCCCGGCCGACGTGCCGGCGGCACTCGCCGAAGCGCTTCTGATCCGTTCCGCCAGGGTCGGCGAGACCTCCCCGGGACGGACGTCCGAGTGGGACGGCATCGAACTGACCCTGACCGCTCCCGCCGCCGACGGCAGCCGTGAACTCGTTGCCGAAGCCGGCCCGGAGCGCGCCGAGGCATGGTTCCTGGAGATCCTCCTGCGGTCCGTCTCCCAGACGCTGGCAGGCTTCACCGAGCCGCACGGCGCCGTCGCGGACCTGGCACCGGCCGCCCCCGACGACATCGCGACGGCGATCGAATTCGGCCGCAGGACCTTCGTGCCGGACGGGGCCACCACGACGCTCGTCGCGCCGATCGAGGAGGCGGTCCGCGCGCATGCCGACCGCCCGGCGGTCGTCGCGGGTTCCGACACCCTCACATACCGGGAGTTCTGGCAGGCCACCCAGGGGGTGGCCGCCCGACTGCACGCGTCGGGCATCGGCCGCGGCGACCGCGTCGCGGTACTCACCGGCAAGTCCGTCCACGCCGTACCCGCGATCACCGGCACGCTCCTCGCCGGCGCGGCCTACGTGCCGCTCGACCCCCGCTCCCCGGCACCTCGGCTCGCCGAAATCCTCGACGACGCCGCGTGCTCCGTGGTGCTCGCCGCACCCGAGCTGCGCACGACACTGCCCGCCGGGCTCACCGCCCCGGTCATCGACATCGACATCGGCGCCGCGGCCGGCGCCGCGGCCGGCGCCGGCGCCGGTGCCGGTGCCGCCGTGCCGGCCACGGCCGGGCCGGACCCGGACGATCTCGCGTACGTCGTCTACACGTCGGGCTCGACCGGCAAGCCCAAGGGTGTGGAGGTCCGGCACCGTGCCGTCGCGAGCTATGTGCGGTGGAAGGTGGTCAACCACCGGTTCGACACCGGCACCCGCCTGCTGCAGCTTCCGTCGCTGGCCTTCGACAGCTCGGTGGCCGACCTCTTCCCGGTACTCGCCTCCGGCGGCCTCCTCGTCCTGGCGGACACCCACAAGCTGCTGCCGCGACAGCTCGCCGAACTGGCCGGGCAGCACCACGTCACCCACCTGACGACCGTCCCCAGCCTGTACCGGGTGCTCCTCGACGACCTCGCGGACGCCGCCCACTCACTCCACGCCGTCACCGTCGCGGGCGAGGCCACCACGGCCGACCTGGCGCGGCGTCATCACGAACGGCTGCCCGGTGTCCGGCTCATCAACGAGTACGGCCCGACCGAGAACTCGGTGGGCGCCACCGCCTTCGACCACGGCCCGGACGCCGGCCCCGGCCTGCCGATCGGCCACGTCATCCCCAACACCGTCGCCACCGTGACCGGAGCCGACGGCCGCGCCCTGCCGGCCGGCTTCGTCGGCGAGCTGAGACTGGCGGGCCATGGCCTGGCCGACGGCTACCGCAACCGTCCGGACCTGACCGCCGAGGCGTTCGTCGCCGACGCCGAGGCGCCCGGCGGACGCAGCTACCGCACGGGCGACCTGGTGTGGTGGCGGCCGGACGGCATGCTCGAGTTCGCCGGGCGGGCCGACGACCAGGTGAAGATCCGTGGCCACCGCGTGGAGCCGGGCGAGGTGGAGAGCGTGCTGGCGTTGCTCCCCGGGGTCTCTCAGGTGGCGGTCGCCGTGGTGCCGGGCCCCGACGGAGCCCCGTCCCTCGCGGCATGGCTGACCGTCACGGACACCACGGTGGACGACATCAGGGCCGGTGCAGCCGCCGCGCTGCCGCCCGCCATGGTGCCCAGCTCGCTCACCCTGATCGACGACCTGCCCCGGATGGTCAGCGGGAAGATCGACCGGGGAGCGCTGGTCCGGCTCGCCGGGACGGCCGCGCCCGCGCGGCAGCACGACGGACCGGTCACCGGATCCCCCGCCCCGGCGGCGTGCGCCGCCGACGACGTGTCACTGACGGTCGCGGCCATCTTCGAGGAGGTACTCGCCGCCGGGCCCGTCCACTCCGACGCCGACTTCTTCGACGAGGGCGGCCACAGCCTGCTGGCCATCTCCGTCCTGGACGCCATCGAGAAGCGGCTGGGGGTCGCTGTGGACCTCGACGACTTCTTCCGCACGCCCACGATCCGCGCGGTCACCGAGCTCGTCCGAGAAGCCGCGCCGGTCCCCGGGAACTGACCCGCTGAGGAGCGCACGTGGCGGCTCTCGTGCGGGCGCCCGTCCGTATACAGCTAGCCGATGAGGCGGGAGCCGGGTGAGCGGCGCATGGCACCGGACTTGCGCAGATCGTGCGTGACGTTGACGCGCTTCAGCCAGCGGTCCGTTCCGTCGTAGCGCGCCTGGAAGGCGGTACGGCTGTGAACCACCCGGTGGTTGTTCATGAAGACGCAACTGCCCGGCTCCAGCGCGCAGTCGGTGAGGTTGGCGTCCAGCAGCTCGGCGACGGCCGTGAAGGCCCGCACGGCCTCGGCGTCCTCCGGCGGCGCAGACATGTGCGTCACGTCGAAGCACAGCAGCGGATGCGACCGCGAGCCGGACAGCACCGGCACGAGGCCGAGACCGTCGACGAGACGCGCGATGTTCTCGAACACCCGCCGGTCCTCCTCGGTGCGCACGGTGTTGTTCTCCGGCAGGTGCGAGGTGTCCGGGATGATGCGGAAACGGCTCTGGAACAACACGTCGAGGATGGCGTCGGGCAGCACCGAGAAGTCCGCCTCGGCCACGGTCACCGGCACGGAGTCCGGGTTGCGCAGCGACGACAGCAGGATGTAGTCGGCCCGGTAGGGGTGGAAGGCGTCCTCGGTGTGCAGGGTCAGCGGAGTCCTGCTGCCGGTGCCGAGCAGCGCGTGCTCGTACTCGCGTATCGGGAACACGTCGTTGACCAGGTGCCCGTCCTGCTGAGTCGCCCAGCCGAACGGCTCGCCGAGCAGTGAACCGTAGAGGAGGACGAGGATCTCCTCGGGCAGTTCGTGGTGGGTCCGCCCCTCGTCCTTCCAGTGTGCGGGGGTCGCACCGATACGCTCGTCGTCCACGACGTGTCCGCTGACCGTGCAGAAGCCGCGTAGCCGGTCCAGGGCGAAGGCGCGCAGGAACCGCCGGACTCGCCCGGGCAGGTGGCCGGCGTGCAACGGCAGTTCCTGCAGGAGCCGTTCGTCGTCGGCGGCGGGATACTTCTCGGCCATGCGCAGGGTCAGTTCGGACACCTGCCGGGCCTCGTCCGCGGTCAGCCGCAGCTCGGTCACGGTTCCGGTGTCAGGGATGAGGGACTCGGTCATGGTCGTTCTCCTCTGGTGCGGGGCTCTGGTACCCGGCCGGATCAGACGTCGAACTGGAAACCGCCGAAGGCTCGTTGTGCCGGCTCCGCCTCGGGAGCGGGTTCCGCGGGGTCCCGCAGCAGGCGCACCACCTCGTCGGTCAGCCGCTGGACCATTCGCTCCGCCGTGTCGGGGGCGTAGCGCCGGGTGTCGTACTGGAGCACCAGCCTCATGCCGTCCGCGTGCTCCACGAACTGGAACGACAGCTCGAACATGCCGACGCGCAGGGGCGTCGGCCCACCGCGCAGGGTGATGCCGCCCGGCGGGCACGGGCCGGTGTCGATGTGCGGGTACAGCGCCACCCAGACGTCGAAGAACGGCGTGCGCCCAGGGGGCCGGGGCGGGTCGAGCGCCGCCACGAGGGTGTCGAAGGCCACCTCGCTGTGGTCCACCGCGTCCACGGTGCGCCGCGCGACGTGGTGGACCAGGTCGTCCGCGGACATCCCGTCCCTGACGTCGAGCCGCAACGGGACCGTCGCGACGTGGAAGCCGACCGCGTCCTCGGCACCGAGCAGCGCCCTGCGGTCCACGGGCGTGCCCAGGCAGATGTCCGTACTGCCGGTGAGCCCTGCCAGGGTGCGCGCGACGGCCGCGGCGAGCGGCGCGAAGGGACCCGCGTGATGTCGTCTGCCCAGGTGCGTCAGTTGGCGCAGGACGTCCGGGCCGATCTCCTGGGCGGCGACGGCGGTGGCCGCGCCCGCCGGTTGCGTGCGGGGGCCGCTCACCGGCAGTGGCAACGGCGCTGGGGGCGGCGTGAGGACGCTCCGCCAGTGGGCGAGCGCGGCCTCGGGATCGGCCGGGCGGACCCCGGACGGCCTTCGGGACACCGCGTCGCCGTCCCGTCGGGTGCCGCAGGACGACGGGTCCGCGTAGGCCGTCACGAGCTGTCTCGCGAGGATCTCCAGGCTGCGTCCGTCGCACACCAGATGGTCGGCGAGCAGCAACAGGGACCAGCGCCCTCCGGTGCGCAGGAACAGCGTGGCCCGGACGAGCGGGTCCGTGGCCGGGTCGAACGGCACCGAGATCCGGTCGTCGACCAGCGCGTCGAGCCGTGCCTCACTCGGTTGCCGCGCGCCCAGGTCCACCACCTCGAAGGGCGGCTCGTCGTCGGTGAGCACCGCCCGCGGCTCACCCCAGGCCTCGACGAAACGCGTCCGCAGCGCCGGATGACGCCCGGCCAGGGCAGCCAGCGCGGCCGACAGCCGGCCGGGGTCTACGGGACCCTCGCCGTGCAGCAGGCAGGGCACGGTGTACGCGCCTGAATCGCCGTCGGCGCGCTGCCGCTCGAGCCACAGCCAGCGCGTGCTGTCGGCGACCGGGGCGCCGGGCGGCGAGGAGCCGGGCGTGGGGACGTCCGGTGGCGCGGCCGCAGGCGGATGCCCGGGAGCGGTGGACTTCACCGCGGCGGGCGAGAGTTCGGCCAGCCGGGCGGCGAGGAGCTGCGGGGTGGCCGCCTCGACGACGTCCCGCACACGGACGCGTACGCCGAAGGACTCCTCCGCGGAGACGGCCAGGGCCAGCGCGGACAGGCTGTGCCCGCCGGCGAGGAAGAAGTCGGTGTCCGGGGTGACGTGGTCGAGTTCGAGCGCCTCCGCGAACAGCGTGCACAGGCGCCGCGTCGGGTCGAGGCCGGCACGGCGGCCCCCTGCCGGGCCCGTGCGGGCGGTGTCAGAAGTCATAGTGTGTGTCGCTCCAAACAGGGCCGGGCGCCGGCGGGTTCTGGCTCGCGGACGGTGGCGGGGGGCCGGGCGGCGCGGCGTGGCCGGTGGCCAGAGCGCGTAGCGCGTCGACGACGTGGTCGACGTAGACCCCCGCCTCCGCCGCGTCGAGCAGGTGGTCGTCGTAGGTGAGGTCGAGGTGCAGCACGTCGCCCTTGACCTGGGCGTACAGCCACAGGTCGCTGGTGGCGGGCAGATGGTCGGGCGGCAGGTCCTCGACATTCTCGCTGTCGGCGCGCAGGCCCGCGTTCTCCCAGCTCACTCCCAGGTCGAGCAGCAGGCTGCGGCCCGGTCCGGCGCGCAGGGCAAGCCTTTCGGCCATGACGTCGAAGGGCAGCCGTGAGTGCTCGTACGCCTCGACGATCCTGCTCTGCACCTGGGGGAGGAGATCCTTGCCGGTCACCGCGTCGTCGAAGGTGATCCGCAGTGGAACCGCGTTGACCAGGTAGCCGATCATGTCGTCGGCCTCGGGCCGGTGCCGCAGGCCCGCGGCGAAGCCGATGACGAGGTCGGTGGCCAGGGTGTGCTGGTGCAGCGTGACCGAGAACGCGGTCACGACCTGCGCGAACGGCGTGGCGGTGGCGGCATCGAGCAGGGACGCGGGCACGGTCCGGTGGACCAGCCCCGTCCGGCCGCGGCGGCTGCGGCGGCGGGCGGGGTCCACGGGGTCGGGGCCCTCGGTGACGCCACACAGCCGCTCCCGCCAGAACGCCACCTCGCGTTCGGCCTCGGGCCCGGCCAGCCACTCCCGTTCCTCGCGGATCCACTCCTGGTAGGTGTAGGCCAGCGGAGGCAGCGCGGGCGGTGCGCCTGCCATGACCCGGTCGTACGCGGTGAACAGGTCGCGCAGCAGCACGTCGACGCTCGCGCCGTCGTAGATCAAGTGGTGGGCCGTGACGGTGAGCAGATCACCGCCGACGGGCCCCGCGAGCAGGCGCACCTCGAACAGCGGAGCCCGCTCCAGGTCGAAGCTGACCCGCCGGGCGTCCCGCAGCGCGGCGGCCACCTCCGGGCCGGCGGGGTCCGCGCCGGGCAGCTCCACGACGACCAGCGGAGGCCCCTTCGGTAACCGGTCGAGGACGGTCAGCTCCGCCTCCGTGCCCCGGGGCAGGGCCTGGGCGCGTAGCATGTCCTGCCGCGACACGACGGCTTCCAGGGCGGTGCGCAGCGCGTCGGCGTCGACCCGGCGGCCCAGCCGTACGAGATCGGAGATGAGGAAGGTATCCGGTCCCGCCCAGCGCGAGGTCAGCCAGACGCGGCGCTGCGCGTGCGACAGCGGCAGGAATCCGCTTCCCGCGGCCGCGTCGCCGGCCGGGCGCCGCGAGCCCGTGCTTCCCTCCGGCCGGTCGGCCGGCCCGGTCCGCTCGGCGAGCGCCGCCGTGAGCGCCGCCACGGTCTGGTACCGGAAGACGGTGGCCACCTTGACGCCGAGGGCGTGCGCGATGCGCGCGGCCGCCAGACTGTGGCCGCCCAGTTCGAACAGGTTCGCCTCAGGGTCGGTGACCGGGCGTTCGAGCACCTGCGCCCACACCTTGGCGACAGGTTGTTCGGCCGCCGTGAGGGGACGCGCCGGGGCCGGGGGGCCGGCGGTGGCCAGAGCCTCCTCGGGAGAGGGCAGCGCCCGCCGGTCGAGCTTGCCTCCCGCGGCCACGGGAAGCGCGGGCAGGTACACGAATGCGGCGGGCATCATGTACGCGGGCAGCCGTCCGGTCAGGTGCCGGCGCAGCGCCGCCTGGTCCGCCTCGCCCACGACATAGGCGACGAGGCGGTGTTCGCCGTCCGGCCCCGGTACGGGAAGCACGGCGGCGGTGCGCAGGCCGGGGGCTTCGGCGAGGACCGCGGCCACCTCGCCCGGCTCCACCCGGTTGCCGCGGATCTTGAGCTGGTCGTCGGCCCGCCCCAGGAACTCCAGACGCCCGTCGGGCAGCCGGCGGGCGAGGTCGCCGGTCCGGTAGGCCCGTTCGCCGGGCCGGACCCGGCTCACCACGAAACGGGCGGCGGTCAGCTCCGGGTCGCCCAGGTACCCGCGGGCCAGGCCCGCCCCGCCGACGCAGAGTTCACCCGGAGCGCCGAGCGGCACCAGCTCGCCGTGCGCGTCGACCAGGTCCACCCACTTGCCGGGCAGCGGACGGCCGATCGAGGCGTCGCCGGACGCGGTCCCGGACATACCGGGCTCGGGCGCCGGGAACACCTGCTCCACGGTGGTCAGGACGCTGTCCTCGGCGGGACCGTACTCGTTGAACAGCCGTACGGCGGGCAGGAGATCGGCGTGCCGGGCGGCCAGTGCGCGAGTCACCCGCTCGCCGCCGAGCACGACTTCGCGGACCGAGCGGAACGCCGGTCCGACCTCGTCGAGCAGCACCTGGTAGAGGCTCGGCACGAGGAGCACGTGCCTGATCGGGTGGCGGCCGACGACCGCCGCTACATCGGCGGGGGTGAGGAGTTCGTCGCGGGTGACGATCACCATGGGCGCGCCCGACCCGAGCGCGCTGAACACGTCGACGATGCCCGCGTCGGCATGGATCGGGTCGACCTGGAGGACGGCGCCCTCGGCGTCGAATCCGTAGTGACCGATACGGAACAGCACGGAGTCGACGATGCTGCCGTGCTCGACCATCACGCCCTTCGGCGTTCCGGTGGAACCGGAGGTGTAGACGACGTACGCGAGGTCGGCGGGACCCGCGGCAGGCGGTTCCCGGTCTGGCGACGGGACCGGTTCCGGCGTGGCCCCGTCGCCGAGAACCACCGTGGGCAGGCCCGCCTCCTGCGCCGTGCCCGTGAATCGCGCTGCCGTCACGGCGGCCACAGCGCCGCTGTCCCCGAGTACGGCCGCGAGCCGCGCCGGCGACTGCTGCGGATCGAGGGGCAGAAACGCCGAACCCGTCTTGAGGACGGCGAGCAGCGCCACCGGCATCCACTCGGAGCGGTCGCAGAGCACCGCGACGACGCGGTCGGGCCCGGTCGGCGCTGCGGCCGCTATCCGGGCGGCCAGGGCATCGGCCCGGCGGTCGAGCTCGCCGTAGGTCAGGACGCGGTCCCCGCAGACGACGGCCCGGCCGGTGGGCGCGCGCCGCACCTGGGCGAGAACGACGTCGAGGAGGGTGCCCGCCATGTGCGGGGCGGGCAGCGCCGGTCCGGTGCCTGCCGCGACGAGCGCGTCGCGCTGGTCGGCCGGGAGCGCCGGGACCGCGCCGACGGGCGCCGACGTGTCGGCCACGAGTGCGGACAGCAGGTGGACGAACTGTCCGGCGATCCGCTCCGCGGTCGCCGCGTCGAAGACGTCGTCGCGACAGGTGACGGCCACCTCGATCGGGCGGTCGGGGCCGGGCTCGGTGAAACTGAGCGCGAGGTCGAAGCCCTCCGCGCCGCTGTCCAGCCGGATGTGCTCGGCCGCCGGGCCCTCTTCGGTGCCCAACGGGTCGGTGCCGGAGACGGCGGCCTCGATCAGCACGTCGAAGACGGGGTTGCGCCCGGTGAACCGCTCGACCCCCAGCGTCTCCACGAGGGTCTCGAAGGGGAGGTCCTCGTGGGCACGGACCTCTCGGGCGTGCTCCGCCACCGCTGTCACCAGGTCGGTGAAACCGCGCTCGGGACCGACCGCGGTGCGCAACGCCACCGTGTTGACGAACAGCCCGACGGAGTCGGCCAGTTCGGGCCGGTCGCGGCCCGAGACGACGGTGCCGAGCACCACGTCGTCGGCCCCGCACCAGCGCAGCAGCAGGACCCGGACGGCGGCCACCATCGCCGTGAAGGAGGTGGTGCCGAGGTCGCGGCACAGGTGCTGTACGGCCAGGCTGGTGTCCTCGCCGACCGTGCGTCGGACCGTGGTCGCGGCCGAACTGCGTTCCGCGGGGCGGGCGCGGTCCAGCGGCAGGTCCGTGCCGGGCGCGCCGTCCAGGGCTCGTCGCCAGAACGCGATGGTCTCCGGGGCGTCCGGGAGACCGTGCCGGGCGAGGGCGTACTCGCCGTACTGCATGGGGTCCGGCAGCTCAGGGGCACCGTTCAGGAACCGCTGGAGGTCGCGCAGGATCACGGCGAACGACCAGCCGTCGCAGACGCTGTGATGGACGGAGAGGAGGAGCGTACCGCCGGAGCCGGAGCCGGAGCCGGAGCCGGAGCCGGAGCCGGAGCCCTCGCCCGTGGCTGAGTCCTCGGCGAGCCAGTGGGCGCGCAGCAAGGGGCCTTCGGCGGGGTCGAAGACGTGGCGCTGCTCCGCCGCGGCGATCCGCCGCAGCGGAGCGTCCGCACCCTCGGGCCCGACCCGGTGGACCTGGAGTTCGGGCCGGGCGTGGTCGGGCGTCCGCACGACCTGCCGCAAACCGTCGGGTTCCGGGCGGAACACGGTGCGCAGGGCCTGGTGGCGCCGGACCACTCGCTCGAGCGCGGTCGCGACGTCGGCCGCCGTGAAGGAGCCGGGCAGCCGGAATGCCTCCACCATGTTGTACGGGCGCAGTTCGCCGCTCTCGTACTGCTCGAGGAACCACATCCGTCGCTGGGCGTTGGACGCGGGGACCGGGCCCGGGGCCTCGGGCCAGGAGGCCTGCCCGGCGCGGGCGGCCGGCACCTCGGCCGTGGCGCGGCGCAGCAGAGCGCACAGGCCCTCGGGGGTCCGGGCGGTGAACACGTCGCGGACGGTGATGCCACCGCCGCCGGCGGCCCGGCCGAGGCGGCCCGCGAGGACGGCGGCGGTGAGACTGTGGCCGCCCGCGGCGAAGAGGTCCTGGTCCCCGGCGCGCGGCGGCACGCCCAGCACGTCGGCCCAGATGCGGGCGACGGTCCGCCCGGTCTCGTCGGTAGGCTGCCAGACCTCCGCGTCCCGGCCGGCCAGGTGCGCGAGGAGGGCCACGCGGTCGATCTTGCCGTGCAGCGTGACGGGCAGCTCGTCCAGGCGCAGTATGCGGCCCGGGACCATGTACTCGGGCAGCCCGAGACGCAACCGGCTGCGCACGGCGTCCGGTTCGACGTCCTGGTCCGAGGTGTAGACGGCCGCGAGCGCGGGCGGCCCCGAGGAGCCGGTGAGGGGCAGGACCGTGGCGGCGACGACACCGGGGACGGCGCCGAGAGATGCCTCCACCTCGCCGAGTTCGACCCGGTTGCCGTGGATCTGGATCTGGTTGTCGCGGCGGCCGAGGAAGACCAGCTCGCCCCGGTGGTCCCAGCGGCCGAAGTCGCCGGTGCGGAAGGCCCGGACGCCGGGGTGCGCGGGCAGTTCGACGAACCGGCCCGGTCCGGTCGGTTCGTCGTCGAGATAGCCGCGGGCCACGCCGGGGCCCAGGATGTGGATCTCACCGGGGACGCCGGGCGGCGCATGGTCCCCGTGCGGGGTCAGGACCAGGATGCCGAAGCCCTCCGAGGGCCTGCCGACCGGCACCGTGGTCAGCTCGGAGAAGGCCGATCCCGGGCAGATGAAGGTGACCGCCTCGATGGTGGCCTCGGTGGGCCCGTACAGGTTGGCGAAGGTGCCCACGCGCAGCCGGTCCGCCAGCCGGGGCAGCAGCCCCGCCGGGATCTCGTCGCCGCCGAGCAGCAGGATGCGGACGTCCTCGGCGGCGCCCGGGGGCAGACCCTCGGCCATCACGGCGAGCAGGGAGGGCACGCAGTTGAGGACGTTCACGCGCAGGCGCCGCGTCGTGGCCCAGAACTCCGCGGGCGAGAGCGCCTGCGGGTTGCCCATGGGCACGACGCAGCCGCCCGCCGCGAGGGTGGTGAACACCTGGTACGTCAGGGCGTCCGAGGTCACCGCCGAGAGCAGGGCGCACCGGACGTCCTCGTCGAACCCGACGAGCCGTCCCGAGGTGAGCGTCTTGTACGCGAGTTGGCGGTGGGTGAGGGCGACGGGGCGCGGAAGTCCGGTGGATCCGGAGGTGAAGAAGAGGATCGCCTCGTCGTCGGGGCCGGGCGCGGTCGTGACGACGTCGCCGGTGCCGGGGGCGGCGGCGAGCGTCCGCGACAGGAGCACTGGGAGGTCCACGTCACCGGGGAGGCCGGCGGACGCGGAGATGACGCATGAGGCCCCGCTCAGACGCAGCTGGCGGGCGACCCGCGCCGGCGGGTGCGAAGGGTCGAGGGGGACGATCGAGGCGCCCGTGCGCAGCACCGCCAGGATGGCCAGGACCAGGTCCGGTCCCTTGGGCAGCAGCAGCGCGGCCCGACGGCCCGGACCCAGCCCGTGGTTCAGGGTGAGGGAACGGGCCGCGTGCTCGGAGCGCACGGCGAGTTCGCGGTGGCTCCAGGTCACGGTGCCGTCGGCGACCGCCTCGCGGTCCGGGAAGCGGGCCGCGGCGTCGTCGACGATCCCGGTGAGGGTGGCCGCGGGGAAGGCGGGCAGGACCGGCAGGCCCGACCACCGGTCCAACTCGGCGCGCTGCGCGGGGCCGAGGACACCGAGGGTGCCGGCCGGCTGCCGGGGGGCGTGGGCGAGACTCGCGAGGGCCGCCGCCGTGCAGCCCACGAGAGCTGCCGCGGCCACCGGCGGTTCGCCGTCCGCCTCGGCGCCCAGCACCAGCCGGTCGCCGCAGCGGCGCAGGGTGAGGCACAGGTCTACGGGGCCGAGGAGCTTGCCGCCCGCCTCCTCACAGACGACACCGAGCCGGGAGAGGCCACGGCCCGCGGGCAGTCCGGCGAGCCGCAGGCGCGTGGTGACCTTCTCCCGGTCGGGCCAGGCGAGGGGCAGCGCGGATTCGAGTTCGGTGTGCAGCGCCGTCAGGAAGGCGGCGGCGGGTGCTTCGCGGTCGAGGGGGGCACAGAGGGCGAGTTCCCGCGGTGCGGTGTCCGCCGCGGCGGTGTCGCCGCTCGCGTGTGCGGGGGCCGGTACCAGGACGATGTGCCGGGACGTGTCGTCGAGAGCGGCCAGGGCGAGCCGTGCCGCGGCGACGGTCAGCAGCAGCAGGCCGGTCGCGTCGCCTCCCGCCAGGGCGTCGAGCCGCTTGGTGTCCGCGGGCTCGACGGGGCACTCCGGGATGCCGCTCGCCGGGGACACGACGTCGAGGAAGGGGACTCCGCGGCCGGCCGCCAACCGGGGGAGCCAGGATTCACTCAGTGCTTCGTCAATCAGCATTTCTCGGGCTCACCCAATCCATCGAAGATTCTGACGAACATGACGGCACCGTGAGATTCTGTGCAAGAGAAATAGATCTTGTCAATCGTCGGTCCGGGGCGTGAAGTCGATCGTTGCCCTTCTACTTGTCAGCCGTTACGATTGCCGATCATCGGCGTCCGGTGCCCTGTGCACCCATCAATTGACGGGATCTCGCATGCTCAAGTCGCAAAGGCTCGCCACGCTTCCGATCGACTCCTACGATTTGAGTGAAGAGCTGTCGATCATCGACTCGAACGATGCCGGGGGTGAATACGACGCGTTCACCTTCGGCTCCTGGTCCGCGCATGTTCTCGCCAACTCCGGGGGAAGCGACAAGGACACCTCGTTCCGGCCCTACGAGGGACAGCTTACCCAGACTGAGCTGGGACGGAAGCTTCCCGGGATCATGTCGGTCGTCACCGACAACTTCTCGCTCGAAAGGCTGCAATGGGTGCGTATATTCAGCCTCAGTGATGGAATTCTTGCGCCGCATGTCGATTTCCTCGAATTCTCCGAGCCAGGTACACGACTTCAGATTCCACTGCGCACGGACGAGGATTCCCTGCACTCCGAGGAAGGCATCGTCTATCATCTCCGGCGTGGTGAGGTATGGAAAATACACACGACTGTTCCGCACTCGGCCCGGAGTGTCTCGCCCCTGCCCAGGCTCTCTTTGTGTCTCGATTTCTCAGGGGCCGACGAGCCGATCGAAATCAGGAACTCGATTCCGGCCGAGCTGCCCGTCCGTATCATCGAACGCCCGCCGCTCTCGGACGCAGAGGTGGAGGAGCTGCTGTCCTCGGCCGAATTGACCGCGGCCACCCTGCGCACCGCCTTCCGGCGCTTCGCGGCAGTCCACTTCACGCGGCAGGCCCACGCCACGGCGGCGTTCGACTGGTTCGTCGAGGCCGCCGCACGCACCGGGGACGGCGCGCTGGTCGACAAGGCCAGGGCGTTCCGTACGTACTGCATCGAGAAGCGTGGTTACCGCGAGGCGTTCGAGTGGTGAGGGACGAGGGACAGGGGCTGCGCCCCGGGGCCGGGCAGGGCCTTGCGGTCCAGCTTTCCGTTGGGTGACACCGGCAGGCCGTCCGCGAGCCACCAGCGCACCGGCACCATGTAGTCGGGCAGCACGGCGAGCAGCGCGCGGCGCACTTCGGGGGCCGACGGCGGATCACCGGTGAGCACCGCGTGCAGCTCCACCGCCCCGTCGGCCCGCACCACCGGGAACGCCGCCGCGTCCCGCACCCCCGGGAAGTCCGTGAGGTGCGCCTCGACCTCGCGGGGTTCCACCGCGTTGCCCCGGATCTTGATCAGGTCGTCCATCCGGCCCAGCAGTTGCAGGGTCTGGTCCGCCCGCCAGACCCCGCGGTCGCGGGTGCGGTACAGGCGGGCGCCGGGTCGGAACGGGTCGGGTACGAACGCGGTACGGCTCAGCTCGCTGTCCGTGTAGCCGATGGCCACCCCCACGCCGCCGATGAAGATCTCGCCCACCTCCCCGTCCGGAACCGGCTCGCCGCGCTCGTCCAGTAGGTAGACGTAGGTGTTCCACACCAAGGCCCCGACCGGTGGCCGCGGTTCCAGGTTGCCGGCCGCACCGCTCACCGAGTGGCTGGCCACCATGTGGTTCTCGGCGGGGCCGTAGTGGTTGTGCAGGGTGATCTCAGGCCGCCGGGTGAGGAGTTCCTCCAGGGCCCCGGTCACCCGTACCGTCTCGCCCGCGCTGATGATGTGGCGCAGATGCCTCGCGTGCTCGAAGTTCGTCGGCAGCGACATGATTACGTCGACGAGCGACTGCGGGAAATCCACGACCTCGATGCGCTCGTCCACCACGTAGTCGATCAGATCCCGCGGGTCGCGCCGTACATGCGGCTCCGGCACGTACAGGCACCCGCCCGACGCGAGGGTGTAGAAGATCTCCTGCACCGAGACGTCGAACGTGAGGGGAGCGATTTGGAGGACCCGGCGCCCGCGTCCAAGACCGGAGCCCTCCACCTGCCAGGAGATGAAGTTGGCCAGGCAGCGGTGCGTCTGGACGATGCCCTTGGGGACCCCCGTGGACCCCGACGAGAAGATCACGTATGCGGGATCCTCCGGCGCCGGCCGGGCGCGGGCGCCGCACGCGGCGGAAGCGCCCGCCGGGTCCGGTGCCACCAGCTCGGCGAGACCCGTCGTCCGCGCCGCCTGCGAACCGGCGCCCGCCACCCTGGTATCGGCCGTCACCAGCAGCGCCGCACTGCTCGCGCGCAGGATCTGCGCGACACGCTCGGGCGGGTAGGTCGTGTCCACCGGCAGATACGCGGCTCCGGCGCGCAGCGTGCCCAGGAGCGCCGCGGTGAAGTCGCCCCCTGCCTGCGCGGCGATGAGCACGACGTCACCGCGGCCGATCCCGAATTCCCGCCCGAGCCGGCCCGCGACGGTGTCCGCGAGCCGGTCCAGTTCCGCGTACGTCACCGTGCGGCCCGGCTCGCGCACCGCGGGGGCCTGCGGATGCGCGGCCACCTCACGGTCGATCAGCTCCAGCACCGTGGTGACACCGATGTCAACCACCGGCCCCGCGTGCCCCGGCGGCCTCCCGGCCGTCATCGTCGCGCTCCGGCCGTGCCGGCCAGGGACCGGGTGACCTCCGCAGGGAGGAACGAGTACGGGTCCTGCGGGTCGTCGGCCGTCGCCTCGATGAAGACGTGGTGTCCGACGTCGAGGTCCCGCGCCAACTCCTCCAGCACCTCCACCATGACGAGATCCTGCAGCGCGAGACCTGTCGAGTCGTACACGGTGGTGACCGGCGACAGCCTGCGGTGCGCGTCCGGATCACGCAGCAGGTCGGGGAGCGGAGCCCCGATCTCCTCGGGGGCGAGCTGCTGGCAGTCACCCTCGGCCCGTGCCTGCTCCACGTGGTCCGGGCAGACGACCGCCGCGCGCAGAAGGTCCAGCGGCAGCTCCGTCTTGCCCGGCATGTCCGATCCGATGGTGTTGACGTGCACCCAGGGCTTGAGTGACGTGCCCCGGATGACCGGCCCCTCGTGGGGGCCGACCGAGGTGGCGGTGCACAGCACGTCGGCCCGCTCCTCCACCTCCGCGAGCGGCGCGACGCGCACCAGCCCCTCGGGCATCCGGGCCCTCGCCGCGAAGGATCGCTCCGCCCGCGCGTCCTTGTCGTGGACGAGCACCTCGGAGAACGAGAAGACGCGTGCCAGGGCGTGCAACTGCGTGACCGCCTGGGCACCGCAGCCCACCAGGCCGAGCACGGCGGAGTCCGGGCGAGCGAGCACCCGGCTGGCCAGTGCGGACGCCGCGCCCGTACGGACGGCGGTGGCGAACGTGCCGTCGACGACGGCACGAAGGTGGCCGCTGTCCGTGTCGAAGGCGCACAGTGTCGACAGGATGGTGGGCAGCTGGTTCTTGACCGGATTGTGCGGGTTGTAGGCGACCATCTTGATGGAGACCGTGGTGCCTTGGCGGACCGCCGGCATCCACTCGAGCAGGCCCAACTGCGGTGTCTCCAGCAGGAAACCGTCCCGCTGCTTCATCTCCACCGGCGCACCGGGTCCACCGGTGAGAGCCGCCTCCATGCGGGCGATGGTCAGGTCGTAGAGTTGCCCCAGTCCCACCTTCGTGACGATGGTGGCGACGGCTTCGGCGTCGACGATGTGCGTGCGCTCAGCTTGCAAGATCTCTCCCGGAGCTCAGTGTTCGGGCTGGTTCAACGGGGTCGATGGGGCAGAGGGATTCAGGTCGAGGGGCCGCGCCCGTGCCAGGACTCCCACAGGCCCGCGTAGGTGCCGTGGGCCGAGACGAGCTCCGCGTGCGGGCCCTGCTCGGTGATGCGGCCGTCCTCCATCACGACCACACGGTCCGCGTCGTATGCCGTGTGCAGCCGGTGGGCGATGGCGATGACGGTGCGCCCGCGCAGAACGCCCGCGAGTGAACGCTCCAGGTCACGTGCGGCCCGCGGGTCCAGCAGGGAGGTGGCCTCGTCCAGCACCAGGGTGTGCGGGTCGGCCAGCACCAGTCGGGCCAGGGCCAGTTGCTGTGCCTGAGCGGGTGAGACCGGCGTCTCTTCGGTGCCCAGCTCGGTGTCGATGCCGTCGGGCAGTGCCTGCACCCACGCGTCGGCCGCCACCGCTGTCAGGGCTGCCGTCACTTCGGCGTCGGTGGCGTCCGGCGCGGCCAGTGCGACGTTGTCCCGCACGGACCCGAGGAACACGTGGTGTTCCTGCGTGACGAGCGCGACATGGCGGCGCAGCTCCTCCAACGGCATTTCATGGACCGGCACTCCGCCAAGGGTGACCGAGCCGGTACGCGGCCCGTGGATGCCGGTCAGGATCCGCGCGAGCGTGGACTTGCCGGCGCCCGAGGGACCGACGACGGCGACGCGCTCACCGGCGCCGGTGCTCAACGAAACGTCCTTGAGCACGTCATGGCCGGGCCGGTATCCGTAGGCGATGCCCTCCGCGGTGAGCCGGTCGTCGGCGGGGCGGCGGTCGGTGGTCCGCTCCGGTTCCACCGCCGACTCCACGCCGATGAGACGGGCGAGCGAGGCGTCGCCCACCTGCAGCTCGTCGAGCCAGCCGAGGAGTTCGTCCAGCGGGTCGATCACGGCCCTGGTGTACAGGGTCGCGGCGGTCACCTCGCCGAGGCTCACCCAGCCCTCGATGTAGAAGAGTCCGCCGAACAGCAGGGTCGCGGCGACCGGCAGGATGTAGCCGAAGTCCATCAGCGGGAACCAGACACTGCGCAGGAACAGCGTGCGCCGCTCGGCGCGGTTGGCTCGCTCCACGTGCGCGTCCGTGCGGCGCACGCGCGGACCGGACCGTCGCAGCGACTCCACGGTGCGGGCACCGGACACGGTCTCGTTGAGCCCTTGAGTCAGGTCGGAATAGCTCGCCGCTTCGGCGAGGTAGGCGTCCCGGGCCCGTTTCAGGTACCAGCGGGTCGACCAGACGATGACCGGGACGGCGACCAGGCAGGGGAGAACCATGAGGGGACTGGTGACGGCCAGCGCCACCAACGTCAGCGCCACCGAGAGGCCCGCGACCAGGATCGAGGGCGCACCCATGCGCACGGCACGGGAGAGCGAGTCCACGTCGCGGGTGCTGCGGGTCAGCAGGTCACCGCCGCCGGCCTTCTCCACGGTGTGCAGGGGCAGCGTCAGGACCCGGCGGATGAACCCCTCGCGGATGTCGGCGAGGACGAGCTCGCCGAGCCGGGCGCCCTCCAGGCGGGCCGTGCGGGTGAACACGCCCTGCAGAATCAACAGTCCGGCGATCACCAGCACGGTGACGTCGACCCGGGTGGTGGTGACGCCCTTCTCGACCTGCTCGACCAGTTCACCCAGCAGGGCGGGGACGACCAGACCGCAGGCGGTGGCGAGGACGAACCAGAGCACGGTGCGCGTCAGCAGTCCGGTGTGGCTGCGCACGAGACCGCGTACGTGACGGCGCACCGTCTTCGCGTCGGCTACCGGAAGACTCACTGTGCGCTCCTTGGCGTGCGGCTGTCGGAAAGAACGGGGACGATGACGTTCACGCCTCCTCCCGCATCACCACGGCGGCGTACTGGGACGAGCCGGAGACGAGTTCGCGGTGCGTACCGGTCATGACGACCTTGCCGTCCTCGACGAAGGCCACCTCGTCGGCCCGGTCGAGCAGCAGCGGGCTGTTGGTCACGACCACCGTGGTCCGCTCCGACCTGGAGGTGTGGAGCCGTTCGGCGATGACGGACTCGGTATGTGCGTCGACGGCGCTGGTGGGATCGACGAGAACGAGCACCGGGGGCTGCGCGGCCAGGGCGCGCGCAAGCCGCAGCCGCTGCTGCTGGCCGCCCGAGAAACTGGCTCCCCCCTCGGAGACGACGGTGTCCAAACCGTCGGGCAGTGCCTCGACGATGTCTTCGGCGTTGGCGTCGTGCAGGGCCTGCGCCCGCACCTGATCGGAGCGTCCGCCCAGATCCTCGGCGAGGACGCCGGAGAAGAGGAAGTCGTCGTTGCGGGCCACCAGGACTAGGTCGCGCACCTGATCCAGCGGCAGGGTCTCCAGCGGCACGCCGCCGACGGTCACCCGTCCCTCGGCGTACCGGCCGAGCCGTTCGGCGATCTCGGCCCCCTCCTCGGGGGTGGCGGCGGCGATCGCCGTCATCACGCCCGGATGCACCCGCAGCCCGGACGTGGCGTCGTACAGGTCGGGCGCCTCGGAGACGACGGGCGGCGCGGTGTCGCCGGTGGGCTCCGGCTCGAGGGACAGGACGCCCACGACCCGCTTGCTCGCCACGTCGGCGCCGACGAACGACTGGACCGCCGAGGTCGCCGTGCGCATCGGCAGCATGAGGAAGGCCGCGTAGCCGTAGGCCGCGACGAGGTCACCGGCGGTCAGGTCGCCGCCGATGGTCTGGCGCGCGCCGAACCAGACGACCGCCACCACGAAGATGCCGGGCAGCAGCACCTCGGCGGCGGGCAGCACCGACTCGATCTTCGCCACGTGGACGCCCGCCTGCCGCACGCGCTGCGAGTCCTTGCGGTAGCGCTCGCCGAACGTGGCCTCGCCGCCGATGCCGCGCAGGACGCGCAGGCCGGACACGATGTCACCGGCACGGCTGGTCAAGTCGCCCTGCAGGTCGCGGTAGTTGCCGATCCGCTTGTGCAGGGGGCTGAGCAGCGGGCCGGTTCCCATCAGCAGGGCGGGGACACCGATGAGGACGAGCAGGCCGAGGGTGACCGATGTGGAGAGCAGCACCACGGCGACGAGGACGACGGTGACCGCGCTGCCGATGCCCCGGGCGAGGGCCCCGGGCAGTGCGCCGATCCGGGTGATGTCGGCCGTGCCGATGGCGACCACCTCGCCCGTGGAGACCCGCTTGGACAGCGTGGCCCCGAGCCGGGTGGCGTGCGAGGCCACCAGACGGAACGTGAGGTAGTTGGCCTTGAGCCGGCCGATGGTGTCACAGCGGTGCCGCAGCACACTGCCGACGGTGGTGACCAGGGCGAGCCCGATGATGGCACCGGTCCAGGTCCACAGACGGCCGGTGTCCTTGTCCGACACCGCGTCGATGGCCCGGCCTATGGCGAAGGGGGTCAGACCCATGCTGGCCATCCACAGGCAGCCCCAGAACACCCCGAGGAACAGCGTGCGCGACTGCCTGCCGATCAGCCATCGGAGATAGCTCCTGGGCGACCGGAGATCCGGATCTCCCAGCTCGGGCAGCGGATTGTTGCTTGGCAATGCGGTTTCCTTCGGGGTCGTCCCGCCCCGGACGGCCGGGGCGGTCAGGGGGACTGGATGGGTCTGCGGTGCGAGCGGTGCACGGTGCGCGGGCGACCGGAACGGTCCGTCAGTGGTGTGTGGGCAGCAGGGCCGTGACGAACTTCCTCAGCTCGGCCGTCACCCGACGCGGAACGTCCAGGTGGTAGAAGTGGTTGCCGGGGAACGTCCGCACCGTGGCGGGCCCGGTGGACCACTCGGCCCACCTGCGGATGTGTCCGTCGGTCACACCCTCGTCGTCCTGTCCCCGCCATGCGCCGAGAGGGCAGCGCAGGAGCGGATCCGTCTCGGGCGGGGTGTAGGTGTCACAGATGGCGCTGTCGCCGCGCAGAGGTCGCGTCACGGCGGCGGCAAGACGGCTGTTGGCGCCGACGGCCGCAGGCACGACCCCGTCCGCGACGAGTTCCGCCACGAGCTGCTCATCGGTGAGCCCTTCGATGCCCGACGGTTCACGCTGCTCGTCCGGTGCCCGGCAGGCCGAGGCGAGGAATCCGCGCGGCCAGCGGCCCTGTTGGCGCCCCAGGCGGCGGGCGAGTTCGTACCCGACCAGTGCTCCCATGCTGTGGCCGAACACGTAGTAGGGAAGGTCGAGGCGGGCTGCGAGCCGTGGGGTCAGCTCGTCGAGCACCTCGGCCATGCACGTGGCGGGATCCTCGCGCCAGCGGTTCTCCCTGCCCGGCAGCTGTACGGCGACAAGCGCGATGTCCGGGCCGAGCATCTGCTGCCAGGGGCGGAACTGAAAGGCACCGGAGCCGGCGTGGGGGAGGCAGACCAGCAGCGCCGTCGCCGTGTGGGGAGGGTCCCACTCCATCAGGGGGCCTTCGGTCATGGGCGCCGGTCTACGACGGGCAGGTGGAGGTGACACTTCTGGAGAGCGGACACACTGTTTCCCTTGTCGGTCGAAGGTGACGTGCAGAGGTAGGCGAACGGTCCGTGCTCGGCGGGTACGACGTGAATCGGGAATACGCATGCCTCCAGCGCGTTGCCAACATTCCTATCACGGGCGGGACTTGAGATGGCAAGGACGAAAATCGCCCGTCCGTCGCGTCCGTGTCCCGGCCCCACGGGAGGATGCCCCCGTTGAGTGACGGCGCACCAGGAAGTGACTCACGTCACACGAGGAGTGTGTGTCAGTGCGGGCTTCACTGGCTAGGACTTCACGGGTCAGTGGTCATTCCGACCCGGTGCCTTGCCGGCAGAGGATTCGGCGCAGGGAGACGTACCTCTGGTCGGCCGGCGTGCAAGGAGACCCCATTGCCGCTGAACAGGTGTCCAAAACCCTGCCCTCGACCGGGGCGCTGGGGTGAGCGCGTCGAGTTCTCGTGTCGATACAGCGCGACGAGGACGAGGGGATGTGTGCATGGCGCAGGGCGAACGTGGTGTAGCCGTGGTGTCGGGTGCTTCGTCGGGGTTCGGCGAGAGAACCGCACAAGTGCTGGCCCGGCAGGGGTACCTGGTGGTTGCCCTGGCGCGCAGGGCGGACCGGCTGCGGGCCCTGGCGGAGCATGACCCCGTCGGTGCGATCCTGCCGGTGGTGGCCGACGTCCGGGACCGTGAGGGTCTGGACCGGGCCCTGAACCAGTTGCCCGAGGACTTCCACGACATCTCGGTACTCGTCAACAACGCCGGCCAGTCCCGCGGATTCGGACCGCTCCAGTCGGGACGGGACGACGCCTGGCGCGAAATGATCGACACCAACATCACCGGTCTGCTCAACGTGAGCGGTCTGGTCCTTCCCCGGATCGTTGCCCGCGGGTCGGGCCATGTGGTGAACATTGGCTCGATCGCGGCGCATTACCCCTACCTGGGCGGCAACGTGTACGCCGCCACGAAGGCGTTCGTGCATCAGCTCTCGCTGAACATGCGCGTCGACCTCCAGGGAACGGGTGTCCGGGTGAGCTGTGTGGCACCCGGCATGGCGAAGACCGAGTTCGCCAAGGTGCGTTACGACGGTGACGAGGAGCGTGCGAACGCGCTCTATGCGGGACTTGAACCGCTCACCGCCGAGGACGTGGCGGAGGCGGTGTCGTGGTGCCTGGCACAGCCGGCCCGGGTCAACGTCAACATGATCGAACTGATGCCGTCCGAACAGCACTTCGGACTCGGCTTCGCGGGGAGCCCGCCCGCCTCGCCCGGCGGTACGGATGACGTCTGAGCTGGTGCGTACCGTTCCCCGGCACATGAGCCCGCGGAACGGCCTCGTCGCACGACCGGCATGCCGCGGGGAAGCGGAACACATCGCGTCCCTCTCCGCCCCGTTCGTGGAGAAGGGGCTGCTGATAGACCGCACGACAGACGAACTCGCCCAACGCATCGAGCAGTTCGTAGTCGCCTGCGAAGGGGGTCGGGTCGTCGGATGCGCAGGGACGGCTCCGCTCGGCGCGAGTCTGGTCGTCTACAACCTCTGCATCGCGGCCGATTGCCAGGGCCGGGGAATCGGCCGGACCCTGGTCGGCCTGGCCGCGAACACCGGCACGGAGCAGGGGTACCAGTCTCTGCTGGCTCTGACCCGGTACCGCGGAGAATGGTTCAAGAAGCTGGGGTTCTCGAACGTCCCGGCGAGCGAGACCCGTGATGAATGGCGCGCTCTGTTCCGCCCCGGCCGCAGGTCGAGCCTCTACCGGTTGAGACTGGCCTTCGACTCGTCCAGAGACTGAAAACATGCCCGTGTGCCTGCTCAAGCAGACCTAGGAGTGACACAGTTGATAATCTGCGGGTTAAAACTCACACATGACGGCGCTGTCGCCCTGCTCGACGACGACCGCCTGATCTTCAGTGTCGAGATGGAGAAGCTGGGAAACGGTCCGCGCTACAGCACCGTCGCCGACTTCAGCCTGATCCCTCAGATTCTTTCCGACTTCGGCTACAAGCCCGAGGACGTCGACGAATGGGTGGTCGACGGCTGGGACGGCGACGTGTCCGGCACGGTCTCCCTGCTCGACCAGGGTGCGCCCACCGAGATCGTGGTCGGCCCTTACCGTGAGTCGCCGGCCTGCCCGGCACTGGACGTGCCGAGCGTCTCGGGCATCTTTCCCATGGACGGCGCGACCTACCCGTACACCAGCTTCCCGCACGCGGCGGGGCATGTGTCGAGCGCCTACGTCTCCAGCCCCTTCGCGCGGCGCGGCGAGGCATCCTTCGTCCTCGTCTGGGACGGCGGCCTCTTCCCGCGCCTCTACTGGGTCGACCCGCGCGAGGGCGTGCAGAACCTGGGCGAGCTCTTTCCGATCCTCGGTCACGCGTACGCCATCGCCGGACACCACTTCGGCCCCTTCCGCAAGACGGTGCAGTCACCCACCGTCGACGACCTCTCGGTGGCCGGCAAGCTCATGGCCTACATCGCGCTGGGACAGCCGGACGACGCCGTGACAGCCGTGCTCCGCGAGGAGTTCCACCGCATCTTCGAGAGCGACGAACCGGCCGCGGTGGAGTACCGGGCGACCGTCGGCGGGTACGGCAGCCTCTTCGAGCGATCCGTGCCGCCCGTACACGAGTTCTTCTCCGCGGTGCGCGCCCGGGTGTCGGAGAACGGCGTGCGCGACGAGGATGTGCTCGCCTCCGTGCACGTCTTCTTCGAGGAACTCCTCGTCGAGCGGATCACCGCCAAGGTGACCGCCGCCGGCAAGGGCAAAGCGCCGTGGAACCTCTGCTTCGCCGGCGGCTGCGCACTCAACATCAAGTGGAACAGCGCGCTGCGCGCAGCGCCGGTCTTCCGCGACGTGTGGGTCCCGCCCTTCCCCAACGACTCGGGATCCGCCATCGGCGCGGCCGTCCTCGGCCGGACGCAGCACGTCGGTCTGACGGCGCTCGACTGGCATCCGCGGCTCGGCCCGGCGCTGACCCCGTCACCCGAACTGCCGGCCGGCTGGACGACGTCGGCCTGCACCCCGGAGGAACTCGCCGGGATCCTCCACGGGACCGGGGAGCCGGTCGTCGTCCTGCACGGCCGTGCCGAACTCGGCCCCCGCGCGCTGGGCGGCCGCAGCATCCTGGCGGCGCCGGTCAGCGCGGCCATGAAGGACGAGCTGAACCGCATCAAGGACCGTGAGCCCTACCGGCCCGTCGCGCCCATCTGCCTGGAGGAGGAGGCCCCGAAGATCTTCTCGCCCGGCACGCCGGACCCGCACATGCTCTTCGACCACGAGGTACGGCCGGGCTGGGAGGAGCGCATCCCCGCGGTCGTCCACCTCGACGGGACCGCGCGGCTCCAGACGGTCGGCCGGGGCGACGACGACGTGCTCTCCAGCGTGCTGTCCGCCTATCACCGGCTCAGCGGCATCCCTGTGCTGTGCAACACCAGCGCCAACCTCAACGGGCACGGCTTCTTCCCCGACGTCGCGTCCGCCGCGCGGTGGGGCCGGGTCTCCCGGATCTGGAGCGACGGGACGCTGTACCGGCGGACCGACGGTCGTACGGAGGCGTGAGACTCCGAGAACGCCCGGATGCCGCCGCCCACGGCACGGCCGAGGTGCTCGTCGCCACGCTGCCCCGGCTCAGCGAACTGTACGGACGGACGGTGGTCGTGGTGGCGGGCGATCACGTCCTGGGCGACGACAAGCTGCGGCACGCGTTCTGCGGCGACATCGCGTTCCTGCGGTACAGCGGGGTGCGGGCCGTGATCGTGCACGACCACGGCCCGCACCCCCCGGTGAGCCCGCCCGACGACCCGGTCGCGCTGCGCCGCTACGTCGCGGGGTACGTGCAGCGCCGGTTGGTCGGCAGCCTGGGCGACCACACCGTGCCGGCGGTCGGCATCACGGGGGAGGACGCCCGCACCTTGGTGGTGGGGGACGGAACGGACGTGCAGGCCGATCCGGGGGTGGTGCGGCTGTTTCTCGGCACCGGCCACATTCCGGTGGTGTCGAGTGTGGCGTACGACTCGGGCGGCGGCATCCGGTTCCTGGGCGCGGTCACGGCGGCCGTCGCACTCGCCGACGCGCTACAGGCCGCTCTGGTGCTCCCGGCGGGAGCCGAGGGTACGTGCGACGCGGCCGCGTCCGTCGTCGACATGTCGGTTCCGCATGCCGTGCTGAGGCATCTCCACCGTCTGGACGGCGAGGGTGAGAGCGGCCCCGGGGCGGTGTCCGGCGGGTGACGCGGACGTGGCAGGCGCGGTGCACTGGTCGAGGGGAGGGATGGCAGGCTGTCAGGGCCGGGGCTCCCTGCCCAGGAGCAGAGTGACGAAGCCGAGGGTGCCACGGTAGCCGTGGAGCCAGGCGGCGCGGTGCTCGGCCGCGGCATCGAGGGCCTGGACGCGGTCCGGGTGATCAGGGTGGTCCAGGGCCCACCGGGACAGGGAGCCGGTCCAGGACCACTCGTAGTCGTCCCACTCCTGCAAGGTGCTCACATGTCCGTAGAGGGGCACCCAGCCCTCGGACACCACCCGGTCGACGGTCGTGGCGAGGCCGTCGTACTCGTCCGCGGTGAAACCGCAGTCGAGGGTGCGGCGGTCCGGTTCGCGCTCCCAGAAGCCGTCGCCGACGAGTACTGTGCCGCCCGGCACGAGGTGGCTTTCGGCTGCCTTCAAGGTGGGGAGCAGGCCGCCGAAGGCGTGGCTGGCACCGATGCTCAGGACGAGGTCGTAGCCGTGGGGCGAGCGGAACTCGGCGGCGTCTTGCGCGTGGAAGGCGATCCGGTCGCCGGTTCCGGCCGCGCCGGCCGAGGCCTGGGCTGCGGCGATGGCGTCGGCGTCGTTGTCGACGCCGTCGGCACGCAGGTCCGGGCGGCCGGCCTGCGCGCGCAGCAGCCAGGTGCCCGATCCGCAGCCGAGATCGAGGAGACGGGCGGTGCCGTGAGGGACGGCCCGGTCGAGCAGCGTCCGAACGGACGCGTCGCTCAGCGGCGCGGCGATGGGGTGCAGGGTGTGGGCGAGGGAACTGATCTGTCGGCGGTGCATGACAGCAGTCTGCCTACCGCCTGCGTCAGGGCTGTCCAGGCGCCCCGCGGACGCGGGCCGGTCGACCCGAAGGAGTGTGGTGCGGTTGACAGCCAGTGAGCCCATTCCAACTTCAGACGACGGCCGATCGACGCTGTGCCACGGACATCTGGTAGACCCTGGCTGTGACGTTCTTGGCGGTGGTCGAGGGTGATACGGGCGGATGGCGCATCGATCGAGATGCGCTGACAGACGCGATCCGTGCCCGGTGGTCCGAGGTTGGGATCGACTCGATGCACCGCGGCGAAGTACGCAGCCTCATATGGCAGTTCAAGACGGAGAACGGCCCAGGTGAGGCGTATCTGCACGAGGACGGTACCTGTCTGTACACGGACGTCCGGGAGGAAGACGCGATCTGGTTGGCGATCGTCTTCCGCAGGCTGACGCCCATGGACCTTGACCTGGTGTTCTGCGATGAGGGTTACACCTTCGACGTTCGCCTGCGGGCGGGAACGACCGAGGCCGAATTGACGGACCTGGTGAATGCTGCGGGTTGAGCTCGGTCCGTGGCAGCGAGTTGGAGGACCGGGACGGCTTGGACGAGGCTCGTGATCCGGGTCGTCGAGCAGCGGAGTTCGCGGAGGGGACGCCAGGACTTGAGGGTGGCGACGGCCTGCTCGACCAGCGCACGGATCTTTGCGTGGGACCGGTTGACGGCCTGTCGGCCTGTGGAGAGGCTGTCCCATCGGCTGCGGTAAGGGAGGCGGATCATGCCGTGCTTCTTGTGTTTGCCCGAGTAGAACGGGCGATCGGCGGCGATTCGGTCGATGGTGTACCGCTCGGAAAGTCATCGCTGCAGGTGCGTACCCATGTCCTGGAGCGTCGGTAGCAGCTGGGATGCGGTCGTGGTGATCGTCTCGCTG
>NZ_LIQT01000030.1 GCF_001418415.1 Streptomyces hirsutus
CGAGTACGAGCATGCCGCCTGACCTGCCCGGACGAGGATTTCGGCAAGGGCAGCCTCAAGCGCACACGCAACGTAAGCGTGTGGTCACTTTCCAGGCGAGCGAACACGCACCCCTCGTGGCGGACGGCACCCTGTCAGCGGAGCACCGGTGGTGCGATGCTGGAGACATCAGCGATCTCCTGTCAGTCCGTGGGGTGAGGAGTTCCGCCGTGCTGCGTGTCGCCGTCGTAGGTTCCGGACCGAGCGGGTGCTACACCGCACAGAGTCTGGTCCAGCAGGACGCCCAGGTGCGCGTCGACGTCCTGGACCGACTGCCGTGCCCGTACGGGCTGGTCCGCTACGGCGTGGCACCGGACCACGAGAAGATCAAGTCGCTGCAGAACAACCTCCGCGCGGTCCTGGAGCACGAGCGGGTGCGCTTCCTCGGCGGGGTGGCGGTCGGCCCCTCAGGAGTGTCGGTCGCCCGGCTGCGGGAGTTCTACCACGCGGTGGTGTACTGCGTGGGCGCCGCCACCGACCGGCGGCTGGGCATCCCCGGTGAGGACCTGCCGGGGAGCTGGTCGGCGACCGAGTTCGTGTCCTGGTACAGCGCCCACCCGGACTCCCCCGGGCAGGGAGGCACCCCCACCGACGACGGGTTCCTGCGCGGGGTCAGGTCGGCCGTGGTCATCGGCGTGGGGAACGTCGCCGTGGACGTCACACGAATGCTGGCCCGGGGGGTGCCGGAGCTGAGCCCGACCGATGTGCCGCACGCCGCCCTGACCGCGCTCGGGGTGAGCCGGGTGACGGACATCGCCATGGTGGGCCGGCGCGGTCCGTCCCAGGCCCGCTTCACCACCAAGGAACTGCGCGAGCTGGGCATCCTGCCGGACACCGGGATCGCCGTGGACCGGGCCGAGTTGGCGCAGGATCCGGCCTACGCCGATCCCTCCGGGCTGCCCGCCCCGCAGCGCCGCAACGTGGAGGTGCTGCGTGGCTGGGCCGAGCCCCCCGCACCGAGTGCCCGGCGGCGGATCCGGCTGCGTTTCTTCCTCCGCCCGGTCGAACTGCTCGCCCGGGACGGCCGCGTGGGCGCGGTGCGCTTCGAGCGGACGGTGCCGGACGGGCACGGTGGCGTGACGGGCACGGGAGCGTACGAGGACATCGAGGCGCAACTGGTGCTGCGTTCGGTGGGGTACCGCGGAGTGGCGCTGGAGGGTCTGCCGTTCGACGCCTCGGGCGGCACGGTGCCACATCTGGCCGGGCGGGTGCTGCGGGAGGGTGCCGTGGCGCCAGGCGAGTACGTGGCGGGCTGGATCAAGCGGGGCCCGACGGGTGTCATCGGCACGAACCGGCCGTGCGCCAAGGAGACGGTGGCCTCCCTGCTGGCGGACACGGCCGCGCTGGTCCGCCGGGACGTGCCCGGGGATCCGCTGGTGGCGCTGCGTACCGAGGGGATCGAGCCGGTCGAGTGGGCCGGGTGGCGGGCGATCGAACGGGCCGAGGCGGAACTCGGCGCCTCGCTGGGCCGGAACGTGGTCAAGCTGCCCGACTGGGCCTCGCTGCTCGATGCGGCGCGGAGGACGGGAGCGTAGCGGCTCGGCGGGCGCCGCCACCTGGCCGACCCCCAACGACGGCCAGGGCTCGCGGCCCCCGCGGAACATCCCGATTGTCCGGGACAGCGACAAGCCGCCGTCTCAGGTACCGCCCACACGCGCGCGTACCTCCCCGGTCAGCTCCCGCTGATAGTCGGCGTACGCGGCCCGCAGCGCGTCAGGCGTTGTCACGTTGGCTGACCGGCCTGGGATGATCTTGGATTTGGTCGTGCCGGGGAGGGAGTCGTTCGTGTCGTCCGCGCCGCCGTCGTACAAGGGCCACCGGTACCCGGTGGAGGTCATCTCCCACTGCGTGTGGCTGTACTTCCGTTTCCCGCTCAGTTTCCGTGAGGTGGAGGAGCCGATGTTCGAGCGCGGCGTGATCGTCTCCTACGAGACAGTGCGTCGCTGGTGTCTGAAGTTCGGACAGGCCTACGCCAACGCACTGCACCGACGCCGGCCCCGGCCCGGTGATAAGTGGCAACTGGACGAGGTCTTCATCAAGGTCAACGGCGAGCTGAAGTACCTGTGGCGGGCCGTCGACCAGAACGGCAACGTCCTGGACATCCTCGTCCAGAACCGGCGGGACAAGGTCGCGGCCAGGCGCTTCTTCCGCAGACTGCTCAAGAGAACCTGCTCGGTGCCGCGGGTGGTCGTCACCGACAAGCTCCGTTCCTACAGTGCGGCGCACCGCGCGGTCATGCCCTCGGTGGAACACCGCTCGCACCAGGGCCTGAACAACCGGGCGGAGAACTCCCACCAGCCCACCCGGCAGCGGGAACGCGCCATGAAGGGCTTCCGCAGCGTCGGCGGAGCCCAGCGGTTCCTGGCCGCGTTCAGCGGCATCTCCCCTCACTTCCGGCCCCGGCGGCACCTCCTGACCGCCACCGAATACCGCACCGAGATGACCACCCGCTTCGCCCTCTGGGACCAGGCCACCGGCGCCACCGATCGGCCCGCCGAGGCCTGAGCACCGGCCCGAAACCCGACCCCCGCCACGCCCCGGTGCGCCGTCAGAGACCCACGCACCCAACAACGTGACAGCGCCCCCCCGAGCGTCCAGGGGTTACAGCGTGCTCGTATCCGTACCCGTGACGGCGTGAACCGACTACTTGGCAGCATGCGCCGTTGATGACATGCCGCTCGACACTGACCCGAGAGCGAGTGCCTCGGGTCAACTTGACCGCGCCCTGAAGAGTCAATCGAGCGACGAGGCCGAGAGCCATCCGGCCGAGGGGCGACACACCGCGTTCGAGCTAATGTCCCCAGCCTCTCCGCGCAGCCGCGCCACGCTGCACCCGAGGTGAACGGTCGTGTCAGCGGACGCCGGGTGGCGCTGTTGCGCCCCGGATCCCACCCCGCCGGCGGCTCCTGCCGGCTCGCGTCATTCCGCCATGAGAGGAAAATCGTGACTCAGCAGCAGACCTCCACGCCGATTCTGATCAGTAACGTGCGCGTCTTCGGCGCCGACGGCTGCGGGCTGACCCCGCCGACGTCGGTGCTCATCCAGGACCGCAGGATCGCCGCGATCGGCGAGGAGAAACCGCCGGAGGGGGCCGTCGTCATCGAGGGTGGTGGGCGAGTGCTCATGCCCGGCCTGAGCGACGCGCACGTGCACCTCTTCGCGGCCGGGAACACGCATGCGGGCCTGACCATGGGGGCCACAGGCATGAACTACTACAACGCGCTCGCCGAGGCCGAGCGGATGCTCATGCGCGGCTTCACCGCCGTCCGGGACATGGCCGGCGACGTCGCCGCACTACGGCAGGTCCTGGACTCCGGCGCCTTCCCCGGCCCGCGCATCTACCCAAGCCAGGCGGCCATCTCCCAGACCTCCGGACACGGCGACTACTCCGCCGTCTACGAGGACGCGACCACCTTCTCCTGCGGACTGCACACCCGCGCCGAGCAGATCGGCTTCATGCGGGTCGCCGACGGCCGTGACCAGGTGCTCGCGGCCGTGCGCGAGCAACTGAAGAAGGGCGCCTCCCAGATCAAGATCATGGCGGGCGGCGGGGTGGCGTCCACCTACGACCCTCTGGACGTCGTGCAGTACACGCCGGACGAGCTCAGCGCCGCAGTCGAAGCCGCCTCCGACTGGGGCACCTACGTGTCCGCGCACGTCTACAACGACGAGGGCATCCGCCGCGCGATCGCCGCCGGAATCAGGTCGATCGAACACGGCCACCTCGCCGCCGGTCCCGAGACTTTCAAACTGATGGCGAGCAAGGGCGTCTGGCTGAGCACCCAGCCCTTCCTCGAGAGCGACCACGAGTACCCCAACCCGGACAACACCGAGAAGAACCAGGAGGTCTGCGCCGGCGTTGCCGACAGCTTCATGTGGGCACGGGAAGCGGGAGCGAAGATCGCCTTCGGCACCGATCTGCTGCTCGAGCCCGAGAAGGCCGGTCTGCAGAACGAGATGCTCACCCGGCTGTCCACCGACTTCGATTTCAGCCCCACTGAGGCACTGAGGATCGCCACGTCCGGCAACGCCGAGCTCTTCCGGCTCTCCGGTGAGCGTGACCCTTACAAGGAGGCCCGCCTCGGCGAGATCACGGTCGGCGCCTGGGCCGATGTCCTCCTCGTCGAAGGCGACCCCACGGAGGACCTCACCGTGCTGGGCGACCCGGACAAGAACCTCGCCGTCATCATCAAGGACGGCCGCATCTACAAGAACCTCCTCGGCTGACAGGACCCACCAAGCTCGCCGTTCGTTTGGCCCACCCTCTACCGAACCCGGAACGGTTCACTTCGCCGCGTGGCGTGACGACGGGACCGACCAGGTCATCCACGAACTCCTGCGCTGCCAGGTGCGGGAGAGGTCCCGCCGATTAGAGGACCCGACCCTGGTGGTGCTGGACACGCAGAGCGTCCGCGTGGCCGCCGGGGTCCCCTCCTCCACGACCGGCCGGGATCCCGCGAAGCGGGTGCCCGGCCGCAAGCGGGCGCTGACCGTTGACGTCCTGGGCCTGGTCATCGCCATCGCGATCCTCTCGGCGAACACACACGACAACGCCGCGGGCATCGCCCTCCTCGACCAGGTCGCCGAGCACACCAACGACAGCGTGAGCAAGGGTGCTGTCAGGTTGAGCGAGTACTCAAGGGTGTGAGCCGGTTCGGCGCGTTTCAGCTTCGGTGGTAAAGCGGCTCAGGCTATGGCGGGCAGGCCGGCGAGGCCGGTGATCTGGTCCCAGATCGCGAAGCGAAGGATCATCTCGGCGCGGTAGTCCGGGGCGGCGAGGAGGTGACGGCGGGGTCGGAAATGGGATGAGATGCCGCTGAACGCGGCCAGGAACCGCTGGGCTCCACCCACCGATCGGAAGCCTTTCATCGCGCGCTCGCGTTGCCTCGTCGGCTGGTGGGAGTTCTCGGCCCGGTTGTTCAGGCCCTTATGTGAGCGGTGTTCCACCGACGGCATCACCGTGCGGTGGGCGGCGCCGTAGGAGCGGAGCTTGTCGGTGACGATCGCCCGGGGCACCGACCGGGTCTTCTTCATCAGCTTCCGGAAGAAACGCCTGGCCGCAGCCTCGTCCCGCCGGTTCTGCAGCAGGATGTCCAGCACGTTCCCGTGCTGGTCCACGGCCCGCCACAGGTACCGCTGCACGCCGTTGATCTTGACGAACACCTCGTCCAGGTGCCACTTGTCACCAGGCCCCGGACGGCGCCGACGTAGAGCAGCGGCATAAGCCGGACCGAAGCGGCGCGTCCACTGGTGGACTGTCTCGTGGCTGACCTCGATGCCGCGCTCGAGCATCAGCTCCTCGATGTCGCGCAGGCTCAGGTTGAAGCGGTGATACAGCCACACGCAGTGGGAGATGACCTCCGGAGGGAAGCGGAAACCCCGGTACGACGGCGTCACCACGGACAGCCCTTCCAGCGATTCGACCAAACGAATGATCATGCCGCCCGAGAAGGCCACCACTCAACCTGACAACGCCTCAGGTCGTCCCGACACGGAACTACTTCGCCTCGGGCTTGTCTTCGGGTCGGCCTTTGATCGACCTGGAGCGAGGGTCCGTTCGCAGGTCGCAGGTCGCAGGTCGCAGGGGGCGGCGGCGGGGACGGCCGTATCGGCGATGTCGTCCGCGAACTCGGCGGTGACGATGTTCATCATCCTGCATGCGGCGACGCCGCTCTGAGGGCCGTACGTCACTTCCTGTAGGCCAGGTCCTCATTGGCGTTGAGCTGTTCGACCAGGGAGAAGACGGCGATGGCGAGCGACTTCATCTCCGCCGCCCGCAAGTTGTCCTTCATGCGGCGCAATTCGGAGACGACCGCTTCCTGGTCGTTCTGCGGGCCGACGAGGTTCTGCTCGCTGCCGAGGGCGCCGAGGGACTTGTGCACGCCTTCCGCGCTGGCCTGGTCGACCATCCCCCGCTCCGGCATGGTCAGATGGTCCCAATGCTTCAGCAGGTCGTGGCCGACCGTGATGCCGTTCAGCCAGGCGGAGCGGGTCAGGGTGATGGTGGTCTGGGTGCGGTCGTTGGCGAGACCACGCTCGACCGGGTTGGCGAACACTGGTGCGTTTCCCGTGCCGTTCATGCTCGCGGCGTCCAGGACGAGATCGGTGAACTCGGCCGCGTTCGCCTGGAAATGGTCCCTGAGGTTGGTCGGCAGCAGGCTGTAGGCGTGGGCGAAGTCCGTGCGGGCCATCAGGGCGCCGGCGATCGTCTTGGCGTTGTCCCCCTGTTTGATCCGCTGCCCCTGGAGCAGATAGGCGGCAAGGTGCATGACGAGGCCGGTGAGCGTCCTGACGTCGGTCTCCGGCGGCGTGAAGCCGAGCCGGGGCAGCAGCGCCTGGATCGCCCTCTTCGCGCCGGTCCGGGCGGCCGGGAGCTCGCCGAGGCCGCTCGCCGAGAGGTCGGTCGCCGCCTGATCGCGGCCCTGGACCGGCTTCTTGCGGATGAGGGGGATGCGTTCCTTCACGTTCATGGGTACCCGCCGCTCCAAGTACTTGATCAGAGTGGACAGTTGCTCCATGGTCGCGCCGAACGTCACCTGCGGTGCGAGGCTCAGTGGTTTCCCGTCCGGGTAGATCCGCAGGTTCGGCTGGGGAACACCGTGGCCTGCGGTGACGTGCTCGGAGGGGATGTACGTGTCGTTCACCCGGCTGTCGAGATAAGCCGCCATCGCGGTCACGTCGTCCATGACCGAGTCGACCTCCGCGAGCGTCTTGAGAGGGTCGGTCACCCACTCCAGGTTGGAGCCGCCGGTCGGGCTGGCGTCCGCTGTCAGGTCGAACTGCGTTCCCTTGACGACGAGTCCGTCCACGCGGCCCTTTCCGAGGTTCTCGCCTTCCAGCGGCTCCTCCGGCACTTCTCCCCTGTCCAACAGGGATTTCGTCAGCAGAGCGCGCTCCGCCGCGGTCACCGCGAGCGCGTCGTAACGTGCCTGCCCGACCGGCGTCAACAAGCCGTTGGGAGCCAGCCATTGAGCCCTCAGCGCCGCTCCCCTGTCCCCCTTCACCTGCTCTCGTTCCGCCTCCGAGAGACGCGTGTGGTACGGCGAGTAGGGAGCCAGGAAGGCGTCCAGGATTCTGGCGTTGATCAGCAGCTTCCGGTGTCGCAGGCGCTGGTGGAGGACGTTCGCGGAACCGTCCGTGATGCTTCGTACGTTCCAGGACGCCTCGAACTCGAAGCCGACGGCGCGTTGTACGGCCGTGGCGCCGGCCGGGCCGCGGTGTCCGGGCGCGTGCGTATGGTTGTGCTCTTGCTCCGGGTGCCCGGTGTCCTTCGGCACCGGTCCCGCCATTACCCGTGCCGCGCTCGCCTCTGCCGCCCGTTCGAAGCGGTCGGAGGGGTCGCTCACCCGGAGTCCGTCGCCATTGTCCCTGCCCGCGACCGGGCCCTGCCGTTGCTGGATGACATGCGTCAACTCATGGGCCAGCGTGTGTTTGTCGGCACCTCCCGCGCCGATGACGATGTGCTCTCCCGAGGTGTAGGCACGGGCTCCGAGCTCTGCCGCCGAGCATTGGGCGGTGGCGCCGGTGTGCAGGCGTACGCCGGAGAAGTCCGCGCCGAGGCGGGCTTCCATCTCGGTCCGGAGAGGGGTGGAGAGGGCTTGGCCGGGGGAGCGGAGGAGGTTGTGGGTGGTGGTGCGTTGGAGTGGGGCGG
>NZ_LIQT01000300.1 GCF_001418415.1 Streptomyces hirsutus
CGGCGCCGTCGGCGAGGGCGGCGGTGAGCGCGCCCAGGGTGTCTTCGGGTTCGGCGCCGGCGAGGGCGGCCGGTTCGGGGAAGAGGTGGGTGAGGGCGCCGCAGGGGGTGTCGAGCGTCTTGCCGTACCGCTGGACCAGCCGTGCGGCCCGGTCGCGGCCCACCAGGGCCCGTACCGCGAGTTCGTCGGGGTCGGCGGTGCCCGGCGAGCGCAGTCCCGGCCGGGCGGCGACCAGCGGGGCGAGCCGCGCGTCGGCGCCGAGCCGTTCGTCGACGGCGTACGGGTCCGCGTCCAGGTCGAACAGGCGGCGCAGCCGCTGCACGGCGGTGGTCAGGTCGCGGAGGTCGGTGAGGTGGATCCGGGCGTCGAGCCAGCCGCCGGGGTGGGCGCCGGAGCCGGTGCGCGCGGTGCCGGGGTGTTCGTCGACGGCGGTGATGCCGGTGCCGTACGGGAGTTTCAGGGTGCGCCGGTAGGTGCGGGCGCCCGGGGTTCCGGTGACGTCCTCGATGCCCTCGACGGCCTCGCGTTCCAGCAGGTCGAAGACCGGGCCGGGCTGGTACGGGCCGCGGTGGGCGAGGCGCAGGGGGAGGCCGGCGGTGGGGGTGGCGGTGCGGCGGCCGGCCCGGCCGCCGCGGGGCGCGGTGGCCCGCAGCTCACTGGGAGTGGCGGCGTACACGGCCCGGACGGTGTCGTTGAACTGCCGCACGCTGGCGAACCCGGCGGCGAAGGCGATCTCGGTGACCGGGAGCCCGGTGGTCTGCAGGAGCACGCGCGCGGTGTGCGCGCGCTGCGCCCGTGCGAGTGCGACGGGCCCGGCGCCGAGCTCGCCGGTGAGCTGGCGCTGCACCTGGCGGGCGCTGTAGCCGAGCCGTGCGGCCAGTCCGGCGACGCCTTCGCGGTCGACGACGCCGTCGGCGATCAGCCGCATGGCCCGGCCCACGACGTCGGCGCGTACGTTCCACTCGGCGGAGCCGGGAACGGCGTCCGGGCGGCACCGCCGGCAGGCCCGGAACCCGGCGCCCTGCGCGGCGGCGGCGGTCGGGAAGAACCGCACATTGCGCCGCTTGGGCGTGACCGCGGGGCAGCTGGGACGGCAGTAGATCCCGGTCGTCCCCACGGCGAAGAAGAACGCCCCGTCGAACCGCCCGTCCCGGCTGCGCACCGCCTCGTACCTGCTGTCCTCGTCCATCACACCGCCCAGTCTCCGCCGGCCGGAGGGCCCCGGCTGGCGGAAATCGGACATGAAGGTGAGCGGCAGGCGGCCAGGCCGCGGACGGAGGTGCGCCGCCGGAGCCGGAACCTGCCGGGGGACGCTAGAACTGCCTGCCGCCGCCCCGCTTCGCCTCCATGGCGGCCCTGCCCATCGCCCCCTTCCGCTTCCAGTCCTTGCGGATCTCCGCGCGCAGGCGTGCGTCGGTCTTGGCGACGATGCGCCGGTTCTCCCGGAGCAGCTTGCGGTAGCTCTCCAGCCGGCGTTCCGGGAGGGCTCCGGTCTCGACGGCTTCGAGGACCGCGCAGCCCGGCTCGTTCTCGTGGGCGCAGTCGTGGAAGCGGCAGTCCTCGGCGAACTCCTCGATCTCGGAGAACACCTGGCCGACGCCGCTGCCGGCGTCCCAGAGGCCGACGCCCCGCAGGCCCGGGGTGTCGATGAGGACTCCCCCGCCGGGCAGGGCGAGCAGGTTGCGGGTGGTGGTGGTGTGGCGGCCCTTGCCGTCGACGTCGCGGGTGGCCCGTACGTCCATCACGTCCTCGCCGAGGAGCGCGTTGGCGAGGGTGGACTTGCCGGCGCCGGACTGGCCGATCAGTACGGACGTCACGCCGGCGGCGACCGCGGTGAGGACGTCGAGCCCGGCCCCCTCCTGCGCGCTGACGGTGAGCACCGGCACACCGGGCGCGCTGGTCTCCACGTCCTGGACCAGGTGTCCCAGCGTCACCGGGTCCGGTACGAGGTCGGCCTTGGTGAGCACCACCAACGGCTGTGCCCCGGACTCCCAGGCGAGCGCGAGGAACCGCTCGATCCGGGCGAGGTCCAGCTCGGCGGCGAGCGAGACGGCGATGACGGCGTGGTCGACGTTGGCGGCGAGGATCTGCCCCTCGGACCGCTTGGAGGAAGTGGACCGCACGAAGGCGGTACGCCGCGGCAGGTACGTCCGCACGTACCTCGGCGTGCTCCCGGCCGGGTCGACGGCGACCCAGTCCCCGGTGCACACGACCCGCAGGGGGTCGTGCGGGGTGACGAACGCGGTATCGGCCCGCACGGTCCCGTCATCGGTGACGACATCGCACTGACCGCGGTCGACCCGTACCACGCGGCCGGGCAGCAGCCCCTGCGCGCCGTACGAGGAGAACACGGCCTCCCACTCCTCGTCCCAGCCGAAGGGGGCGAGAGGACGCGAGGAAGCCGACAGGGAAGAGGTGAGATTCAAGGGAAACCCTTCGAAGGGCGGCCCCGGCACCGCGCGTCACAGGCGCGGCAGAAGAAGAGGTGTCAGCCGAGGGCCACGGAGGTGGGATGAACGAACGTCCGGATGCGGGCAGCACCCCTCACGGAGACAGTCATCGGTCACACCTCCCTTTCACCACACGCCGACAACAGCAGCCGACGGCTCCTGCTCACTTCTGACCACAGCCTAGAGGGAGAGCCGCCCGGGCGGCCAACTCTTTTTCCGCACCCGCCCCCACACCCCCGCCGCGGGAAGGGAGCCGCCCGGCCCGGCACCTCCCGGACG
>NZ_LIQT01000301.1 GCF_001418415.1 Streptomyces hirsutus
TCACCGCAGGGGCCGTCCTCACGGCCGGCGTCCTCCTGTACACCACACGCCCCCGGCAACCCCCGCCACCCGCACCGCCGTTTCCGTCCCAGGTGACCGCCGTCACCTACCTGAAACCGCAGGCCAGAGGCCCGGAAACAGACAAACGGAATTTCAGCTTCATCGTCGAACTCACCGTGGAATCAGGACCTCCGGTCACCGTCACCCACATATCCCAGCCCTACACAGGCCTTTCGACGACCTCCAGCCCACACGTCCCTTTCCGGACAAAAGAAGGCTCCCCCCGCAAGATCGTCATCACCCTCCGCGTCACAGAATGCGGAGAATTGCCAGAGAACGTCGGACTCCCTTTCCTGGATGTAACTCTGCGTAATACGCGCGCAATACGGACTCACAGCTTCATCCTCGGACCGCGCTACGCACAGGACCTCTCCACGGCCCTACAAGTCGCCTGCAGCAACGATTTTCGGTAATCACCAAAACCCCTGATACACCTGAACGCCCCCCGCCCGGTCCTGCGGTTTCTCACCATGCGGACAGGTCAAAACGGCCGGAATTCCGCCGTTCCCCCCACTCAGTACCGCTCTGCATTACCTCGTGTCATAACAAGAGCGTCACAGCATTGGCCAGACCCTCCTCCCTGTTCCCCCCACCCGCTTAGAGTCACGGCCAGTCACCGCGCCTCCCGATTCTTACTTCGGCCCAGCGCTCGACTCGGCCGTTTCCACCGGGAAACAGCCGTCAGGGGAAAGGACTGGATCGTGCGTCAACGTTCACTCATCGCCGTCACCGCTGCTTTGGCGGCAGGAGCACTCACCCTCACCGCCTGCGGTTCGCGCGACGAGGGCGGGAGCGGCAACTCGGATTCCGGCAAAGGCGGCACCACCGTCGTGATCGGCATCGACGCACCGCTGACCGGCGACCTGTCCGCCCTGGGTCTCGGCATCAAGAACTCCGTGGACCTCGCGGCCAAGATCGCCAACAAGGAGGAGACCGTCGACGGCGTCACCTTCAAGGTCGAAGCCCTCGACGACCAGGCCCAGCCCTCCTCCGGCCAGCAGAACGCCACCAAGTTCGTCGCCAACGACGAAGTCCTCGGCGTCGTCGGCCCGCTGAACTCCTCCGTCGCCGAATCCATGCAGAAGGTCTTCGACGACGCCAAGCTCGTCCAGGTCTCACCCGCCAACACCAACCCCTCCCTCTCCCAGGGCACCGACTGGCAGAAGACCCAGACACGCACCTACAAGTCGTACTTCCGTACCGCGACCACGGACGCCGTCCAGGGCCCGTTCGCCGCCCAGTACCTGTACAACGACTCCAAGAAGCGCAAGGTCTTCGTCATCGACGACAAGAAGACCTACGGCGCCGGCCTCGCCGCCACCTTCACCGCCGAGTTCAAGAAGCTCGGCGGCAAGGTCGTCGGCACCGAGCACATCGACCCCGAGACCAAGGACTTCTCCGCGGTCGCCACCAAGGTCAAGTCCTCCGGCGCCGACGTCGTCTACTACGGCGGCGAATACCCGCAGGCCGGCCCGCTCAGCAAGCAGATCAAGGCCGCCGGCGCCAAGATCCCGCTCGTCGGCGGCGACGGCATCTACAGCGCCGACTTCATCAAGCTCGCCGGCGCCAGCGGCACCGGCGACCTCGCCACCTCCGTCGGCGCCCCGGTCGAAGAGCTCCCCTCCGCCAAGGAGTTCGTCGCCAACTACAAGACCGAGGGCTACAAGGAGGACTTCGAGGCCTACGGCGGCTACAGCTACGACTCGGCCTGGGCCATCATCGAAGCCGTCAAGAAGGTCGTCGAGGACAACGACGGCAAGCTGCCCGACGACGCTCGCGAAAAGGTCACCGCCGCCATGCAGAACGTCTCCTTCGACGGAGTCACCGGCAAGGTCTCCTTCGACGAGTTCGGTGACGCCACCAACAAGCAGCTCACCGTCTACGCCGTCGAGAACGGCGACTGGAACGACGTCAAGTCCGGCACCTACACCGGCTGACCCAGCCGCACCAACCGAGCCGCGCGGGGCGCCGCACCACAGGCGCCCCGCGCGCACTCGCATCCGGCCCCATCCATCGAACTTTCCGAACGCTCGGAGGACATGCGGTGAACGAACTGCCGCAGCAGCTGGTCAACGGCCTGCTACTGGGATCCATGTACGGGCTGGTCGCCCTCGGCTACACAATGGTCTACGGCATTGTCCAGCTCATCAACTTCGCCCACGGCGAGATCTTCATGACCGGCGCCTTCGGCGCACTCACGGTCTACGTATACATCCTGCCCGACGGCACCTCCATGCTGATCGCCCTGCCGCTCATGCTCATCGGCGCCATGATCATCTCCACCACCGTGGCCGTAGGGGCGGAACGGTTCGCCTACCGGCCCCTGCGCGGCGGCCCCCGCCTCGCCCCCCTCATCACCGCCATCGGCCTCTCCCTCGCCCTCCAGCAGGCGGTATGGGCCTGGTACCCCGAAGCGAAGTCCGCCCGCACCTTCCCCAGCATCCCCGGCGGACCCTTCGAGATCGGCACCGTCACCATCCAGACCGGCGACGTCTTCGTCCTCTGCGCCGCCCCCCTCAGCATGGCCATCCTCGGCTACTTCGTGATGCGCACCCGCACCGGACGCGGCATGCAGGCCACCGCCCAGGACCCCGACACGGCCAAGCTCATGGGCGTCAACACCGACCGCATCATCGTGGTCGCCTTCGCCCTCGGCGCCATCTTCGCCGCCGTCGGCGGCGTCGCCTACGGCCTCAAGTACGGCCAGATCGACTTCCGCATGGGCTTCATCCTCGGACTCAAGGCCTTCACCGCCGCCGTCCTCGGCGGAATCGGCAACATCTACGGAGCCATGCTCGGCGGCCTCGTCCTCGGCATCGCCGAAGCCCTGTCCACCGCCTACATCTCCGACATCCCCGGCATGCAGCAGTTCGGCAGCCAGTCCTGGGCAAACGTCTGGGCGTTCGTACTCCTCATCCTCGTGCTCCTCTTCAGGCCCCAAGGCCTCCTCGGCGAGCGCGTCGCGGACAGGGCGTGACACCGATGACCACACAAACCACCACAGCACAGACCCCCGGCTCCCCCACCGCCGAGCCCAACAAGGGCCTCATCGGCATCCCGGAGCACATCGGCCGCGCCCTCGCCACCGCCGGCGGCGCCCTCACCGTCATCTCCACCTTCCTCGCCTGGACCTGGACCTCCGCCTTCCCCGGCGACCTCACCTACTACGGCTACCCCGGCGGCCTCCAGGTCCTCGTCCTCATCGGCGGCGCCCTCACCACCCTCTTCGGCCTCGCCTCCTACGGCACCAAGGGCCTGCGCTGGCTCACCCCCGCAGGCGCCGACAGCGCCATCAAACTCGCCGCCATCGGCACCTTCGCCACCGTCTGGTACACGATCATCGCCATCAGCGCCACCCTCGGCGGCCTCGTGCACCTCGAACCCGGCGGCTGGATCGCGGCCATCGCCACCCTGACCGCCCTCCTCGGCGCCCTCGCCCTGCCCTTCGAACGGCCCGAACCCGACCCCCACGACCCCGACGACAGCAAGTGGGAAAAGCTCCGCCACGAAACCCGCCACACCTTCGCCGTCCTGCGCGCATCCATCGCCACCGGCCGCACCCGGCCCGCACGCGAACTGCCCGCCTACGGCGAAATCCTCATCATCGTCGGCGCCCTCACCACCGGCCTGATCGTCTTCACCTACGGCATCGGCACCTCGTACGACGAACTCTTCGTCGGCTTCCTCATCACCGCCGGCTTCGGCTTCGCCGCCATCGCCAAGGCAGGGCTGCTCGACCGCGTCTCCGCGATCACCGCCAGACACCGCAACGTCACCCTGATCGGCGCCTTCGTCGCAGCCGCCGCCTTCCCCTTCACCCAGTCCGACGACCAGTACGCCACCATCGGCGTCTACATCCTCATCTTCGCCACCGTCGCCCTGGGCCTCAACATCGTCGTCGGCCTGGCCGGCCTCCTCGACCTCGGATACGTCGCCTTCCTCGGCGTCGGCGCCTACACCGCCGCCATGGTCTCCGGAAGCCCCTCCAGCCCCTTCGACATCCAACTCCCCTTCTGGGCCAGCGCCCTCCTCGGCGCCGCCGTCGCCATGGTCTTCGGCGTCCTCATCGGAGCCCCCACCCTCCGCCTCCGCGGCGACTACCTCGCCATCGTCACCCTCGGTTTCGGCGAGATCTTCCGCCTCGCCGTCCTCAACACCGACGGCACCTCCGGACCCGACATCACCAACGGCTCCAACGGCATCTCCTCCATCCCCAACATCAACATCCTCGGCTTCGACTTCGGCCAGGAACACACCATCGCCGGCTTCACCATCGCCCGGTTCGCCAACTACTTCCTGCTGATGCTCCTCATCACGCTGGTCGTCGTCGTGGTCTTCCGACGCAGCAGCGACTCCCGCATCGGCCGCGCCTGGGTCGCCATCCGCGAAGACGAAACCGCCGCCCGCGCCATGGGCATCAACGGATTCCGCGTCAAACTCATCGCCTTCGCCCTCGGCGCCACCCTCGCCGGCCTCGCCGGAACCGTCCAGGCCCACGTCACCTACACCGTCACCCCCGAGCAGTACATGTTCGCCCACGTCGTCCCGCCCAACAGCGCCTTCCTCCTCGCCGCAGTCGTCCTCGGCGGCATGGGCACCATCAGCGGACCCCTCGTCGGCGCGGCCCTGCTCTACCTCATCCCCGCCAAACTCCAGTTCCTCGGCGACTACCAGCTCATCGCCTTCGGCCTCGCGCTCGTCCTCCTCATGCGCTTCCGGCCCGAAGGCCTCATCCCCAACCGGCGTCGCCAGCTCGAATTCCACGCAGAGGCCGAAGCACCCACAGTCCTCAGCAAGTCAGGGGCCTGACCACCATGACAACCGACACCACCACCCCGAGCGCCCCCACCGGCGCCACCCCGGGCGAAACCATCCTCGACGCCCGCGGCGTCACCATGCGCTTCGGCGGTCTCACCGCCGTCCGCGGCGTCGACCTCACCGTCAACAGCGGTGAAATCGTCGGCCTCATCGGGCCCAACGGCGCCGGCAAGACCACCTTCTTCAACTGCCTCACCGGCCTCTACACCCCCACCGAAGGCGAAGTCCGCTACAAGGACAAGGTCCTGCCCCCCAAGTCCTTCAAGGTCACCGCCGCCGGCGTCGCCCGTACCTTCCAGAACATCCGCCTCTTCGGCAACATGACGGTCCTCGAGAACGTCCTCGTCGGCCGCCACACCCGCACCAAGGAAGGCCTCTGGTCCGCCCTCCTACGCGGCCCCGGCTTCCACAGGGCCGAAGCCGCCTCCCGCGAACGCGCCATGGAACTCCTCGAGTTCGTCGGCCTCGCCGACAAGGCCGACCACCTCGCCCGCAACCTCCCCTACGGAGAACAACGCCGGCTCGAGATCGCCCGCGCCCTCGCCAGCGAACCCGGACTCCTCCTCCTCGACGAGCCCACCGCCGGCATGAACCCCCAGGAAACCCGCGACACCGAAGAACTCGTCTTCGCCATCCGGGACAAGGGCATCGCCGTCCTCGTCATCGAGCACGACATGCGCTTCATCTTCAACCTCTGCGACCGCGTCGCCGTCCTCGTCCAGGGACAGAAACTCGTCGAAGGCGACGCCGCCACCGTCCAGGCCGACGAACGCGTCATCGCCGCCTACATCGGGGAACCCATCGCGAACGACCCCGGCGCCGAAGAAGCAGCCGAAGTCGAAGCCGCGGAAGCAGCCGCCGAGGCCACCACGGACGCCGCGCCCGGCAAGGAGAACGACCGATGACCGCACTCCTGGAAGTCGAAGACCTCAAAGTCGCCTACGGCAAGATCCAAGCCGTCAAGGGCATCTCCTTCAAGGTCGAGGCCGGCGAAGTCGTCACCCTCATCGGCACCAACGGCGCCGGCAAGACCACCACCCTGCGCACCCTCTCCGGCCTCCTCAAGCCGGTCGGCGGCCAAATTAAGTTCAACGGAAAATCACTCAAGAAGATCCCCGCCCACGAGATCGTCTCCCACGGCCTCGCCCACTCCCCCGAGGGGCGGCACATCTTCCCCCGCATGACCATCGAGGACAACCTCCGCCTCGGCGCCTTCCTCCGCAACGACAAGGCAGGCATCGACAAAGACATCCAGCGCTCCTACGACCTCTTCCCCATCCTCGGAGAACGCCGCAAACAGGCCGCGGGAACCCTCTCCGGCGGAGAACAGCAAATGCTCGCCATGGGCAGGGCCCTCATGTCCCAGCCCAAACTCCTCATGCTCGACGAACCCTCCATGGGACTCTCGCCGATCATGATGCAGAAGATCATGGCCACCATCGCCGAACTGAAGGCCCAGGGCACCACCATCCTGCTCGTCGAACAGAACGCCCAGGCCGCCCTCTCCCTCGCGGACCACGGCCACGTCATGGAAGTCGGCAACATCGTCCTCTCCGGAAGCGGACACGACCTCCTCCACGACGAATCCGTCCGCAAGGCCTACCTCGGCGTCGACTGACCACCACCCCACACACCACGAGGCCCGCGCTCCCCTCGAGGGAACGCGGGCCTCACCGCCACCACCGACAACCAACCCGCCGACGACTACCCCGCCGACGCCTTCTTCTCCGCCGCATCGTCGATGACCGCCTGCGCCACCTGCTGCATCGACATCCGCCGATCCATCGACGTCTTCTGAATCCACCGGAACGCCGCCGGCTCCGACAACCCGTACACCGTCTGCAGCACCGACTTCGCCCGGTCCACCAGCTTCCGCGTCTCCAGCCGCAGACTCAGATCCGCGACCTCACGCTCCAGCTCCCGCAACTCCGTGAACCGCGACACCGCCATCTCGATCGCCGGCACCACATCACTCTTCGAGAACGGCTTCACCAGATACGCCATCGCCCCCGCGTCCCGCGCCCGCTCCACCAGATCACGCTGCGAGAACGCCGTCAGCATCAACACCGGCGCGATACTCTCCTCAGCGATCTTCTCCGCCGCCGAGATACCGTCCAGCTTCGGCATCTTCACATCGAGAATCACCAGGTCAGGCCGGTGCTCCCGCGCAAGCTCCACCGCCCGCTCACCATCGCCGGCCTCCCCGACGACGGTGTACCCCTCCTCCTCCAGCATCTCCTTGAGATCGAGCCGGATCAGCGCCTCGTCCTCGGCGATCACGACACGCGTCGTCATCGGAGGCACGTGCGACTTGTCGTCGTCGGGCACGTCTACTGGCTGGGGCGACTCGGGGACGCTCAACGGGGGCTCCTTGGTGCGGGCCGGGCAGATACTGCTGACAAGAGCGTACCTAGCTGCGGTAAGGTGGGGGCACGGCGGGTGACCGCCAGCCTTCATTTCGAAGAGAGCCCCGGTAGCCCAGAGGCAGAGGCGATGGTCTCAAACACCATACAGCGTCGGTTCGAATCCGACCCGGGGCACTTTTCCTCCGAATCCAAGATTGCCAATTGAAAGTGGATATTCCACGTTCTCGTGAACATCCACTTATTGCCGCGTGTCACCGCTATCACTCACGCACGGTGTGCATATGTACGACCTCAGCACACGCAGGCGGGCCCTGGCTTTGGTGTCCCAGGGTCGGAGCCTCAACTCGGTGAGTCGCGAGACGGGCATCTCCCGCGCCGCGATCAGATCCTGGCAACACCGCCTGGAGCCCCTGCCCCGCATGACGCTCCCGGCTCCGGGGCCACCTGCCGACGAGTCCGCCTACGTCTACCTCCTCGGCCTCTATCTCGGCGATGGCTGCATCAGCGCGCACCCTCGCGCCGGCTACTACCTGCGGATCGCATGTGCGGACGCCTGGCCGGGGTTGATCGAACTGTGCCGCGAAGCCATTGCACGAGTCCGCCCCGGTATCGGCCTCTGTACACAGCCGAAGCAGGGATGTGTGATGATCGTCAGCTACTCCCGGCACTGGCCTCGGCTCTTCCCCCAGCACGGACCCGGTAAGAAGCACGAACGCCCTATTTCCCTGGAGCCATGGCAGCAGACCATGGTCGACGAACACCCCTGGGAGTTCGTCCGTGGACTCATCCACTCCGACGGATGCCGGATCACCAACTGGACGACTCGCATGGTCCGCGGTGAACAAAAGCGCTATGAGTACCCGCGGTACTTCTTCACCAATCTCTCAGCCGACATCATCCGCCTCTTCACAAGGTCCTTGAACCAAGTAGGCGTCGAGTGGCGGCAGCCCAACCCCCGCAACATCTCCGTCGCCAAGAAGGCATCCGTCGCCCTGTTGGACCTTCACGTGGGCCCCAAGTACTGAACCGGGGCCCTGATGAGGTTACTTGGGGCTGTCGTCCTCGCCGATGTGGTGGACGCGGACGAGGTTGGTCGAGCCGGAGACGCCGGGCGGGGAGCCGGCGGTGATGACGACGATGTCGCCCTTCTTGCAGCGGCCGTAGGCGAGGAGGAGTTCGTCGACCTGGTCGACCATCGCGTCGGTGGAGTCGACGTGGGGGCCGAGGAAGGTTTCGACGCCCCAGGTGAGGCTGAGCTGGGAGCGGGTGGCGGGGTCGGGGGTGAAGGCGAGGAGGGGGATGGGCGAGCGGTAGCGGGAGAGGCGGCGGGCGGTGTCGCCGGACTGGGTGAAGGCGATGAGGTAGGTGGCGTCGAGGAAGTCGCCGATTTCGGCGGCGGCTCGGGCGACGGCGCCGCCCTGGGTGCGGGGTTTGTTGGTGTCGGTGAGGGGTGGGAGGCCTTTGGCGAGGAGGGTCTCTTCGGCCGCTTCGACGATGCGGGCCATGGTGCGGACGGTGTTGATGGCGTGTTTGCCGACGCTGGTTTCGCCGGAGAGCATGACGGCGTCGGTGCCGTCGATGATGGCGTTGGCGACGTCGGAGGCTTCGGCGCGGGTGGGGCGAGCGTTGCCGATCATCGAGTCGAGCATTTGAGTGGCGACGATGACCGGTTTGGCGTTGCGTTTGGCGAGTTTGATGGCGCGCTTTTGAACGATGGGGACTTGTTCGAGTGGCATTTCGACGCCGAGGTCTCCGCGGGCGACCATGATGCCGTCGAAGGCGGCGACGATGTCGTCGATGTTCTGGACGGCTTGGGGTTTTTCGATTTTGGCGATGACGGGGAGGCGGCGGCCTTCTTCTTCCATGATGCGGTGGACGTCCTTGATGTCGTGTCCGCTGCGTACGAAGGAGAGGGCGATGGTGTCGAAGCCGGTGCGCAGGGCCCAGCGGAGGTCGTCCTCGTCCTTTTTGGAGAGGGCGGGGACGGAGACGGCGATGCCGGGGAGGTTGAGGCCTTTGTGGTCGGAGACCATGCCGCCTTCGATGACGGTGGTGTGGACGCGGGGGCCGTCGACCGCGGTGACGTGGAGGGTGACTTTGCCGTCGTCGATGAGGATGCGTTCGCCGGGGGTGATGTCGTCGGCGAGGCCTGCGTGGGTGGTGCCGCAGGTGTGGCGGTCGCCTTGGACGCCGTCTTCCACGGAGATGGTGAAGGTGTCGCCGCGTTCAAGGAGCACGGGGCCTTCGGTGAAGTGGCCGAGTCTGATTTTCGGGCCTTGAAGGTCGGCGAGGAGGCCGACGCTGCGGCCGGTTTCGTCGGCGGCTTTTCGGACCCGGTGGTAGCGCTCCTCGTGTTCGGCGTGGGTGCCGTGGCTGAGGTTGAATCGGGCGACGTCCATTCCGGCGTCTACCAGGTCTTTGATCTGGTCGTATGTGTGTGTGGCGGGCCCTAGCGTGCAGACGATTTTGGCTCGGCGCATGGAATGAGCCTAGGGCTTACCGACGGGTAGGGATTAGGTCACATGTGACCATTCGGCGGACTGCGTATGAATGACTATTGACAAGTGTTGAATTGTGCGGCCATGCGCTCCGATGAGCACACCGGATCGTCGGTCGTGGCGCGGTTCTCACGGCCGGTCACGGAGTTCGCTGCCGTCATCGCCGCCGCCCGTGCCGTCCTGTCGGATCGCGGTTCGTGAGGGCTGGTCAGACTCGACGTGTTCAGGTCAGAATCGTCGCGCGCGGATCTACGCGCGTCATTGCCTGCCTGAGGAGAGCCCCGGATGCCGTTGAACCGCCGGAAGTTTCTGACGAGATCCGCTGCGACGGGGGCGGGGGTGGCGCTGGCGGGTGCGGCGGCTCCCGCCGCTCAGGCCGCCGGGTCCGCGGAGGCCGCAGGGTCCGTCGC
>NZ_LIQT01000302.1 GCF_001418415.1 Streptomyces hirsutus
CGACCAAAATGGGAGTCCGATCAGCTCGCGGCGTCTGGTGCGTGCGATCGCAAGGCGCCGGAAGGTCCTCGTAGCGGAGCTACTAGGGCCTTTTGGCAACGCGGCGAGCGTGCGTGCCAGACGCCGCGAGCCGGGCGCCCATTTTGTTCGGGGCTCTTACGCCCGTGCCCGTCCGGGGCCGGCCAGCGCCGCGATCCGCTCCACCGCGAACACGTACCCCTGCACCCCGCATCCCGCGATGACCCCGTCGGCCCGCAGCGAGACGTAGGAGTGGTGCCGGAAGGACTCCCGGCGGTGGATGTTGGAGATGTGGACCTCCACCACGGGCAGGCCGTCGCAGGTGTTGAGGGCGTCCAGGATGGCGACGGAGGTGTGCGAGTAGGCACCGGGGTTGATCACGATGCCGCAGTGGTTCAGCCTCGCCTCGTGGATCCAGTCCACCAGCTCGCCCTCGTGGTTGGACTGCCGCAGGTCCACCGTGCCCCCGTGGGCGCCTGCCGCCCCGGCGCACAGCGCCTCCACGTCGGCGAGCGTCTCGGAGCCGTAGATCTCCGGCTGACGCTGCCCGAGCAGGTTCAGGTTGGGGCCGTTGAGAATCATGATCGGGGCATCGGCCAGGCTGCGGTGCACAGTTCCTCCGGTCCGTTCGGAAAGGTCGGGAAGAGTCGGGAGAGCGGGAAGGGCGTCGCGAAGAGAAGGAGACGGGTTGCGGCGGCCGTCACCGGGACGCCGCTCGGACACCGGTCTATCACGGTCCCGCGGGCGGTCGCCCCTGGCCCGGTGTGCCGAGGGAACCGCCTCCGGGTGGGGGTGCGCCGGAGCGTGGGTCTGCGCCGGACGCGCCCCCGCCCGGAGGCGGTTTCCGGAGTCGGTCCTACGGGTTGATCGCCAGTTCGAGATAGGCCGCGAGGATCACCAGGTGCACCCCGCCCTGGAGCGGTGTGGCCCGGCCGGGGCGGACGGTCAGGGCGCCGACCACCACGGTCAGGGTGAGCAGCACCATGTGGGTGTTGCCGAGGCCCAGGACGAGCGGGCCGGAGAGCCAGAGGGAGGCTATCGCGACCGCGGGGATGGTCAGGCCGATGCTGGCCATCGCGGAGCCGAGCGCGAGATTCACACTGGTCTGCACCCGGTTGCGCTGCGCCGCGCGCACCGCGGCGATGGTCTCGGGCAGCAGGACCAGCAGCGCGATGATCACACCGACGACGGCGTGGGGCAGCCCCGCCGACTTGACGCCGGACTCGATGGCGGGCGAGACGCCTTTGGCCAGGCCGACCACTCCGACCAGGGCCAGGCCGAGCAGTCCGAGGCTGATCATGGCGGTGCGGGTGGAGGGCGCGGCCGCGTGCTCGTCCTCCGGGTCCACGACCGGCTTGGGCTTGCCGGGCTTGACCACGGGCAGGAAGTAGTCACGATGCCGGACGGTCTGTGTCGCGACGAACAAGCCGTAGAGGATCAGCGAGGTGACCGCGGCGAAGGTGAGCTGCACCCCGGAGAATTCCGGGCCGGGCTTGCTGGTGGTGAACGTCGGCAGCACCAGGGTGAGGCCCGCCAGCGTGGCCACCGTGGCGAGCGCCGCGCCGGCGCCTTCCGGATTGAAGGTGGCCGTACCGTGCCGCAGCGAGCCGACCAGGAGGCTCACGCCGAGGATGCCGTTACAGGTGATCATCACGGCCGCGAAGACGGTGTCCCTGGCCAGGGAGGCGGTATCGGGCCCGCCGTCGATCATCAGGGTGACGATCAGCGCGACCTCGATGATCGTGACGGCGACCGCGAGGACCAGTGAGCCGAAGGGTTCACCGACCCGGTGGGCCACCACCTCCGCATGGTGCACCGCGGCCAGCACGGCTGCCGCCAGTACCACGACCGCCACGGCGATGACCGCGCCGGACAGTTTGCTTCCCCAGGTCAGAGCCAGGAGAACCACCGCGAGCACGGGCACCAGGCTCGTCCACCGCTCGCCGATCGTTCTGAACCAACCGATCATGCGCGGCTCTCAGACATGAAGGAACCCCGGCCTTCGGTCACTCGACGCTCTGTGGACTCGCCTGTCGTACTGATCACTTTCACATCCACACCATCACCAGATATCAGTTCGTGCGAGCGGTCCCGCCGCTGTCCGGCGGCTCCGATCCCCTGCGTGTTCCTTGTCGTTCCGAGGTGGTCGTTGTCGCGCATGATCTCCTCTGCTGGCCGGAGGGACGGCCCTCGACGGACGGCGGTGAGCGTGACCGACCGCCCTTGTGCCGGTTGTGGGGTGGTGGTCCGGCACGAGACAGGCAGATGCCGGGAGCGGTGCGCGACTCCGCGTCGCGCCCCGCTCCCGGGGATGGCCTGTCCGGTTCCGGACGGACGGGGTCAGACGTCGATGCTGTCCTTGGCGGCGCCCTCGCCCCGGCCCGACTCGGCCTGGTCCTTCAGGGCCTGTTTCTTGGAGGCCCTGAGGCTGGTGATCGTGGTGACGACGAGGACACCGCAGATCACGCCCAGCGACACCGGGATGCTGATCTCCGGAACATGGACCCCGGACTCGTGCAGTGCGTGCAGCACCAGCTTCACACCGATGAAGCCGAGAATGATCGACAGGCCGTACGACAGGTGGACCAGCTTGCTGAGCAGGCCACCGATGAGGAAGTACAGCTGTCGCAGACCCATGAGGGCGAACGCGTTCGCGGTGAACACGATGTACGGATCCTGGGTCAGACCGAAGATCGCGGGGATCGAGTCGAGCGCGAAGAGCACGTCCGTGGTGCCGATGGCGAGCATCACGACCAGCATCGGGGTCATGACCCGCTTGCCGTTCTGCTCGATCCACAGCTTGGTGCCGTGGTACCGGTCGGCCACGCCGAACCTGCGCTCGGCGGCCTTGAGGAGCTTGTTCTCCTCGAACTCCTCGTCCTCCTCGTCGGCGCGGGCCTCCTGGACGAGCTTCCAGGCCGTGTAGATCAGGAAAGCGCCGAAGATGTAGAAGACCCACGAGAAGTTGGCGATGATCGCGGCGCCCGCGGCGATGAAGATCGTCCGCAATACCAGGGCTATGACCACACCGACGAGAAGTACCCGCTGCTGGTACTGCGACGGCACCGCGAACTTCGTCATGATCAGGACGAAGACGAACAGGTTGTCGACGCTCAGCGATTTCTCGGTGATGTAGCCGGCGAAGAACTCACCTGCGGGTTGTGCCCCTCCGAAGACCAGCAGGCCGAGTCCGAAGAGCACGGCCAGGACGACCCAGACGATGGTCCAGATCCCGGCTTCCTTGATGGAAACGTCGTGCGGCTTGCGCCCGATGAAGAAGTCGATGGAGATGAGGGCGACAAGGCCCAGGACAGTAAGGACCCATAGGGTCGAGGAAACATCCACTGCGCCTCCGGCAGATACGTCTCACGGAAAATGTCAGCGTCATCGCTGCCGGAGGTCTCTTCCACCCAGGCCTCAAGCGCTTGTCAGCGCCAGGACAGACCTATGGGCCGACGCCCCGGGACCAGGCCTGATCCGTATTGACGGGGTCGCCGCACAGACGGGGAGTACTCCCCTCCGTGTGCAAAACTTTACCTCCATCACCAAGGTTTGGTAAAGAGCGAGGTAAAAGAAATCCCAAAGTGGCAGGTGGAAGGCGGTCGCACGCGGGCATGGTCCAGGAGATGGGATACCACCACCGCGTTTACGGACACACGCTCACGGGTTCACGGTCAGGGGCGCCCTGTCCGGCGGGCCTCGGCGACCCGAATGAGAACCTGCTGGAGGACCTGGCTGCCCGGGGGCACGAGGGGCGGCTCGTACGTCCAGGCGTGGCCGACCCACGGGTCGGCCAGATGACTGTCGGCCACCGGGGTCAGCCGCAGCAGGGAACGCCACAGGGGGTCCAGCAGCGGACCGTATCCGGCGGACTCCTCGCGGTCGGCGACCATCATCAGGTGAACGCCGACGGACGGACCCTCGTCGGCGAGGTAGCGCAGCTGGTTCACGGCACGGTCGTCGAAACCGTGCGGGAAGTCGTTGACGACCAGCAGCTGCTGGGAGGGGTCGAAGCCGGGCGGCAGGGCGTCGGGGGCCCCGCCGCGCAGCGCCATCTGCACCAGGTCGACCCGCTGGGTGAGCCGGCCCAGGACATCCGCGACGCCCGCGGCGCCCTGGGCGGGCGGGGCCGCCAGCACACCGCTCCGCGTCAGCGGTACCAGTGACTGCGCGCCCGATCCGGCCGGGTCGACGACGTGCACGGTGAACTCGCCCGCCGGGTAGACGGCGAGCAGGCGTGCCGCGTGGGTCACCGCCGTCTCCATGGCGAGGCGCCGCATGTCATGGGCATCGGTGAACGAGTCGTCCAGGGCGTCGGTGCGGCCGCTGTCGATCCACAGGCCGCGCTCCAGCGGCAGCCGGAGCAGCATGGGGATGCGTATCCGGTCGGCCTCGGGCAGCCGGAGGTCGCCCAGGCGCAGCGCCATGGGAATCTCCATCGGCACCCGGTAGGCGTGCCAGACGGGGTTGTCCCAGCGAGCGTACGCCGGGGGCAGGGCGGGTTCGACGACCTCGGCCTCGGCGACGAGCTGGGCGAGGTCACGGTCGAGGACCTCCCTCGCCCGGTCGACCAGCTGGGCCTGCCGGGCCCTGGCCGCCTCGCGCGCCGCGTCGGCCTGGCCGCCGATCCGGCTGCGCGGGTCGGACAGGACCTGCTCCAGCTCCTTGTCCATGCGGGACTCGGCGAAGTCGACGGCGCTGCGGTAGGCGGCGGTGGTGCGGGCCAGGT
>NZ_LIQT01000303.1 GCF_001418415.1 Streptomyces hirsutus
ACGCCTGCTGCCCGGTGCACCGGTCGGGACCCTGCCGACGGGAGACCACACGGCTGGCGCGGCGCAGCTGCTTCTGTGCGCGCTCGAGGCGGCGTGGGTTGGGTTCCTCGCCAAGGACACCGCCACTGTCCGCGAGGACGGCCAGCGTCTTGATGCCGAGGTCGATACCGACCGCCGCGTCCGGGCGGGCGACCTTCACCAGCTGGTGCTTCTCCTCCACCTGGAACGACACGAACCAGCGGCCCCGGTGAAGACGCGCGGTCGCGGACAGGATCCGCATATGACCGGCGTCGAGGAGGGCCCGCAGACGGGAGGCGTCCTCGTGGAGGCGGACGCGGCCGATCCTGGGCAGGGTGACATGGCGTCCGTCAGGCTCGATACGGATCGTGCCGGTGGTGAACCGACAGGTCAGGTGTGCTTTCCGCTTCGACTTGAAGCGGGGGACGCCCATCGCGCGGCCCTTGCGCCTGCCGCTCTTGGACTTCGCGTAGTTGTCGAACGCTGCCGCCGCGCCTGCCAGGCCGGTGTTGTACGCCTCCTTGGAGTTCTCCCCCCACCAGTGGGCGAAGCGCGGGTTGGTGCGCTTGTCCTCGTTGAACGCCTTGCGCAGCGAGGGCAGCGACCACGACCGCCACTCGGTGAGCTGGTCCTCGGCAATGCCGTACGACTGTTCGGCCTTCCGCTGCCACCACACGGCGGTGATGTACGCGACGGCCCAGTTGTAGGCGGCCCGCGCGGCACCTCCGTGCGAGTGCAGGTGACGGTTGGCCGTGGTGTTCGGGTCCAGCGCGAGCTTGTGCGCGAAGACGGTGAAGCCCGGTTGCGGCTTGAACTGCTTCATCCGGCCGCCTTTGGGCCGGTGGCGACGGCGACGGCCCGGGCGGCTCGATTCTTCGCGGAGCGCCGGCCATACAGACGGGCGCACATCGAGGTCAGGACCTCGGTGATGTCCCGTACGAGGTCGTCGGCGGTTTCTGCCGGGTCGAGGACAACGAGACGCCGCCCCGTGGCCGAGAAAGCGGCCTCCAGGTGCTCAACGCCGAACCGGGCGAGGCGGTCTCGGTGCTCGACCACGATCGTCCCCACACCCGGGTCGGCGAGCAGGCGGTGCAGCTTGCGGCGGCGCCCGTTCAAGCCGGAGCCGACCTCCGTCACCACGTCAGCGACGGCGAGCCCCCGATCCGTTGCGCCTTGCACAGTCCGGGCGACCTGGCGCTCCAGGTCCGCTTTCCGGTCACCGGACGAAACACGGCAGTACGCCACGACCCGTCCCGCAGCCTGAGGGGCGGGCTCGGTCACGAGCCATGTACCCGACGGCGTCTGGACGACCGGGACCGGCATACGGCCCTCTTTCGCCCAAGTCCACGCGGTCTGGTAGTGCACGCCGTTGCATGCTGCCCACTCGGAAAGCTTCACGTCACCAGGATATTCACTGACGAAACTGGATATCCATTGAACAAAATGGGAACTGTCGTTCACCCTCCGAAGCCGGACAGCCGGCGCCCCTGACGGCTGACGGCTGACGGCTGACGGCTGACGGCTGACGGCTGACGGCTGACGGCTGACGGCTGACGGCTGACGGCTGACGGCTGACGGCTACATCCAGTCCTCGGGCTCCGGCTCGGCGTCCATCTCCGGCCAGTCGTCGTCGAACACGGACCCGGCGGGGTCCTGCCCGGCTCCCGCGCCGCTCCCCTCGGCCGGACCCGAGCCTTGCGCCCCGGCCGGTGATCCGGCCGGTGATCCGGCCGGTGATCCGGCCGGTGATCCGGCCGGTGATCCGCCCTGCGGACCGCCCAGCGACCCGAGCACCTCCAGCACGCCCTCCCCGTACGTCGCGAGCTTCTTCTCGCCCACTCCGCTGATCCCGCCGAGCTCGGCGACCGAGCCGGGCCAGACCGTGGCGATCTCGCGGAGCGTGGCGTCGTGGAAGATGACGTACGCGGGGACGCCCTGCTCACGGGCCTGTTCGGCACGCCAGGCGCGCAGCGCCTCGAAGGCCGGGAGGAGTTCCTCGGGCAGCTCGGCCGCCGCGGCCTTGGCCTTCCCCTTCCCCGAGCCCGACGACCCCGAGGCCCCCGACCGGGAGGTCACCGGCTTCTTCGGCTCCTTGCGCAGCGGCACCTCCCGCTCGCGCCGCAGCACGGTCCCGCTGTCCTCGGTCAGCACCAGCGTGCCGTAGTCCCCCTCGACCGCGAGCAGCCCCTGGGCCAGCAGCTGCCGGACGACGCCCCGCCATTCGCTCTCCTCCAGATCGTCGCCGATCCCGAAGACGGAGAGCTGGTCGTGGTCGAACTGGATGACCTTGGCCGTGCGCTTGCCCAGCAGGATGTCCACGATCTGCACCGCGCCGAACTTCTGCCCGCGCTCCCGCTGCAGCCGGACCACCGTCGAGAGCACCTTCTGGGCCGCGACGGTGCCGTCCCACGTCTCCGGCGGGGTGAGGCAGGAGTCGCAGTTGCCGCAGCCCGCCGGGTCGGGGTTGTCCTGGCCGAAGTAGGCCAGGAGCTGCCCGCGCCGGCACCGGACCGTCTCGCACAGGGCGAGCATCGCGTCCAGGTGCTGGCCGGCCCGGCGCCGGAAGGCCTCGTCGCCCTCGCCGGACTGGATCAGCTTGCGCTGCTGGATGACGTCGTTGAGGCCGTACGCCATCCAGGCCGTGGACGGCAGTCCGTCGCGACCCGCACGACCCGTCTCCTGGTAGTAGCCCTCGACGGACTTGGGCAGGTCGAGGTGGGCGACGAACCGGACGTCCGGCTTGTCGATGCCCATGCCGAAAGCGATGGTCGCCACCACGACCAGGCCGTCCTCCCGCAGGAAGCGGGACTGGTGCGCGGCGCGCGTCCCCGCGTCCAGTCCCGCGTGGTACGGCACCGCCTCGACGCCGTTGCGGCTGAGGAACTCGGCGGTCTTCTCGACGGAGTTGCGGGAGAGGCAGTAGACGATGCCCGCGTCGCCCGCGTGTTCCTCCCGCAGGAAACTCAGCAGCTGCTTCTTGGGGTCGGCCTTGGGCACGATCCGGTACTGGATGTTGGGCCGGTCGAAGCTCGCCACGAAGTGCCGGGCGTCCGGCATGGCCAGCCGCTCGGTGATCTCCTGGTGCGTGGCGTGCGTGGCCGTCGCGGTGAGCGCGATCCGGGGCACGTCCGGCCAGCGCTCGCCGAGCAGCGACAGGGAGAGATAGTCCGGCCGGAAGTCGTGTCCCCACTGGGAGACGCAGTGCGCCTCGTCGATCGCGAAGACGGAGATCTTCCCCCGCGACAGCAGCTCCAGCGAGTTGTTCAGCCGCAGCCGCTCCGGCGCGAGATACAGCAGGTCCAGCTCGCCTGCGAGGAACTCGGCCTCGACGACGCGCCGCTCCTCGAAGTCCTGCGTGGAGTTCATGAACCCGGCGCGCACGCCGAGCGCCCGCAGCGCGTCCACCTGGTCCTGCATCAGCGCGATCAGTGGCGAGACGACGACTCCCGTACCCGGTCTGACCAGGGCCGGGATCTGGTAGCACAGCGACTTGCCGCCACCGGTCGGCATGAGCACCACGGCGTCCCCGCCCGCGATCACATGCTCGATCACCGCCTGCTGCTCACCGCGGAAGGCGTCGAATCCGAACACCCGGTGCAGCGCCGCCAGCGCCTCGCTCTCCCTCACTGCCATCCCACCACTACCGCCCGTCCCGCCCATCGTCCCGCCCCCCGTACGACCACTCGCGGCCGCCGCGTCCACTGCGGCCGCTCTCGACCACTGCGCCCACGATAGGCGCCTTCACCGACATCCCCGGAGTTGTCCACAGACCGCCACCCCGGACGTATCCACAGGGCCCCGCATCCATCACCTCTGCGCATCGACGTTCACGGGTCGGTCGCCCTCCGAACAACCGTGACCGACACCACGACCGCCCACGACCGACCACGCCCCATCACGGCCCGGCACGGCCAGGCACGGCCAAGCACGGCCAAGCACGGCCAGGCACGACAGGACGGCCCGGCGCCCCCCGAGCGGGTGCCGGGCCGTCCTGTCGTCGGCGGGTGTCGGGTCAGCGCACGAACACTCCCGCGTTCCCCGCCAGCTCCAGGAAGTACTGCGGTGCCACGCCCAGCACCACCGTGACCGCCACGCCCATCCCGATCGCCATCATCGTCAGCGGTGACGGCACCGCGACGGTCGGGCCCTCGGGCTTCGGCTCGCTGAAGAACATCAGGACGATCACCCGGATGTAGAAGAACGCCGCGATCGCCGACGCGATCACACCGACCACGACCAGCGGTACCGCGCCGCCCTCCGCCGCCGCCTTGAACACGGCGAACTTCCCGGCGAAGCCGGACGTCAGCGGAATGCCCGCGAAGGCGAGCAGGAACACCGCGAACACGGCCGCCACCAGGGGCGAACGGCGGCCGAGCCCCGCCCACTTGGACAGGTGCGTCGCCTCACCGCCGGCGTCCCGCACCAGCGTCACCACCGCGAACGCGCCGATCGTCACGAACGAGTACGCCGCCAGGTAGAAGAGGACGGACGAGATGCCCTCCGGCGTGGTCGCGATGACACCCGCGAGGATGAAGCCCGCGTGCGAGATCGCCGAGTACGCCAGCAGTCGCTTGATGTCGGTCTGGGTGATCGCGATGATCGCGCCGCCCAGCATGGTGACGATCGCGACGGCCCACATGACCGGCCGCCAGTCCCAGCGCAGGCCGGGGAGCAGGACGTACAGCACCCGCAGCAGGGCACCGAAAGCGGCCACCTTGGTCGCCGCCGCCATCAGACCCGTCACCGGCGTCGGCGCGCCCTGGTACACGTCCGGCGTCCACATGTGGAAGGGGACGGCGCCGACCTTGAACAGCAGGCCCATGATCAGCAGACCCGAGCCCACCAGGAGCAGCACGTCGTTGCCCATGGTGTTGACGAGCGCCGGGTCGACCTCCGCGATCGTGCCGTCGACGACCTGCGCGATCGTCGCGTACGACATCGAGCCCGCGTAGCCGTACAGCAGCGCGATCCCGAAGAGGAGGAACGCGGAGGCGAACGAGCCGAGCAGGAAGTACTTGACCGCGGCCTCCTGCGAGATGAGCCGCTTGCGGCGGGCCAGCGCGCAGAGCAGGTACAGCGGGAGGGAGAGGACCTCCAGCGCCACGAAGAGCGTCAGCAGGTCGTTGGCCGCGGGGAAGACGAGCATGCCCGCGACCGCGAAGAGCAGCAGCGGGAACACCTCGGTGGTGGTGAACCCCGCCTTGACGGCCTTCTTCTCTCCGTCGCTGCCCGGCACGGAAGAGGCCTGCGCGGCGAAGGAGTCGACCCGGTTGCCGTGTACCTGAGGGTCGAGCCGGCGCTCGGCGAAGGTGAACAGGCCGACCAGGGCCGTCAGGAGGATCGTGCCCTGCAGGAACAGGGCGGGGCCGTCGACGGCGATCGCGCCCATGGCCGCGATGCCCGCCTTGGTCGTGCCGTATCCGTCGGCCGCGAGTGCCACGACCGCGGCGAACGCGGCGACCAGCGCGACCGAGGAGACGAACAGTTGTGCGTAATAACGGGATTTGCGCGGTACGAAGCCCTCGATCAGGATTCCCAGGACCGCCGCGCCGACGACGATCAGGGTGGGCGCGAGCTGCGCGTACTCGATCTTCGGCGCGTCGATCTTCGCGATCGGGCCGACCGCACTTGTCCACAGGCTGTGGACGGCTGATGCGCTCACTTGGCCGCCTCCACCTCGGGCTGGGGGTCCTTCTGCTGGACGTCTGACATGGTCTGCTTCACCGCCGGGTTCACGATGTCGGTGACGGGCTTCGGGTAGACGCCCAGGAAGACCAGCAGCACGATCAGCGGCGCGGCCACGGCGATCTCACGCACCCTCAGGTCGGGCATCTTCGCGAGCTCGGGCCGCAGGGGGCCCGTCATCGTCCGCTGGTAGAGGACGAGGGTGTAGAGCGCGGCGAGCACGATGCCGAAGGTGGCGATGACGCCGATCACCGGATAGCGGGTGAACGTGCCGACCAGGACCAGGAACTCGCTGACGAACGGCGCGAGTCCGGGCAGCGACAGCGTCGCCAGGCCACCGATGAGGAACGTGCCGGCGAGGACCGGCGCGACCTTCTGCACCCCGCCGTAGTCGGCGATGAGCCGGGAGCCGCGCCGCGAGATGAGGAATCCGGCCACCAGCAGCAGGGCGGCGGTCGAGATCCCGTGGTTGACCATGTAGAGCGTCGCCCCGGACTGGCCCTGGCTGGTCATCGCGAAGATGCCCATGATGATGAAGCCGAAGTGCGAGATCGACGCGTACGCGATCAGCCGCTTGATGTCGCGCTGGCCGACCGCGAGCAGCGCCCCGTAGATGATGCTGATGACCGCCAGCACCATGATCACGGGTGTCGCCCACTTGCTCGCCTCGGGGAAGAGCTGGAGGCAGAAGCGGAGCATCGCGAAGGTGCCCACCTTGTCCACGACGGCCGTGATGAGCACGGCGACCGGGGCGGTGGACTCCTGCATGGCGTTGGGCAGCCAGGTGTGCAGCGGCCACATCGGCGCCTTCACCGCGAAGGCGAGGAAGAAGCCGAGGAACAGCCAGCGTTCGGTGCTCGTCGACATCTCGAGCGAGCCGTTGGCCCGCGCCTCGGCGATCTCGGTGAGCGAGAAGTTGCCGGCGACCACGTAGAGCCCGATCACCGCGGCCAGCATGACCAGACCGCCGGCCAGGTTGTAGAGCAGGAACTTGACCGCCGCGTACGACCGTTGTGTCGCCGCCGCCTTCTCGCCGTGCTCGTGGGCCCGGTCCCCGAAGCCGCCGATGAGGAAGTACAGCGGGATCAGCATGGCTTCGAAGAAGATGTAGAAGAGGAAGACGTCGGTGGCCTCGAAGGAGAGGATCACCATCGCCTCGACGACCAGGATCAGGGCGAAGAAGCCCTGCGTCGGCCGCCACCTTTTGCTACCGGTTTCCACGGGGTCGGCGTCGTGCCAGCCCGCCAGGATGATGAACGGGATCAGCAGGGCGGTCAGCGCGATCAGCGCGACCCCGATGCCGTCCACCCCCAGCTCGTAGCGGACTCCGAAGTCCGCGATCCAGGCGTGCGATTCGGTGAGCTGGTAGCGGTCGCCGCCCGGGTCGAAGCGCACCAGGACGACGACCGCCAGCGCCAGGGTGGCGATCGAGACCAGCAGGGCCAGCCACTTGGCGGCGGTGCGTTTCGTGGCCGGTACGGCGGCCGTGGCGATCGCCCCGAGGGCCGGGAGCGCCGCCGTCGCTGTCAGCAGAGGAAAGGACATCGGTATCAGACCGCCCTCATCAGCAGGGTCGCGGCGACCAGGACGGCCGCGCCGCCGAACATCGAGACCGCGTAGGACCGCGCGAAGCCGTTCTGCAGCTTGCGCATCCGCCCGGACAGGCCGCCGAACGAGGCCGCCGTTCCGTTGACGACCCCGTCGACCAGGGTGTGGTCGACGTACACCAGCGAGCGCGTGAGGTGCTCACCGCCGCGCACCAGGACCACGTGGTTGAAGTCGTCCTGGAGCAGGTCGCGCCGGGCGGCCCGGGTGAGCAGCGACCCGCGCGGGGCGACGGCCGGGACCGGGCGGCGCCCGTACTGGCCCCAGGCGATCGCCACGCCGACGACCATGACGGTCACCGTGGCCAGCGTGACCGTGAGGGCGCTGATCGGCGCGTGGCCGTGGTCGTACCCGGTGATGGGCTCCAGCCACTGCACGAACCGGTCGCCGATGCTGAAGAACGCGCCGGCGAACACGGAGCCGAAGGCGAGCACGATCATCGGGATCGTCATGCTCCTCGGCGACTCGTGCGGGTGCGGCGGGGTGTACTCGCTCGCCGCGGCAGCCGGCTCCACGCCGGGCGCCGAGGACGGCGACGGCTCCGGGGCCTTGCGCCAGCGCTCCTCGCCGAAGAACGTCATCAGCATCACGCGCGTCATGTAGTACGCGGTGATCGCCGCGCCCAGCAGGGCCACGCCGCCGAGGATCCAGCCCTCGGTGCCGCCCTTGGCGAACGCCGACTCGATGATCATGTCCTTGGAGAAGAAGCCGGACAGACCCGGGAAACCGATGATGGCGAGGTAGCCGAGTCCGAAGGTGACGAAGGTGACCGGCATGTACCTGCGCAGTCCGCCGTAGCGGCGCATGTCGACCTCGTCGTTCATGCCGTGCATGACCGAACCGGCTCCGAGGAACAGCCCGGCCTTGAAGAAGCCGTGCGTCACCAGGTGCATGATCGCGAAGACGTAGCCGATGGGGCCGAGGCCCGCCGCGAGCACCATGTAGCCGATCTGCGACATCGTCGAACCGGCCAGCGCCTTCTTGATGTCGTCCTTCGCGCAACCGACGATCGCACCGAACAGCAGCGTGACCGCGCCGACGATGGTGACGACCAGCTGCGCGTCCGGGGCGCCGTTGAAGATGGCACCGGAGCGGACGATCAGATAGACGCCCGCCGTCACCATGGTCGCGGCGTGGATCAGGGCCGAGACCGGGGTCGGGCCCTCCATCGCGTCCCCGAGCCAGGACTGCAGCGGCACCTGGGCGGACTTGCCGCAGGCGGCGAGCAGCAGCATGAGGGCGATCACGGTGAGCTTGCCCTCACCTGCGGCGCCCGCGAGCCCGGCCTCGTCCTGGCTGCCGAGCACCGGCCCGAAGGCGAAGGTGCCGAACCACAGGAACATCAGCATGATCGCGATCGACAGGCCCATGTCGCCGACGCGGTTGACCAGGAAGGCCTTCTTCGCCGCGGTGGCGGCGCCGGGCTTGTGCTGCCAGAAGCCGATCAGCAGGTAGGAGGCGAGACCGACGCCCTCCCAGCCGAGGTACAGCAGCAGGTAGTTGTCGGCGAGGACGAGGATCAGCATCGCCGCGAGGAACAGGTTCAGAAAGCCGAAGAAGCGGCGGCGCCGCTCGTCGTGCTCCATGTACCCGATCGAGTACAGGTGGATGAGCGAGCCGACGCCGGTGATCAGCAGGACGAACGTCATCGACAGCTGGTCGAGCCGGAAGGCGACGTCGGCCTGGAACCCCTCCACCGGGATCCAGCTGAACAGATGCTGCGTCAGGGTGCGGTCGGCGGCGGCCTCGCCCAGCATGCCGGCGAAGAGGACGACGCCGATCACGAAGGACGCGGCGGCGAGTGCCGTGCCGATCAAGTGACCGACGGCGTCCAGCCGCCGGCCGCCGCACAGCAGGACCGCCGCTCCGAGCAGGGGCGCCGCCACCAGCAGCGCAATCAGATTCTCCACGATTCAGCGACCCCTCACAGCTTCATCAGGCTGGCGTCGTCGACCGAGGCCGAGTGGCGGGAACGGAACAGGGACACGATGATCGCCAGCCCGACCACGACCTCCGCCGCGGCGACGACCATCGTGAAGAAGGCGATGATCTGGCCGTCGAGGTTGCCGTGCATGCGGGAGAAGGCGACGAACGCGAGGTTGCAGGCGTTGAGCATCAGCTCGATGCACATGAAGACGACGATCGCGTTGCGCCGGATGAGGACACCGGTGGCGCCGATCGTGAACAACAGGGCCGCGAGGTAAAGGTAGTTGACCGGGTTCACTTCGATGCCTCCTCGGTCCGCCTCGACGGTGGCGGCTCGATCTCCGTGCGCTCGAGCCGCTCCTCGGAGCGCCGCTCCAGCGCCCGCAGGTCGCCGAGCGCCTCCTGGGACACGTCCCGGATCTGGCCGCGGTCGCGCAGCGTGCTGCTGACGGTGAGGTCGGACGTCGTCCCGTCGGGCAGCAGGCCCGGGATGTCCACCGCGTTGTGCCGGGCGTACACGCCCGGGGCCGGCAGCGGCGGAAGGTGCTTGCCCTCGCGGACGCGCTGTTCGGCCAGCTCCCGCTGGGTCATGGCGCGTTCGGTGCGCTCACGGTGGGTGAGCACCATGGCGCCGACGACGGCCGTGATGAGCAGGGCGCCGGTGATCTCGAAGGCGAAGACGTACCTGGTGAAGAGGAGGGCGGCGAGGCCCTCCACGTTGCCGTTCGCGTTCGCCTGGCCGAGACCGTTGAAATCGGTGAGCGCGGCGTTGCCGATGCCGCCGACGAGCAGGATGCCGAAGCCCAGCCCGCACAGCGCGGCGAGCCAGCGCTGGCCCTTGATGGTCTCCTTCAGGGAGTCCGCCGCGGTGACACCCACCAGCATCACCACGAACAGGAACAGCATCATGATCGCGCCGGTGTAGACGATGATCTGGACGACGCCCAGGAAGTAGGCGCCGTTGGCGAGGTAGAACACCGCCAGGACGATCATGGTTCCGGCCAGGAAGAGCGCGCTGTGCACGGCCCGCCGCATCAGGATCGTGCCCAGGGCGCCGATCACGGCGACCGTGCCGAGGACCCAGAACTGGACGGCCTCCCCGGTGGAGGTGGAGTAGGCGGCGAGGTACTCGGTCATTTCCGGATCACCTTCTCCGACGCCGGTTCGCCCTCGCCGAAGGTCGAGTCGGCCTCCTGCACGACCTCGCCCTCGGAGTGGGCGGCCTGCCGCTCCGTGCCGGGGGCGGCCTCGGTCACCAGGCCCCGGTAGTAGTCCTGTTCGTCGGTGCCCGGGTACATGGCGTGCGGGCTGTCCACCATGCCCTCCTCCAGACCGGCGAGCAGCTGCTCCTTGGTGTAGATGAGGTTGGCGCGGCTGGAGTCGGCCAGCTCGAACTCGTTGGTCATCGTCAGCGCGCGCGTGGGGCACGCCTCGATGCACAGGCCGCACAGGATGCAGCGGGCGTAGTTGATCTGGTAGACGCGGCCGTACCGCTCGCCGGGCGAGTAGCGCTCCTCCTCGGTGTTGTCCGCGCCCTCGACGTAGATCGCGTCGGCGGGACAGGCCCAGGCGCACAGCTCGCAGCCGACGCACTTCTCCAGACCGTCCGGATGGCGGTTGAGCTGGTGCCTGCCGTGGAAGCGCGGGGCCGTGGTCTTCTGCTGCTCCGGGTACTGCTCGGTCAGCCGCTTCTTGAACATGGCCTTGAAGGTCACACCGAAGCCGGCCACGGGGTTCTGGAAACCGGGCTTGGTCTCCTTGGGTTCCTCAGTCATCGGACGCCTCCTTTCCATCCAGAGATCCGTCACTGGGGGTATCGGTCCCGCCACTGGCGACGAGCTCCCGCTCCCGGCGCGAGCGGCGTCGCGGCACCGGCGGAAGTTCCTGTCCGGGCAGCGGTGGTACGGGGAATCCGCCTGCCATCGGGTCGAAGGCGGCCGGTTCCCCGCCCGGCTCTCCGGCTCCCCCGGCCTCCTTGCCCTTCGAGCGGAACATGTCCGCGACGAAGGACAACAGCAGCAGGACGAGTACTCCGGCGGCGATGTAGAGGGCCAGGTCCGCGAAGCCGTAGCCCTCGTTCCTCAGGGCCCGCACCGTGGCGACGGCCATCAGCCACACCAGGGAGACCGGGATGAGGACCTTCCAGCCGAGCTTCATCAGCTGGTCGTAGCGCACGCGTGGGAGCGTGCCGCGCAGCCAGACGAACATGAACAGCAGCAGCTGGACCTTGACGATGAACCAGAGCATCGGCCACCAGCCGTGGTTCGCGCCCTCCCAGAAGGTGCTGACCGGCCATGGAGCGCGCCAGCCGCCCAGGAAGAGGGTGACGGCGACGGCGGAGACGGTCACCATGTTGATGTACTCGGCGAGCATGAACATCGCGAACTTGATCGACGAGTACTCGGTGTTGAAGCCGCCGACCAGGTCGCCCTCGGACTCGGGCATGTCGAAGGGGGCGCGGTTGGTCTCGCCGACCATCGTGACGATGTAGATGATGAAGGAGACCGGCAGCAGCAGGATGTACCAGCGGTCGGCCTGCTGCTCGACGATCGCCGACGTCGACATCGACCCCGAGTAGAGGAACACGGAGGCGAAGGCGGCGCCCATGGCGATCTCGTAGGAGATCATCTGCGCGCACGAGCGCAGTCCGCCCAGCAGCGGGTACGTGGATCCGGAGCTCCAGCCGGCGAGGACGATGCCGTAGATGCCGATGGAGGCGACCGCGAGGATGTAGAGCAACGCGATCGGCAGGTCGGTGAGCTGCATCGTGGTCCGCTGGCCGAAGATCGAGATCTCGTTGCCGGACGGCCCGAAGGGGATCACCGCGATCGCCATGAAGGCCGGGACGGCCGCGACGATCGGCGCGAGGACGTACACCACCTTGTCGGCGCGTTTGACGACGACGTCTTCCTTGAGCATCAGCTTCACGCCGTCGGCGAGCGACTGGAGCATGCCCCAGGGGCCGTTCCGGTTGGGGCCGATGCGCAGCTGCATCCAGGCGACGATCTTGCGTTCCATCACGATGGCGATCAGCACCGTCACCATGAGGAAGGCGAAGCAGAACACCGCCTTGACGACGACCAGCCACCAGGGGTCGCGGCCGAACATCGAGAGGTCTTCAGCGGCGAAGTACGGGCTCATGCCTCCACCTCCTTGAGGGCCTCGCCGGCGGGTCCCGCCGGGCCGATTCGGACGAGGGAGCCGGGCAGCGCCCCGGTGTCGGAGGCGACCCCGCCGCCGACGGAGTTCAGCGGGAGCCACACCACGCGGTCGGGCATCTCGGTGACGCCCAGGGTCAGCTCGACCGTCCCCGCGGGGCCGGTCACGGCGATCGGGTCGCCGTCCTTGACGCCCACCTCGGCGGCCGTGGCGGCCGACAGGCGCGCGTGCGCGGCGTGCCGGGTGCCGGCGAGCGCCTCGTCGCCCTGTTGCAGGAGTCCCTGGTCCAGCAGCAGGCGGTGCCCCGCGAGCACCGCCTCTCCGGCGGCCGGCCGGGGCAGCGCTCCCGCGGTCTCCAGTGGTTCGGTGGCCCGCGGGCCGTCCCAGGCGCCGAGCCGCTCGAGCTCCGCGCGGGTGGTGCGCAGGTCCGGCAGACCCAGGTGCACGTCCATGGCGTCGGCGAGCATCTGGAGCACGCGCGCGTCGGTCGGCGGGAGGGTACGGGTCAGCTGCTCGGGCTTGAGCGCCGACTCGAAGGGCCGGACCCTGCCTTCCCAGTTGAGGAAGGCGCCGGCCTTCTCGACGACGGCCGCGACCGGCAGCACCACGTCGGCGAGTTCGGTGACCTCGCTGGGCCTCAGCTCCAGCGAGACCACGAACCCGGCCTCGGCGAGTGCCGTACGCGCGCGTGCGGGGTCGGGCAGGTCGGCGACCTCGACGCCGGCGACCAGCAGCGCCTGCAGCTCGCCGGTCGCGGCAGCCTCGACGATCTCGCGGGTGTCGCGGCCGTAGCGGTGCGGGAGGGCGGCGACGCCCCAGACGGCGGCGACCTCCTCCCGTGCGCGCGGGTCGGTCGCCGGGCGCCCGCCCGGCAGCAGCGACGGCAGCGCGCCCGCCTCGACGGCGCCCCGCTCCCCGGCGCGCCGGGGAATCCACACCAGCCGGGCGCCGGTCGCGGTGGCGATCCGTACGGCGGCGGTCGGGCCGCCCTCGACGGCGGCGATCCGCTCGCCGACGACGATCACCGCGCCCTCGGCCCGCAGCGCTTCGGCGGCTCGGGCCCCGTCGCCCTCCAGGCCGACCCCGCTCGCGAGCGCGTCGAGCCATTCGGTCTCGGTGCCGGGAGCCGCCGGCAGCAGCGTGCCGCCGGCCTTCTCCAGTCCGCGTGTGGCGTGCGTGGCCAGTGAGAAGGTCCGCTGCCCGTGCGTACGCCAGGCCTTGCGCAGCCGCAGGAAGACGCCGGGCGCCTCCTCCTCGGCCTCGAACCCGACCAGCAGGACGGCGGGCGCCTTCTCCAGCGAGGAGTACGTGACACCGTCGGCGGAGTCCGTACCGGACGCGCCCCCGAGGTCACGTCCGCGGCCCGCGACCCGCGCGGCGAGGAAGTCGGCCTCCTCGGCGCTGTGCACGCGCGCGCGGAAGTCGATGTCGTTGGTGTCGAGGGCCACGCGCGCGAACTTGCTGTACGCGTAGGCGTCCTCGACGGTGAGCCGGCCGCCGGTCAGGACGCCGGTGCGGCCGCGGGAGGCCAGCAGGCCCTGGGCCGCGATCTGCAGCGCGTCGGGCCAGGAGGCGGGCTCCAGCTCACCCTCGGCGTTGCGCACGAGCGGGGTCTGCAGCCGGTCCCGCTGCTGTGCGTACCGGAACCCGAAGCGGCCCTTGTCGCACATCCACTCCTCGTTGACCTCGGGGTCGTCGGCGGCGAGCCGCCGCATGACCTTGCCGCGCCGGTGGTCGGTGCGGGTGGCGCAGCCACCGGCGCAGTGCTCGCACACCGACGGCGAGGAGACCAGGTCGAAGGGGCGGGAGCGGAACCGGTAGGCCGCCGAGGTGAGCGCGCCGACCGGGCAGATCTGGATGGTGTTGCCGGAGAAGTACGACTCGAAGGGATCGCCCTCGCCGGTGCCGATCTGCTGGAGCGCGCCCCGCTCCACCATCTCGATCATCGGGTCGCCCGCGATCTGGTTGGAGAACCGGGTGCAGCGGGCGCACAGCACGCACCGTTCGCGGTCCAGCAGCACCTGGGTGGAGATCGGGACGGGCTTCTCGTAGGTCCGCTTCTTTCCGTCGAAGCGGGAGTCGGCCTGTCCGTGGGACATGGCCTGGTTCTGCAGCGGGCACTCGCCGCCCTTGTCGCAGACCGGGCAGTCCAGCGGGTGGTTGATGAGCAGCAGCTCCATCACCCCGTGCTGGGCCTTCTCCGCGACGGGCGAGGTGAGCTGGGTCTTCACCACCATCCCGTCGGTGCAGGTGATGGTGCAGGAGGCCATGGGCTTGCGCTGGCCCTCGACCTCGACGATGCACTGGCGGCAGGCGCCGGCCGGGTCGAGGAGCGGGTGGTCGCAGAACCGGGGGATCTCGATGCCGAGCTGTTCGGCGGCCCGGATGACCAGGGTGCCCTTGGGCACGCTGAGCTCGGCGCCGTCGATCGTCAGCGTGACGAGGTCCTCCGGGGGGACCGCCGCCTCTCCCCCTCCCGAAGGAGCGTTGGTGGTCACGGTCATGCGTGCACCTCCGTGCGGTCGGCCCAGGCCGTCGACCTCGCGGGGTCGAAGGGGCAGCCCCGGCCCGTGATGTGCTGCTCGTACTCCTCACGGAAGTACTTGAGCGAGGAGAAGATCGGCGAGGCGGCGCCGTCGCCGAGGGCGCAGAACGCCTTGCCGTTGATGTTGTCGGCGATGTCGTTCAGCTTGTCGAGGTCGGACATCCGGCCCTTGCCGGCCTCGATGTCGCGCATCAGCTGCACGAGCCAGTACGTGCCTTCGCGGCAGGGCGTGCACTTGCCGCAGGACTCGTGGGCGTAGAACTCGGTCCAGCGGGTGACGGCCCGTACGACGCACGTGGTCTCGTCGAAGCACTGGAGGGCCTTGGTGCCGAGCATGGAGCCGGCGGCGCCCACCCCCTCGTAGTCGAGGGGGACGTCGAGGTGCTCGTCGGTGAACATCGGCGTGGAGGAGCCGCCCGGCGTCCAGAACTTCAGGCGGTGTCCCGGCCGCATGCCGCCGCTCATGTCGAGCAGCTGGCGCAGTGTGATGCCCATCGGCGCCTCGTACTGTCCGGGGCGTGCGACGTGGCCGCTGAGGGAGTAGAGGGTGAAGCCGGGTGACTTCTCGCTGCCCATCGAGCGGAACCAGTCCTTGCCCCGGTTCATGATGGTGGGAACCGAGGCGATCGACTCGACGTTGTTCACCACGGTCGGGCACGCGTAGAGGCCCGCGACGGCGGGGAAGGGGGGACGGAGCCGCGGTTGGCCACGGCGGCCTTCGAGCGAGTCGAGGAGTGCGGTCTCCTCACCGCAGATGTACGCGCCGGCGCCCGCGTGCACGGTGAGTTCGAGGTCGAGTCCGCTGCCCAGCACGTTCTCGCCGAGGAGGCCCGCCGCGTAGGCCTCGCGCACCGCCTCGTGCAACCGCCGCAGCACGGGGACGACTTCGCCCCGCAGGTAGATGAAGGCGTGGGACGACCTGATGGCGTAACAGGCGATGACGATGCCCTCGATGAGGCTGTGCGGGTTCGCGAAGAGGAGCGGAATGTCCTTGCACGTCCCGGGTTCCGACTCGTCGGCGTTGACCACCAGGTAGTGCGGTTTTCCGTCTCCCTGGGGAATGAACTGCCATTTCATTCCCGTGGGGAATCCGGCGCCTCCGCGCCCCCGCAGACCGGACTCCTTGACGTACGCGATGACGTCGTCCGGTGACATGGCGAGCGCCTTGCGGAGCCCCTCGTACCCCTCGTGCCTCTTGTAGACGTCCAGCGTCCAGGACCTGTCCTCGTCCCAGAAGGCCGACAGCACGGGCGCGAGCAGCTTCTCCGGGCCGGTGTCCTTGAGTTCGGGTGCCAAGGTCATCACTCCCCCTCCTCTGCGGCAGGTCCGGCCGGATGCGCCGGGTCGGAGGCCGACGTGTCCTGCGGCGCGTCGTGCGAGCTGAGGTGCTCCGCCGGTGACGGGTCGTGCGGCGGGGTGTCCTGGGACGCCTCACCGCGCGGGTGCACCACGCGTGCGGGGGCGGCCTCCCCCTTGGCCAGCTTCAGGCCGGCCAGGGAGGCGGGTCCCGCGCTTCCCGTGGCGTCGACGGCACCGTCCCGCTCGTCGGGGAAGCCGGCCAGGATCCGGGCGGTCTCCTTGAACGTGCACAGGGGCGCCCCGCGCGTGGGCGACACCGGGCGGCCGGCCCGCAGGTCGTCGACGAGGCGCTTGGCGCTCTGCGGGTCCTGGTTGTCGAAGAACTCCCAGTTGACCATCACGACGGGCGCGAAGTCGCAGGCCGCGTTGCACTCGATGTGCTCGAGGGTGACCTTGCCGTCGTCGGTGGTCTCGCCGTTGCCGAGGCCCAAGTGCTCCTGGAGCTCCTCGAAGATGGCGTCGCCGCCCATGACCGCGCACAGGGTGTTGGTGCACACCCCGACCTGGTAGTCGCCGCTCGGCCGGCGCCGGTACATGGAGTAGAAGGTGGCGACGGCGGTGACCTCGGCCGTGGTCAGGCCGAGCACGTCCGCGCAGAACCGCATCCCGGTGCGCGTGACATGGCCCTCCTCCGCCTGCACGAGGTGCAGCAGCGGCAGGAGAGCGGACCGGGAGTCCGGGTAGCGGGCGATGACCTCGCGCGCGTCGGTCTCCAGCCGGGCCCGGACCTCGTCCGGGTAGGCGGGCGCGGGCAGTTGGGGCATGCCCAGGCTGACGCCCCGCTCCGAAGGGGTGGTGGTCACCGGTCGACGCCTCCCATCACGGGGTCGAGGGATGCCACGGCGACGATGACGTCGGCGACCTGGCCGCCCTCGCACATCGCCGCCATGGCCTGCAGGTTGGTGAAGGACGGGTCGCGGAAGTGGACCCGGAAGGGGCGGGTGCCGCCGTCGGAGACGACATGCGCGCCGAGCTCGCCCTTGGGCGACTCGACGGCCGCGTACGTCTGTCCCGGCGGTACGCGGAAGCCCTCGGTGACCAGCTTGAAGTGGTGGATCAGGGCCTCCATGGAGGTGCCCATGATCTTCTTGATGTGGTCGAGGGAGTTGCCCAGTCCGTCCGGCCCCATGGCGAGCTGGGCGGGCCAGGCGATCTTCTTGTCGGCGACCATGACCGGTCCGGGCTGGAGCCGGTCCAGGCACTGCTCGACGATGCGCAGCGACTGGCGCATCTCCTCCAGCCGGATCAGGAAGCGGCCGTAGGAGTCGCAGGTGTCCGCGGTGGGGATCTCGAAGTCGTACGTCTCGTACCCGCAGTACGGCTGCGCCTTGCGCAGGTCGTGCGGCAGGCCGGTGGAGCGCAGGACCGGGCCGGTCGCCCCGAGGGCCATGCAGCCGGCCAGGTCCAGATAGCCGACGTCCTGCATGCGGGCCTTGAAGATGGGGTTCCCGGTGGCGAGCGCGTCGTACTCCGGGAGGTTCTTGCGCAGCTTCTTCACCAGCTCGCGGATCTGGTCCACGGCGCCGGGCGGCAGGTCCTGGGCGAGTCCGCCGGGGCGGATGTACGCGTGGTTCATCCGCAGGCCGGTGATGAGCTCGAAGGCGTCGAGAATGAGTTCACGATCACGGAATCCGTAGATCATGATCGTGGTGGCGCCGAGTTCCATGCCTCCGGTGGCGATGCACACCAGGTGGGAGGAGAGCCGGTTCAGCTCCATCAGGAGCACGCGGATGACCGAGGCGCGGTCGGGGATCTGGTCCTCGATGCCGAGGAGCTTCTCGACGCCGAGGCAGTACGCCGTCTCGTTGAAGAACGGCGTCAGGTAGTCCATGCGCGTCACGAACGTGGTGCCCTGGGTCCAGGTCCGGTACTCGAGGTTCTTCTCGATGCCGGTGTGGAGGTAGCCGATGCCGCAGCGGGCCTCGGTGACCGTCTCGCCGTCGATCTCCAGGATCAGCCGGAGCACGCCGTGCGTGGACGGGTGCTGCGGTCCCATGTTGACGATGATGCGCTCGTCGTCACTGCGCTGCGCCGTCTCGACGACCTCGTCCCAGTCGCCGCCGGTGACGGTGTAGACGGTGCCTTCCGTGGTCTCGCGCGCCGAGGCGGCGGAGGCGTTCGGCATGCTCATGAGTACGACCTCCGCTGGTCCGGAGCCGGGATCCGGGCGCCCTTGTACTCGACGGGGATGCCGCCGAGGGGGTAGTCCTTGCGCTGCGGATGGCCCTGCCAGTCGTCCGGCATCAGGATCCGCGTCAGGGCCGGGTGACCGTCGAAGACGATGCCGAAGAAGTCGTACGTCTCGCGCTCGTGCCAGTCGTTCGTCGGGTAGACGGAGACCAGCGACGGGATGTGCGGGTCGCCGTCGGGAGCGCTGACTTCCAGGCGGATCATCCGGTTGTGGGTGATCGACCGCAGGTGGTACACGGCGTGCAGCTCGCGGCCCTTGTCGCTGGGGTAGTGCACGCCGCTGACGCCGGTGCACAGCTCGAAGCGGAGCGCGGGATCGTCGCGCAGGGTCGTCGCGACCCGGACCAGGTGCTCGCGCTCGATGTGGAAGGTGAGTTCGTCGTGGTCGACGACCGTCTTCCCGATGGCGTTCCCGGGGAGCAGGTCCTGCTCCTCCAGCGCGCCCTCCAGTTCGTCGGCCACCTCGTCGAACCATCCCCCGTAGGGGCGGTTCGACGCTCCCGGGAGCCGGACCGAGCGGACCAGGCCGCCGTAGCCGGAGGTGTCACCGCCGTTGTTGGCGCCGAACATGCCGCGCTGGACGCGGATCTCCTCGCCCCCGTCGCCCCGCTGGCCGGGGAGGTTCTCGGCGGAGAGGTCCTTCTCGGGGTTCACGCCGTCACCCGCGGTGCCGTTCGCGTCGCTCATCGCAGCAGCCCCTTCATCTCGATGGTGGGCAGGGCCTTGAGCGCCGCCTCCTCCGCCTCGCGGGCCGCCTCTTCGGCGTTCACGCCGAGCTTGGAACCCTGGACCTTCTGGTGGAGCTTGAGAATGGCGTCCAGCAGCATCTCGGGGCGGGGCGGGCAACCGGGCAGGTAGATGTCGACCGGGACGATGTGGTCGACGCCCTGCACGATCGCGTAGTTGTTGAACATGCCGCCCGACGAGGCGCAGACCCCCATGGAGATCACCCACTTGGGGTTCGGCATCTGGTCGTAGACCTGCCGCAGCACCGGCGCCATCTTCTGGCTGACCCGGCCGGCCACGATCATCAGGTCCGCCTGCCGCGGCGAGCCGCGGAAGACCTCCATGCCGAAGCGCGCCAGGTCGTAGCGGCCGGCGCCGGTGGTCATCATCTCGATGGCACAGCAGGCGAGTCCGAACGTGGCGGGGAACATGGACGACTTGCGCACCCAGCCCGCGGCCTGCTCGACGGTGGTCAGCAGGAATCCGCTCGGCAGCTTTTCTTCGAGTCCCATGGTCAAAGGCCCTTCAGTCCCATTCCAGCCCGCCGCGCCGCCATACGTAGGCGTAGGCGACGAAGACGGTGAGCACGAAGAGCAGCATCTCCACGAGCCCGAAGATCCCCAGGGCGTCGAAACTGACGGCCCAGGGATAAAGGAAGACGATCTCGATGTCGAAGACGATGAAGAGCATCGCCGTCAGGTAGTACTTGATGGGGAAGCGCCCGCCGCCGGCCGGCGTGGGGGTCGGTTCGATACCGCACTCGTAGGCCTCGAGCCTGGCGCGGTTGTACCGCTTCGGACCGATCAGCGTGGCCATGACCACGGAGAAGATCGCAAAGCCTGCCCCGAGGGCTCCCAGTACGAGGATGGGCGCATACGCGTTCACCGCTCCTCGCTCCTCTCAGTCGGCACTGACTGCTGGCGAGTCGGGCTCACTTGCGCCCCACGTGCCCCACGAACCACGCCCGCCCCGGCGAAGATCGAGAACATGTGAAGCAGGTCACAAGCCCAACCGCTCCGCATCCTATGCCCGCAAGTCTGTGATCTGCGACACGGGGTATTGCACAAGCTTTGTGATCTCCACCACCTGACGAACGATCATGAAGCCGGAGGAGCGGTGATCTTCGTACGCGAAGCATCCGCACGGTCACCAGAAGTGACATCCCGCCGCATCGATGCAGGCCAGAGAGGCGTCTCCATATCAAGATGGTTCCTCTGCATGCAAATTGGCGCCGGACTCGATCGCTTGCTAAAGAGCGCGTTCACACATCGGGGGGACGCGGGGCGCGATGTGGACGTGTGCGCGCGTTCACGAAGTCCGAACACCCCGGACCCGCCGCCGACCCACCGCCGACCCGCCACGGACCCGACCGCGACCCCGGTGGCGACCTCTGCCGCACCCCGGCCGACCGGAACCCGGCCATGAACCCGGGGCCGCGAACCCGGCCGCGAACGGACGCGGCTCGCGCCTGCCCGGAACCGATCCGAAGCGCCCCGGACTCACTCCGGGGCTTCCACTCCGGACTCGGCCCGGACACGGCCCGGACTCGACCCGAGGGCGACTCCGGACTCGGCCCGGACTCGACCCGGGCTTGACCCGGACACGCCCCGGCACTCGGCCCGGGCGTGACACCCGCCGCGATCCGGCCGCGATCATGCCGCAATCCATCCGTAATCCGCCCGCGGCTCGCACACCGGACGCGACGACAGGGGTGACCGTTCCGTGACCTCCGCCACATCTGCCGCGAGGGCACAGAAGGAGGGCTTGGCCAATCGTTTCAACCGATGGTAGGTGCGGGGCAATTCGGACGTAAAGACGAAAGGCCGTGATCACGGGCCCATTGCCCCACGTCCGCAATGTCCGTTACGGCGTCAATAAAGAGCGACGCGCCCGGGGTTCGGCGCCGCGATTGAACAATTGTGGCGCAGCACACGTTTCTTGTGGATATGAAGGAGCCCCTGGTACCGGTTGTTCCCATGTCCCACACCGCTCACATACGAAGCCACCGGAAACCCCGCCGCACCGCGCAGACCACGATGGCGATGCGGGCCGGAGTGGCCGGTGGCGTCCTCGGCACTCTGGCAGTGGCCGGGGCGTCGGCCTCGGCGGTCGCCGCCGAGCCGGTGACCCAGACCCTCGAACTGCCCGCCCTGACGGCCGACCTGTCCACTCAGGTCGCCCAGTCCGCGGAGGCCACCCAGCAGGCCGCCGCGAACTACCAGCTGCAGGCCGAGCGTGACGCCGCCGCCGCCAAGGCGGCCAAGACGGCCAAGGCCGACCTCGCCGAGGCCAAGGAGAAGGCGGAGGCGAAGAAGAAGGCCGCCGAGGAGGCCCGCAAGGCCGCCGCCGAGCGCGCCACGCGCGATGCCGAGCGTGTCACCCTCACCGCCGACGCGGGCACCACGAGCACGACGGCCACCGCGACCACCGCCTCCGCGCCCACCGGCGGCAGCGTCGCGACGGTGATCTCCTTCCTCAAGGCGCAGGTGGGCGACGCCTACGTCATGGGCGCGACGGGCCCCAACGCCTGGGACTGCTCCAGCCTGGTGCAGGCCGCGTTCAAGCAGGTCGGCGTGGACCTCCCGCGCGTCTCCCAGGACCAGTCGACGGTCGGCACCGACGTCTCGCTGTCCAACCTCCAGGTCGGCGACATCCTGTACTGGGGCGGCAAGGGCTCCGCGTACCACACGGGTGTCTACATCGGTAACGGCCAGTACCTGGACGCCGCCAACCCGTCCAAGGGCGTCGTCATCCAGGACCTCTCCGGCTACCCCGCGTCGGGCGCCGTGCGCGTGCTCTGAGCCACGCCCGCACGACCCCGGACAAGGACCCGGACCCCTGGCGGTCCGGGTCGCCGGGCCCGGTTCGCACGGGCCCGGCCGACGTGGGCCCAGGGGGCCGCTGCCGCTCGTGGGCAGCGGCTCTCTACCGTCCGCGCTCACGCACGCCCGCTCACGCTTCCCCCGCGCGCCTTCCGCTCACAGGCTTCTCCCTCACCCCGGCCGGCCACTCCCGTCGGCCGAGATCACCCCGCATGCCCGAATTGTCGGCCGCTTCGCGGGGATTGACGGCCGGTATGCGCCGGCCGGACCGCGTACAGCCGCGTGGCAGGCCCTCACGGCGCCCCGGACACGCGTCGGCGGCCGCGAGCCCGTCCACCCGGCCCCGGCCGCCCACAGCGCCCCTCACGGCTCCCGGGTCCCCGCGTCCGCGCACGACGGGACGCGGGGACACGGGCACGCAGGAGGCGCGGGACGCCTCACGCCTTCGGCGCCACCTTGCTCAGACCGTTGATGACGCGGTCCATCGCGTCGCCGCCCGTGGGGTCCGTCAGGTTGGCGAGCAGCTTCAGGGTGAACTTCATCAGCATCGGGTGCGTCAGTCCGCGCTGGGCGGCGATCTGCATGATCTTCGGGTTGCCGATGAGCTTCACGAACGCGCGGCCGAGCGTGTAGTAGCCGCCGTAGGTGTCCTTCAGGACGCGCGGGTAGCGCTGGAGGGCGATCTCCCGCTGGGCCGGCGTCGCCCGCGCGTGCGCCTGGACGATGACCTCGGCGGCGATCTGCCCGGATTCCATGGCGTAGGCGATGCCCTCGCCGTTGAACGGGTTCACCAGGCCGCCCGCGTCACCGACGAGCAGCAGTCCGCGCGTGTAGTGCGGCTGGCGGTTGAAGGCCATCGGGAGCGCGGCTCCGCGGATCGGGCCGGTCATGTTGTCCGGGGTGTAGCCCCAGTCCTCGGGCATCGACGCGCACCAGGCCTTCAGGACCTCGCGCCAGTCCAGTTCCTTGAAGGAGTCCGAGGTGTTGAGCACGCCGAGGCCGACGTTGCTCGTCCCGTCGCCCATGCCGAAGATCCAGCCGTAGCCGGGCAGCAGCCGGTCCTGCGGGCCGCGGCGGTCCCACAGCTCCAGCCAGGACTCCAGGTAGTCGTCGTCGTGGCGCGGCGAGGTGAAGTACGTGCGGACCGCGACGCCCATCGGGCGGTCCTCGCGGCGGTGCAGGCCCATGGCCAGGGACAGCCGCGTGGAGTTGCCGTCGGCGGCCACCACCAGCGGGGCGTGGAAGGTGACTTCCCGCTTCTCCTCGCCGAGCTTGGCCTTCACACCGGTGATGCGGCCGGTGCGGTCGTCGATGATCGGCGCGCCCACGTTGCAGCGCTCGTACAGGCGCGCGCCGGCCTTCTGGGCCTGCCGGGCGAGCTGTTCGTCGAAGTCGTCCCGCTTGCGGACCAGGCCGTAGTCGGGGAAGGAGGCGAGTTCCGGCCAGTCGAGCTGGAGGCGGACCCCGCCGCCGATGATGCGCAGGCCCTTGTTGCGCAGCCATCCCGCCTCTTCGGAGATGTCGATGCCCATCGACACGAGCTGCTTGGTGGCGCGCGGGGTGAGGCCGTCGCCGCAGACCTTCTCCCGCGGGAACACGGTCTTCTCCAGCAGGAGCACGTCGAGACCGGACCTGGCCAGGTGGTACGCGGTGGCGGAGCCGGCGGGCCCCGCGCCCACGACGATCACATCGGCGGTGTTGTCGGAGAGGGGCTCGGTCACGGCGGGATCTCCCCAAGTTCGAAATCTGCGTGCCGACCGGCACTGGACACGGGCAGTCTATGCAGGACAATTGATCACCCGGCTGAAGGGCTGCCTCAATGCACCGAGCTCTGCCCGCTGTACGGCTTCGCGTACCCACTCATGAGGACGCCTTCACCTGGCACCGGATCTTCGCCGACCCGGACGTCATGGAGTTCCACGGCGGCAGGGCCGCGGAGTTGTCGGTGTACGAGGAGCTCACCGCCCGCCAGCGGCGGCACGACGCCGAACTCGGCTTCTGCCTGTGGACCATGGTCGACGGGGCGGACCACGTCATCGGCTTCACGGGCGCCCAGCCCTGGGAGCGGGACTGGGGTCCGACGGGCGAGATCGAGATCGGCTGGCGCCTCGGCCGGGAGCACTGGGGCAAGGGGTACGTCACCGCCGCGGCGCACCAGACGCTGGAACGGGTGCGCGCCACCGGCGTGCGGGACGTGGTCGCGATGGTCGACGCCCGCAACACCCGCTCGACGGCGGTCACCCGGCGGCTCGGGATGCGCCTCGCCGAGACGTTCGTGATCCCGGCCTCGCGCCGGGAGGGTCACTGCTACCGACTGACCCTCTGAGAGCGGACGCACGGGCACAAGCGGAAGCACAAGCAACCACTTTCACTACGTACTGTGACTGATTGTCACAGATAGCCACGCGATGCTTCCTGTCGGCGCGGGGCCGTGCCTACTCTGCCGGTACCGCTGGGGGGTGACGTCCGTGCGTATGACACCCAGGACACTCGACAGGACACCCGAGGTGCGCGTTCCGCGCCTGGTCGGCCTGATGGCCGTGGACGCGCGCGAGTCGGCTCGTGCGCGCGGCCTGTACCTCGAGGCGCCGGACCGGCCGGACTTCCACCTGACCGTCGTCGAGTACGTCGTGCGCCAGTATCCGCAGCCCGGTGCCGAGGTGCCGCGGGACTCCCTGGTGCACGTGTGGTTCGACTTCGGCGAGGGGGACGGCGGCGGAGGCGTGCGCGAGCCGCGCGGACCCGTACCGCCCGGCGGCGGCCTCCAGCGGGAACTGGACGAACCCGGCGCCCCCGGCGCGGCCGTGCCCCGCGCGGCGACGGCGACCCTCGGCCCGCCCTGACCGGTCAGGGCCTTCCCCGGCTCGTCCTGACCGGTCGGGGCCTTCCCCGGCTCGCCCTGACCGACCCCGGTCCGGACCCGCTCCCCGACCCGGACCGCCTCGCCTCAGCTCGCCTTGAGGCCCCGGTGCAGCGCGACCACGCCGCCCGTGAGGTTGCGCCAGGCCACCTTCGTCCAGCCGGCGTCCTGCAGCCGACCGGCCAGGGCGGGCTGGTCGGGCCAGTCCCGGATGGACTCGGCGAGGTAGACGTACGCGTCGGGGTTGGACGACACCGCGCGGGCCACCGGCGGCAGCGCGCGCATCAGGTACTCGGTGTACACGGTGTGGAACGGCGTCCAGGTGGGGTGCGAGAACTCGCAGATGAGGATGCGTCCGCCGGGCCGGGTCACCCGGTGCATCTCACGCAGGGCCGCGTCCGTGTCCTGGACGTTGCGCAGCCCGAAGGAGATGGTGACGGCGTCGAAGACGTCGTCCTTGAAGGGCAGCCGGGTCGCGTCGCCGGCGGTGTACGGCAGCCAGTTCCGGCGCCGCTTGCCGACCTGGAGCATGCCGAGGGAGAAGTCGCAGGGGACGACGTAGGCGCCGGCCTGTGCGAAGGGCAGCGAGGACGTCCCCGTACCGGCCGCCAGGTCCAGGACCTTCTCCGCGGGGCGTGCGCCGACCGCCTTCGCCACCTCCTTGCGCCAGATCCGGTCCTGACCGAGCGACAGCACGTCGTTGGTCAGGTCGTACCGTTCCGCGACGTGGTCGAACATCGAGGCGACTTCGTGCGGCTGCTTGTTCAGGGATGCGCGGGTCACGGGCCCATTGTGGCAGGACGGGCCCGCCACGGTCCCGGAGCCCCCGGACGCCGGGCGACAGGCCGGGCTACCGGCGCCGGTACACCAGTCGTCCCGCCAGGACCGTCGCCACGCACGTGACGGCTCCCCGTTCGGCCAGCGCGGCCTCGTCGGGGACGTCGAACACGGCGAACGTCGCCGCCGAGCCCCGGTTCGGGAACGGTGTCACGAACGCCTCGGCCGGAGACCGGCCGCCCAGCGGATCGAGGCACGGCACGCCGTCCCAGGACACGCCCTCTTCGCCGGCGGCCCCGGCAGGGACTCCGGCCGGCCTCGGCTCCACGCGCAGCCCGGCCCGGCGCACCGCGTCCGCCACGGCGGGCCGGCGCGGCTCCCCGCCGACGGCGACGGTCCCGTGCGCCAGCATCCGCTGCACCCCGCGGCGCGCGCTCGCGCCCCAGCGGGCGTCGGTCATCGGCAGCGCCGCGAGCGCCTCGCCGACGAGTGGTGCGGTGCCCAGCTCGTCGGCCTCGCGCGGGTCGGGATGGTAGGCGTGCTCCAGCAGTTCGGGCCCGTACGGGTTCAGGAGCCCGGGGGTGAGCAGTCCCGGCCAGCGTCGTACCCGGGCCGTGGGATGTGCGGCCGCCAGTTCGCCGTACGGGCCGACGGCCGCGACCGTCCGCCCGTCGACGAGAACCGCACCCTGCGGCACCGGCGGCCGGCCGTCGCCCGTGATCAGCAGGTCGGCCGCGTGAAGTGTCGGCACACGGAACCTAGTTGGAGGCCAGGAGCTTCAGCTCCGGGTGGGCTGTGCCGCCCTCGATCGCCGTGGAGGAGATGTGGGAGGCCACACGGTCGTCGACGGGGTCGTCGGCCGGGTCGTCGTGCACGACGAGGTGCTCGTAGGTGGTCGACCGCTGGGCGGGTACCCGTCCGGCACGGCGGATCAGGTCGATGATCTCCAGCCGGTTGGAGCGGTGCTTGGCGCCGGCCGACGAGACGACGTTCTCCTCCAGCATGATCGAGCCGAGGTCGTCGGCGCCGTAGTGCAGGGAGAGCTGGCCGACCTCCTTGCCGGTGGTCAGCCACGAGCCCTGGATGTGGGCCACGTTGTCGAGGAAGACGCGGGCGATGGCGATCATCCGCAGGTACTCGAAGAGGGTGGCCTGCGTCCGGCCCTTCAGGTGGTTGTTCTCGGGCTGGTAGGTGTACGGGATGAAGGCGCGGAAGCCGCCGGTGCGGTCCTGCACGTCCCGGATCATGCGCAGGTGCTCGATGCGCTCGGCGTTGGTCTCGCCGGTGCCCATCAGCATGGTGGACGTCGACTCCACGCCCAGCCCGTGCGCGATCTCCATGATCTCCAGCCAGCGCTCGCCGGACTCCTTCAGCGGCGCGATGGCCTTGCGCGGGCGCTCGGGCAGCAGCTCGGCCCCGGCCCCGGCGAAGGAGTCGAGCCCGGCCGCGTGGATCCGGGTGATGGCCTCCTCGACCGACACCTTCGAGATCCGGGCCATGTGCTCGACCTCGCTCGCCCCCAGGCTGTGGATGACGAGCTGCGGGAACTCCTTCTTGATGGCGGCGAAGTGCTTCTCGTAGTACTCGACGCCGTAGTCCGGGTGGTGGCCGCCCTGGAACATGATCTGCGTGCCGCCCAGCTCGATCGTCTCCGCGCAGCGGCGCAGGATGTCGTCGAGGTCGCGGGTCCAGCCCTTGGCGGTGTCCTTGGGCGCGGCGTAGAAGGCGCAGAACCTGCACGCCGTGACGCACACGTTCGTGTAGTTGATGTTGCGCTCGATGATGTACGTGGCGATGTGCTCGGTGCCGGCGTACTTCCGCCTGCGCACGGCGTCGGCGGCGGCGCCCAGCGCGTGCAGCGGAGCGTCGCGGTAGAGGTCGAGCGCCTCTTCGGGGGTGATCCGCCCACCGGCGGCGGCACGGTCGAGGATGGGCTGAAGGTCGGCCTTCTCGGTCACCGGGCGTCCCTTTCGTAAGGTTCGTAAGGGTTGTGGACGGGCTGAACCAGCCTACGCCAGCGGCCCACGACGCCCGACGTCAGGCCGAGGGGCACCCGTCGCACCTGCCCAACCGTCACATCGTGTACGCGCCTACGCGCCGGCGGCGGCCGGAGTGCGTCACACCGCTGCCGGACGTGCGTCACGCGGCGGCCGGGCACGCGTCGGGTCGGGCACGCATCGGGCCGGGCGCGCATCGGGTCGGACACCCGTCGGAGGGGGTACGCCTCGGCCCGGGTACGCACCCGGTCGGTGACACCGGACGCGTCACGCCGTGTACGCGCCGATCAGCAGCCCGGCGAACGCCCCGGCGATCAGGAACGGCCCGAACGGGATGGCCGTCCCGCGCCCCGCCCGCCGCGCGACGACGAGGGCACCGCCGTACAGCGCCCCGAACAGGAACCCGGCGAAGGTGCCGAGCATCACGGTCGGCCAGCCGTACCAGCCGAGGACGGCCCCCGCGCCGAGGGCGAGCTTCACGTCGCCGAAGCCCATGCCGGCCGGGTTGACGAGGAACAGGGCGAAGTAGCCGGCGCCGAGCGCCAGGGCGCCCAGCAGGGCGGTCGTCCAGGTGCCCGCGTGCTCGGGGACGAGGGCGACCACGCCGAGCAGGGCGAGGGCGGCCGCGGCGAAGGGGAGGGTGAGCGGGTCGGGCAGCCGCTGCACCCGGAAGTCGACGACCGCCAGCAGCACGCCGACGGGCGCGAGCAGCAGCCAGACGGCCAGTTCGGGCCGGGTTCCGGTGGCGGCGGCAAGGGCGGCGCAGACGAGCGCGGTCACGGCTGCCGGAGCGACGGGGCCGGTGCCGTACGACGTCCCGGTCGCCCTCTCTCCGTCTCCGCGCGTGACATCCGCCTCGCGCCCGGTGTCCCCTTCGCTCCCGGCGTCCCCGGCGCCCCCGGCGCCCTCCCCGCGCGGGGCGCACTGTCCGCACCGGGCCCGTCCGAGCCACCCGCGCAGAGGATGTCCCCCGGGGCACCGGGCGTGCCACGCCTCCCCCGCCGGGACGGCGAACCGGTACACCGCGCGGGGCAGCAGCGCGCCCGCCGCCGCGCCCCACAGCGCGGCGACCAGGACGACGACCGCGACCGACGGCACCGGCAGGTCGCTCATCCCGCGGCCGCGGCCTCGACCGCGTCGCGCCAGGCCGGCAGCAGTTCGTCGAGCAGCGCCTCGGTGCGCGGCGGCAGCCCGCGGACGCCGCTGCGGCCGATGAGGTCGGCGGCGAGGGCGGTGAGCCGGGCGGGGTCGTCGAGGGCGTGGGTGGCGCGCAGCAGCTCGTTCCACAGCCGCTCGTCGGCCGGGGCGGTGCGCAGGGCCGCGTCGAGCGCCTCGATGGCCTTCTCCGCGCGGCCCTTCTCCAGGTGGAACTCGGAGAGGGCGAGCCCGGTGTCGGCGACGAGCAGCGGAAGCTGGGCGTCGACGATCTCGTGGGTGAGCCAGCGGTAGCGGCCCTCGGGCCGGTCGGCGAGCAGCGGCCCGCGCACCAGCACCAGCGCGTCGGTGAGCAGCCGTCCGCGCACGGCCCGGCTGTCGACGCCCTTGCCCTGGGTCGCCTCGTGGTACAGCGACCGCAGCACGTCCAGGTCGGAGACGACGGACTGGGCGAGGGTGAGCCGGCCGGTGCGGTCGGTGCCGAGGCGAGGGGTGCCGTCGGGGTCGGTGCCGAGCCAGGCGCGCAGCCGGTCCAGGAGCGCCTCGCGCACGTCGTCGGTGACACCGCGCGGCCACAGCGCGGACGACAGCACCTGCGGGTGCACGCCCTCGCGGTGCAGGAGCAGCAGGGCGAGCGCCTCGTGGAGCAGGGCGCTGCGCTCGCCGTCCGGGGTGTCGAGGCCGATGATCTCGTACGGTCCGACGAGTCGCGCGTACACGGCCGGCCGGCCCTGCTCACTGATGTCGACGAGGAACGGCGGGGTGTTGACCGGCCCGTCGGGCCCGCGGTCCGGGTCGGCCTCCACGAAGAGTTCGACGACCGCGCGCTGCTGGGCGGCGGGCAGGAGCTGCGCGTCGAGTTCGAGGCCCAGCAGGGGCGCGAGCAGCTTGCCCTCGCCGGTGATCTCCATCTCCCAGGCGGCGCCCGGCAGATCGCCGCTCCCGGTGCCGACGAGGTAGCCGATGCCGAGGCGGCTCGCGTCGGCGGCGAGTTCGGCAAGCTTGACGGCGTCCTCGGCGGACGGCTCGGCGGCGAGCAGGACGAGCTGCGGGGCCCAGCGGGTGTGCTGGGCCGGGCCGGTGCGTCCGGTGAGGACGGAGTCGTGCCCGGCGGCGCCCAGCGCGCCCCGCCGCTGCCGTGTCTCCGCCTCCATGGTCTCGAGGAGTGCCTCGATGTCGTCGAGGTGGCGGAGCCGGTTGGGGGCGAGCGGGGTCAGGTCCTCGCCGAACCCGACGAGGGTGATGGTCATACGGTCCGACCATCCGTTGGTCGCCAGCTCGGCGGCGACGGAGGCGAACACGGCCGCCCGGTCGGCCTCGCTGCCGCTCAGCGAGACGATGCCGGGGACGGACTCCAGGTTGAGCAGCAGCCGCGAGTCGTCCATGGTGCCGAGGCTGACCAGACCGGGGTAGGGGGCGGCGGTGTCGACGTCCTCGTACCGCCCGGCGTCGTCCTTGGCCAGCATCCAGAACGTCTGATCCTGCCCGAGCCGCCACGGCGCCGGGGGCTTGCCGGCCGGCTGGGCGAGCTGGAGGTGCAGGTCGCCGGCGCTGAGCCAGGCCGCGTAGACGACCGGCAGGGCCCGCGACTCGGCGGCGAGGGAGGCGGCGAGCCCGCGCAGGGACCGGTCGAGCAGCCGTACGCCCTCGGGGTCGGCGCCGACGAGCAGCGCGTCCTGGACGTCCTGGGCGTCCCCGTGCGGCGTGGGCGGCTCCATTCCGCGCCGCCCCCCGATCGCCCCGAACGCGGACTGCCACAGCGCCTGCCGGCGCCGGTGCCCGAGGGCGCCGAGGAGGCCGGCGGCGAGGAGGGGGGCGGCGAGCAGGGCTTCGGGGAGGCCGAAGGAATGCCCGGCCTCGGCGGGGGCGGCGTGCTCCTGCTCAGCACCGGAGG
>NZ_LIQT01000304.1 GCF_001418415.1 Streptomyces hirsutus
AAACAGATAGGGGCACCCCCCAGGAGTCCGGCGAACTCTGAGCGGTCCCACAGACATGCAGCTCAAGCATGCCCCCGTCCGGCCGCCCGCGTGCCGTTCCGCCCGGCCTGCCGACACCGTTTCAGGTAGCGCTCTTCGTCATCCAGAGGCCAACGGGCCGACAGGTATGGATCGTTACTCCCCCGCTGCGGGGCAAGATGGCGCCGAGGCAACCACTACAGCGGGCCCCGGCTCGTCAGTTGCTTCAGCACCTCGGCCGACGGCGTCTTCCTCGCCTGCTCCAGAGCCGCGCCCACGGCTTCCAGATCGGTGCGTACCTGGGCGTCCTCGGCTCCGGCCCGCTCAGCAAGTTCGTTCAGCAGGGCGCGTCCCCGGTCGACGTCCTCGTCACCGACGACGGACCTCTCGTCCTCGAACAGCTTCCCTGCGCGCTCGATCAGCGCGGCAGCCCGGCCTGCCAGGCGCTCGTCGGTGAACAGGATGGAAGCGGTGGGCAGTTCGACCCGTTCGATGAGGGCGATCCACTCGCGGCCAGCCTCGGTGCTCGCGAGCACTTCCTCACGGAACCGGCGCAGCGCGTCCACCTCGGTCTGACGCTTAAGCAGTCGCAGACCGATCAGGTCGAAGGCGCAGACGCTCTGCTGGGCGAGGGCCAGCAGGCCCGCTTTGGCGTCGCGCTTGATGAGAGTGGGGTCCGGCGGGTGAAAAGAGTCCTCCACAGTGTCGACGCGCGGGCCCGTCTCGATGGTGAAGCCGTAGGTCTTGCGCAGCACGGGATTCGCGATGTGGCGGCTGTAGACATAGTCGCTCTGTACGCCGGTGGTGGGGTACAGTGCCCGGCCTGTCTGCGGTGTGTACGCGCGCCCGCGTACCTCCGTGATCGCGTCGACGACCCGTTGCCCGACCGTCGTGAAGCGGAGCAGGTCCTGGGGCGTGATGTACTCCCGATAACCCGGGATGCCGATGGGCGCACAGGTTCCGGTGGGCAGGCTCGTGAACCGCTGTGCCGGATCGTTGGTCTGGTTGTGGGCGTGACCCCACGGATACAGGACGAGCTCCGAAAACGAGTGCACGTCCACGAAACTGTGGATGGGTTGCGTGTCCAGCAGGTACTTGACGTTACGGGTCTCCGGCTCGGAGAACGCGCCGGACCCGACGAAGACATCGCTGCAGGGGCTGCACGAGGTCTGCCCCTCAGCCACTCCCCAGAGGAGGTCCGCGTTGCGGTTGAGGTCGACCCCGTCGCACGAGGTCCCTAGGTTGTCACGGAGGTTCTTGCGCCACATGTTGTCGACTGTCAGCACCTTGTTGCGGCCGTCGGGGTTGGAGCAAGGCACGAACCAGAGGTCGAGGCTCTCCAGGATGAGTTTGACCTCCTGAGCCGTCCAGGTACGGCCGCCGTACACGACGTCAGTGCCCTTCAGACAGCTCACGACGAGGTCGACGGCGAGTTCCACCAAGGCGTCCGGATTCATCAACTCGCGTGCGTGGGTGCCGCCCACGAACAGGACACCTCGACGGTCTCCGCCCTCACCGGCGCGCAACCGCAGGGCGAACACCGGGCGGCCTTCGACGGAGGGCTCGGGCAGTTGAGTCCTCGTGCACAACTGTGGGAACCACGTGGCGAGCAGCGAGGTCACGGAGTCGAGTTGGGGGACCGTTCGATACATCACACGCCTCCCGACCGCTCGATGCCCTGGACGCGCTCCTCCAGCCAGGCCCTCACCGAGTCGTCCTGTTCCACCAGTTCGGCGGGGAGGGGCCGCACGGCCACCTGGGCATGCAGACGGACTTCGTAGCCGCTCTCCAGCAGTCGCTGGCACTCCTCCGCGGAGACGACCACCCGGACCTCACCCTCCCGATCGGGGATCCGGTCCAGATCCAGATCGGCGACGCCGAGGAGATCACGGTTCGTCGCGCCGGGGTGGACCGTGGCGTCGAAACGCACCCTAGGGTTCTCACCCCCGGCGTCCCGGAGTGGAGGCTGCTGTGTGCGTTCGGACGGTTCGTTCATGTCCGTCTCCCTCGGTGCGTTTCCGTCTGTCACCAAGACCGCTGAGACCCAGCAGATCCTGCCAAATCAGACAATTCACCATCACTGATGATACTGAGACGGGGCCGGTCCGCTGTCAACTCCGGTGCCACACCCGACAGTCAGCACCTCCGGAACGGATGAAGCAGCGTCGTGTTGCGGGCCCCTGTACCCGGTGCGACGGTAGATAAGAGGGCGTTACCCAGACAGCGGACCGGCAGGGACAGCCCTGCAGGCGACGGCTCGCGCGTCGATACGTGGCCCACCATCCCCGGAGCCTGGCACTGTGTGCGTCGGCGCGCGTCTACTGGCCGGGGAAGCGCACAGAAAGCGGGAAATTCAATGGCGAACGGACCCTTGGACAGGTACGCCTTCGGCGAACAGCCGTTCCGACCCAATGGGGCTCCGTCGGGCCGGAGCACGGAGTACACCGGTCGGTACGTGGTCCTGCTCGACCCGGGCAACCAGGAGAGCGGACTGAACACACTGCGTTCCGCCGCCGACATCGCGCCCGTGGACCCGTGGAGCGGGTAAGTGGAGCCGAGACCACCAACGTCGCCGAACTCCTCGAAAACCCCGACGTATCGGTGCACTTCGAAGAACTCGGCGCCGCCGTCGTCGAAGTGCGGGCCGACCAGCGCCACGCGCTGGTGACCACGGCCGAGGCCGATCCGTCGATCATCGCGGCCGAACCGGAGCGCATGGTCTACGCCTCGGTGATCACCGCCCCGCAGCAGGCACCGACCGAGTTCTTCCCGGCCTACCGCAGCGACGAGGAAACGGTCGAGCGCCACACCAAGGCCGAGATAGCCGTTGCACAGGGCCCGGCCCTTGACGAGCAGAAATGGACCTGGGGCCTCCAGACGATCCGGGCCAGCCGTCTTGAACCGCCCCGGGTTCGGTAGAGACCTCAGATTGCGGTTGTGACCTGGGGTTTTGTGGGCGCTGTCACGTTGGTTGACCGGGTGGGATGCTCTTCGGGTTGATCATGCTGGGAGGGGTCGTCCGTGGAGGGCACGTCGCCGTCGTACAGGGGGCACCGGTACCCGGTCGAGGTGATCTCCCCCTGCGTGTGGCGGTACTTCCGCTTCCCGCTCGGCTTCCGCGAGGTCGAGGAGCTCATGCTCCAGCGCGGCGTCATCGTCTCCTACGAGACCATCCGCCGCTGGTGCGCCAAGTTCGGCCAGGCCTACGCGAACGGACTACGTCGTCACCGGCCCCGAACCGGCGACAAGTGGCACCTGGACGAAGTCTTCATCAAGATCAACGGTGGGCTGAAGTACTTGTGGCGGGCCGTCGACCAGGACGGCACCGTGCTCGACATCCTCGTGCAGAGCCGACGGGACAAGGCCGCCGCCCGGCGCTTCTTCCGCCGCCTGTTGAAGAAGACGCGCGCGGTGTCGCGGGTAATCGTCACGGACAAGCTCCGCTCCTACGGAGCGGCCCACCGCGAGGTCATGCCCTCCGTCGAGCACCGCTCGCACCAGGGCCTGAACAACCGGGCCGAGAATTCCCGCCAGCCCACCCGGCAGCGTGAACGCGGCCATGAAAGGCTTCCGCTCCGGCGGCGGAGCCCAGCGGTTCCTGTCCGCGTTCAGCGGCATCTCACCCCACTTCCGCCCTCACCGCCACCTGATGACCGCCCCCGGCCACCGCGCCGAGATGACCGTCCGCTTCGCCCTCTGGGACCAGATCACCGGCGCTGCTGGTCGGCCCACCACGGCCTGACCCCAGGCCCGAAGCGCAGGCCCACCACGCCCCGACGCGCCATCAGGCACTCACACACCCAACAACGTGACAGCGCCGCAGCAAGGCAAGCAGGATCACATAACCTTCGGAAGGTCCGTCTGCGGCCTCCCGGTCGGCTGCCTCCACAATGTGGCCGATCGGGGGGGCCGCGCACGCCAGCCACAGGGTGCCTTGCCGCCCACCCGGGAACAGAAAATCTGTTCAGGCCGCGTCCGCCTCCGAGGAATCCTGAAGTGCCCCTCGGGCCCCGCGCCTTTGTACGCCGGACGCGAGTGTTGCATCTATGACAATTCCACGAGCCGACGTCGCCGAATGCTGCCCGTATAGGGTCATTTTGTTGGCTTAGAGGGTGTCTCACGTGGCGT
>NZ_LIQT01000305.1 GCF_001418415.1 Streptomyces hirsutus
TTCCCGACTCAGGACACTAGAGGCAGCGGTGCCGAGACACTGGCACGCCATGGCGCTGGATGCAGAGGCTGGACAGGGTCAGCTTCCGAGCTCGGCAACGCAGGAGGAGTGCTTTGCCCCGCGGTGCTGGGCGCTGGGAAAGACGCTTTCTACCATTCGGCAGGGAGCCGTGTCGCCGGTCCGGTAGCCGCACTGTTCATGCTCGCGCGGGTGGTGATGCCGACAGCGGTCGCTGCCCAGGCGCCGTTCGAAGGGGCAGCGCAGACCGAAGGAGTTGGTTAGCCAGCGGTAGTCGTCGAGTTCTTCATGGGCGTTGACCCCGGATCCTGGACACCAGAGACACTTGGATCTTGATGGTCTGGGTGGTCAGGAGTCCCGTACAGAGGATGAAATGCCCCTGGGCCCAGAGTGAGCGCAGTCGGGGGTGCTCGCGTGGAGTAGGGGTGAACTGCCCCACCCGGCCGGCGCAGGGGGTAGTGCCCTCTTCGGCGTCTGACCTGCGGAAACGATGACAAGGTGGCTTGTCTCCCCTATCATCCGTTGCACGCTACATATGTGGGGTGCCACCGCATCCGGTCGCCGCAAGCGGCACATCCTCAAAGGTCCAACAACCCACAGAAATTTTGATCAAAATAGTGAAGGATATGCAGCTATGGCACCGGGGCGCTGCGCCCTGGGGAGGGGCGACCTGCACAACAGGTGGGGGACAAGATCGTGAAGCAGAGTCACGTGAGCGGCGTAAGACAACTCGGTACCTTTGTGCGGATATCGGGGGGTCCGGGGATCGGTAAAGTCGGGGAGGTAGAGGGGGGGCGCGTCCGCGTTGACCACTTCGAGTCGCCGGCCGCGACGATCGCACAGTCGCAGTGGGTAGCGGACCACCTGGTGCACCGGGTCCTCCTGGAGCGCGAGGAGCGCATCTGGTGGAAGAGTCCGGACGGGCTATGGAACGCGGGTCGAGTCATACAGGCAGAGCCCGCCCAGCGTTCCTACATCGTTAGGTTCCCCAATGTGGACTACGACCTACCTGTTCGCGAGGAACATCTCTACGTTCGGTGGGATCGCCCCGTGCTGGACCCCACTGCGGATCTGACCGTCCGCGGTGGCAGTACGACGCCGTACCGGGACGCGAGACTCCCAGTCCTTAAGAACCTCGTCCGGCAGCGTGGCGCCTGCGCCGACATGAGCACGTTCCTCTCGTCGACGGCGGAGATCTTCCCGCACCAGGTGAATGCCGCGCTCACGGTCCTCTCCGACCCGGTACAGCGGTACCTGTTGGCTGATGAGGTTGGCCTGGGGAAGACGATCGAGGCCGGGTACGTCGTTCGCCAGATCCTCATCGACAGTCCCGGTGCGTGCGTGGTGGTCGTCTCGCCTGCCGCTCTTCGCCGACAGTGGCTGTCCGAACTCAAAGCCAAGTTCCACATCGGGGACTTCCCTGATGCGACGATCGTCGTCACCAGCCACGAGACGCCCGAGAAGTGGGCTGGATATAGGCATGCCGACCTCGTCGTTGTGGACGAGGCCCACGCACTTGTGCAGGCAGGTCCGGACGAGACGCCTTACAAGGAGTTGTGCGAGCTCGCGCACTCGGCCGAGCGACTGCTGCTGCTGTCCGCCACCCCCGTGATGTCGGGCTACCTGACGAACCTCGCTCTGCTTCACCTGCTCGACCCAGAGCTCTACTCGTGGGAGCGGCGCCAGGACTTCGAGGACCGCTACCGCATGCGCGAGGAGTTGGCCAACTCGGTCTACTCCCTGGACCCGGAGTACACGTATGTCATCCGGGACAGCATCAACGAAATTCGAGCACAGGTTCCCTCGAGTGACGTCCGTCTGGCTCAGCTCGCGGACAAGGTCCTCGACATGCTCGACGAGGAAGACGAGCTGAACAACCCTGATCAGCAGGATGAGTTCGCCCGTCGGGTCACCGAGCTGCGCGCTCACATCAGTGAGACGTACCGGATCCACCGCCGAATAATTCGCAACCGGCGTGAGGCGGTGCTGCAAGAAGGCAGTGGCCCGGACGCCGAGGCACTCCCCTATGAGGTGCGCGGCCGCCAGCGTCCCGAGGCCCTCTACTCGCCCTCAACGGTCGTAGAGGCCGGGGGTGAATTCGTAATGCACTGGTGGAACTCGGTGCGAGAGCACCTGGAGAACGAGGGGCTGAGCGATCAGCTCTCGCAGTACGCCATGCCCTTGGCAGTTCTCACGTCGCGGGCACTCGCGCTTCCGTATGACACCATCGATGCGCTGCGGTGGCGGGTGACGGCCAACGCCGATGTTGCCGAACGTGCGGGGCTCTCACCGAGAGAGCAGGAACTGCTCGCTGGTGTGCCGGTGGTTGCCTGCGAGCAGACCGTGCTGGCCGAGGCCGAGAGGGACTGGCCTGCGGGGGGCGAGCCGAGCGAGGAGAACCTGAAGCACATCATCCGGGCGTTTCTTCCTGTAATGCGGAGGGCAAAGCGCACCGTTGTTTTCTGTGGACCCGGCCGGCTGGCTGGCGCGCTCGCAGGTCGGTTGCGCCTCGACTTCCCGAAGGTAGTGATCACCGAGCACACTCGTGCCCTGGGCGCGGCCCAGGCTGCAGCTGAAGTCTCTCGTTGGGCAGACCAAACGCCCGGGCAGGCGGTACTCCTCGTCGACGACACAGCCGAAGACGGCCTGAACCTGCAGGCAGCCGACTGTGTCGTCCATCTGAGGCTTCCCTGGTCGCCCAACCAACTGGAACAGCGTCTGGGCCGCGTTGACCGCTATCCGGGGCCGGCTCTGCCTGGAACAATTGGTCCCGCGCTTCAGTTCCGACTGGCCGAGGAGAACGGCCCAGACGGCTCTTTCACGGAGGCATGGGCCGCTCTTCTCGGGGATGGTTACAGGGTTTTCGACCGTTCTGTTTCCACCCTGCAGGACGCCATAGCCCAGTCGGTCACCAGCGTATGGACCGGTGCAGTTGAGGACGGGCCGGAAGGGCTTGTGGCGCAGCGGGAGGTCGTGAGTGCCCGGCTCGGCAAGGAACGCGACGAGATCCGCAAGATGGACCTCCTGGAGTCCATCCACGTTTCGACACAGCGCCTGCGCAGCGTTCCGGCCGCGCTGACGGAAGTCGAGCTTGATTGGTCCGAGACGGAAAAGGCACTCCTCGCCTACACGGACGGCACCGGAGGGGGTATCAAGCTCCCTTCCCTCGATCGTTCCATCCGGGGATCCCCGGCTTGGCGCTTTCTGATCAACGACGGCTCGACCCGTCCGCTTCTTGCTCCCCGTCACTGGAAGCGGATCAAGGATCGAATCCCGAACGATGAGATCGCTCACGCGATGTTCAACCGGTCGCGCGCACTCCGCAGTCGCGACGCACGGCTGTTCCGCGTTGGCAATCCTCTGGTGGACATGTTGTCCGATGCCGTCCTCAGCGACAGTCTCGGGCAGAGTGCCGCCTTCAGGCGGATCGACCACGGGATGCCGCCGGGGCAGGAGCCGCAACCGTACTTCGGTTTCGATTTCCTCATCGAGGCGGACACCTCTGCCGCTCTGAAGCACGTCAAAGAAAGTGCGGACGCCGGAAGGGCCCTACGCCGCCAGGCGGATCGGATCTTCCCTCCTGTCATCAGGCGCGTTTGGATCGAGTCGGGCACGAACCGGCCCGTGACGAAGGACGCCCAGTTGGCCTTTCTGAATCGTCCGTACGACAAGAGCAAGGGTGACCGTAACTACAACAGCCAGCGTGCCTCGGAGTTGTTCGAGGTGTTCGGAGGCCAGGAACTCGCGGCCAAGTACGTTCGTGACGCACAGCAAGCGGCGCTGAGGTTTCTGCACGAGCACACGGATCTCGCGGAAGTCTGTCAGGACGCCCAGCACAAGGCGCTGGAGGTTTCCGCGGTTCTGCACTCGCAGGCCCAGGCCCGGCAAGCGGCCGGCCGGCTTCTTCGCGACACCGAAAGCCTGGTCACCGACGCGCAGGTGCTGACTTCTCTCGCCGATGGGCTGTCGCAGCCCGTTGTCCGGATCGTGGCGGCTGCTTGCCTGGTGCGCCGCGGATTGGAACTGGCCTACTGATGTCTGAAGACGCATGGGTGAGCGCTCAGCACCTTCTCAACGAGTGGCCCGAGGTGAAGCCGGACGTACTGGCCAAGGGCGTTCTTCGCCGTTTGGGAGATGCTCTGGCCGGGCTGCAGAACGGCGCTAGCGGCTGGCTGGACATTGTCTCGCTGACTCGGCAACTTCTGTTGCACCACCAGGCGCTGGGGCGGACGGGCCATTTGTCCGTGCCGTTGCGAGAGGGCCTGCCCACCATTGATCAGTGGCGACAGGGTGGTTGCGACGTGGTGGTCGACGGGAGCCGCGTGCTTCTCCGAGGTCAGGAATGGGCTCCGGTTGAGGGTGACGGACCGGCGCAAGAAGCAGGGCTTGCGCAGGTCCGTGAAGCAGTCCTGGGCAAGGACTCCGTCCTGCGCCGTGTCCTGGAAGCCGCGCCGGCCGACCCGTTCTGGAAGGACGTCCTCGGCTACGACCACTACCTTTCCAAGGGACAGCGCCAAGCGGCACGCTCGGTAGTCCTGATGCCGCCGGGTGAGACACTTCTGATCTGCCTACCCACCGGCCACGGCAAGACGCCGGTGGCACTGGCCGGTGCCATGCTGGCCGGCCGGAGCAGTGGCGTGTCATTGATGGTCGTGCCCACCGTGGTCCTGGCCATCGACATGGAGCGACGTGTCCGTGAGTTGCTGAACAGGCGTGATCCTGGCGCTTTGCACAAGCGGTACGCGTATTTCGGGGAGTTGGACCAGGCCGACAAGGAGCAGATGCGATCGGACATTTCAGCGGGGCGGCAGGCACTAGTAATCGCTTCTCCGGAAGCTGTGGTCGCCGGGCTCAGTAAAGCCCTTCGCGATGCTGCCCAGGACGGGCACCTGAACTACGTCATCCTGGACGAGGCGCACCTCGTCGAACAGTGGGGCAACGAGTTCCGCTCGGATTTCCAGAGCCTCGCTGCCCCACACCGGGCTTGGCGAGAGATCGCTCCCAAGGGGCGTGCGCCCAGGACAGTCGCGATGAGTGCAACGCTCACCGAGCAGCAGGTGACGACGCTGCGGGACCTGTTCGGTTCCGGTGAACGTACCGAAGTGGTTTGGTCCTCCGAACTGCGCAGCGAGCCTGCTTACTTCTTGGATGCCTTCGACTCGGAAGAGGAGCGGTTCAAAGCAGTGCTCCGGGCTGTTGTGCGCCTCCCGAAACCGATGGTGCTGTACACGACCCAGAAGAAGCACGCCACTGAGTGGGCCGAGGCTCTGCACGCTGCGGGGATGCAGCGAGTCGCCGTCGTTCACGGCGACGTCAACGACGCTGGGCGTCGTCGCGCGCTCGAGGGCTGGTCGGGCCGCACGAGCCATGGTGCTGTTGCGACCGAGTACGACGTCGTCGTCGGCACCTCCGCCTTCGGGTTGGGTGTCGACCTCGACGATGTACGCAGCGTCGTGCACGCCTGTGTGCCCGAGACCGTGGACCGCTATTACCAGGAGGTCGGACGTGGCGGCCGCGACGGCAGTCCCTCGATTGCCTACCTGGCTTCGGCACCTGGCGACCAAGCCACAGCCCAGTCGCTGAACGAGCAGAAGATCCTCATGGCAGACACTGCCTGGGGACGTTGGCGGGCGATGTTCTCCAAAGGGCAGCACCTCCACGGAAACCGGTACTTGCTCGACTTGACTGTACGGCCACCGCGGATGCCCGTTGGATACGCCACGCACAAGGACTGGAACGCTCGCCTACTCAACCTGATGGATCGCATGGGGATGATCAGGGCCTTCCCTCCCACGCCTCCGGTTCGTGAGTCCGCCGAAGATCCCTCGGACTGGAAGGAGCGGATGACAGCGTTCTACGAAACTGCCCGAGACCGGATCGAGATCGAATTGGTGAAGGGGCAGACCAACGATGCGGAGTACTTCCGCGTCGCCTACGACCGTATCCGCTCGGGCATCAAGGGTGCCCAGCGGAACTCTCTGCGCAGGATGTTGACCGTCCTGCATCAGGAGCGGTGCATTGCGGACACCCTGGCCGAGTACTACTCGGTCACGGGAGCCAGTGGTGGGCGTCATTACACCATGGCAGCCTGCCGCGGATGTCCCTTCTGCCGACGTCAGGGACTTCCGCCTGAAGGGGTGGCGTCCCACTACCGTAAGCCGATCTCGCCAGACCCGGCCGCTGTTGAATGGCCCCCGTCCGACAGCCCTCTGGCCCACCTGCACCCGCAGACCTCGCACTTCAGCATCTATTGGCAGGACCCTGCGGAACGCAAGGAACACTTGCTCCCCGTGCTTGTGAAACTGGCACGGTCGGGTGTATCCCACTTCGCTGGCCCGGGTGTTGGCAAGGAAGTGGCCCAGCAGATACAGGAACAGACACCAGGTCACCCGGTGCTCGTCGATCATGACGGCAGCCTTGTGGGCAGTGGCACCGCAGCCACCCTCGTATGGGTTGCTGATGACGCGATGTCGCCCCTCGAAGAAGAACTCCGGTATCGGCTTGAGGACGGGGAGCCTCTATACCTCCTGCTTCCCCGGCAAATCGAGGACCCGACCAGGCCGGGGGTGCCCTTCGTGACTACTCACCCGTCGTTGAACATCCAGCAAGTGAGAAGCGAGTTCAGGTAATGGCATTGCTCAACACGCCCGTGCCGTATCCCGGCGAGATCTGGGTCGTCGCACGCTTCCTGGCCTCGCAATCCGGGCCCGTAGCGTACGACATGCTACGTACCTTCCTCGAGCCGCACAGTCGCGACTCGAGGAAGCTCACCACTGCCCATTACGCGCTCTCCACGCTGCGGTCACTGGGGCTTGCCGAGGAAAGCGGCGACGGTCAGGACTGGATTTTGACGGGGGACCTGGCAGGCCTGCGTTCGGACGACTATGCCGCCTTCCAACGAGCACTGCGGTCCGCCGTGCTGGGCCTTCGTGGGCACCAGCCGGCCGAGACCGCCGATGACCTACGGCGGGCTCTGGTGTGGAGCCTGACCCGGGATCCGTTCTCGGAATCCTTCCATTGGACCATCGTGGACAGTCGGCACCAGAAGGACGCACCGGATGGTGCGTTGGTCTTTGTGAACGGCTCACGATGGTCACCGTTCACGGCGTGGGCGGCATCTCTTGGCTTGGGCGCCCCGGCTCCGCACATCGCCCAACGCTATATTCCGGACTGCACTCGCGCCGTTCAACAGGTACTGGAAGAGCACCTGCCGGCAGGCGCTCCTGCGGATGCTCTGGTTGTCCTGCGCCTGCTGCGTGAACACCTTCCTGTCCTTCCTGGTGGAGACATCTCGGAAAGTTTGGGCTATGAACTGCCGGACGACCGGTCTGTCGGCACGGCACTCTCTTTCGCCCTGACGAGAGGCGAGCACGAGAAGTGGCTCGTCATGAGCAGCGATTCGGACGCCAAGCAACCGATCAAGTTGCAGGACCCCGAGCGCCTTTCCATGCGCCTTTGTTCCTCCATCACGCGGCAGGAGCCCGTCAATGTTTGACTTCAAGCGATACGTCTGCTGGGACGTGGAAAACGTGATCTCCACGATCCAGACGGAGGCGGTCGTCGCCTCGCCTGCCGTCTTTCTCTCCACGCACACTCCATTGAGCATCCAGCGTTCCCGGATTAATGGCCGGTCGTTCAACAGCACGGGTGAGAGTGTCACGGAGGAGGACGTCCTCGACGATTTCCTGAACCGACGGACGAACACCAGAATGCTGCTCCTGCCGGTGGTCGGTGAGTCAGGATCCGGCAAGTCCCATCTGGTCCGCTGGGTCAGGGAGAACATCCAGCCCTCCGAAGACCGAAAGATCATCTACCTAGAAAAGTCCAAGACGAGTCTGCGACATGTAATCGACTCCCTCCTCGACGGTATCGAGGACGAAGAGATCGAGCAGATCCGCAAGGACATCCGGCATGTCACCGGGACCTTCACCGCAGCCTCACTGGCGCGCCGTCTCATCACGCAGTTGAGCGTCGCCCTGGCGGACCTCGGTAGGGACTCGGTCTCCGGGAAGAAGCGTCAACTCGTCGGACCGCGAGGCATCTCGCTGCTTCTGCAAGATCCGCTTCTGCAGGAGCAGATGCTTGAGCCCGGCAAGTTCATTCCCCAATTCGCCCAGCACTTCTTGAGCGATCGGGAGTCCGGTGAGGAGCGTCGTCCCCGCTTCTCTTTGGAAGACCTCCCCTTGAGCCCGGATGCCATCGCCGGCGACATGGCAGCCCCTACTCGGCAGATCTTCGGCTTCCTCATGTCCAGGCCTGAACTGCAACTGCTGGCCGTAGAGTTGCTCAACGAGCACTGGGACAAGGCCGTTCAAGAACTGTCGACGCTTGGAGGCGGTCGCCTCCTTGGAGCGATGCAGAAGGTGCGCGAGATCTACGCCCGCCAGGGTAAGGAGATCATCCTTCTGGTGGAGGACTTCGCACTGATCCAAGGTGTGCAGGGTGACCTGCTCGACGCGATCACCGAGACGTCGGAGCGGGAAGGGCAGACGGTCCTCGCGCCCATGCGGACCCTCATGGCAATCACGAGTGGTTATTTCCACGACCTTCCGGAAACTGCGGCCACCAGGATCGGCGCTTCCACCGGCGGATTCGTCTACAACCTGGACATCGTCCTGGGAGAAGGCAAGACCGGCACAGAGGACATCGCGTCGTTCGTCGCGAGGTACCTCAACGCCGCCCGAGTTGGGCGTGGCGCACTGGAGAGCGCGGGCAGCGGTGCAGTTCCGAACAAGTGTAACGAGTGCCCCGTAAAGAACCTTTGCCATGACTCTTTCGGTGCTTCTGCCGAGGGGTTCGGTCTTTATCCATTCAATCGTCCGGCTCTAACTCGTGTCATTCACAGCCTGGCCCTGGAGGAGAACCCCTACGCCTTCGTACCGCGCGACGTTCTCGGCAGCGGAGTCATCCCGATCCTGACCGACGCGTACGGCGCGATCAGGAAGGGCGAGTTCCCAAGCGCCTTCTTCCAGGAAAACTACAAGACCGTCAGAGGCGTAGACCAGGCGTTGCCCAACAGCGTCAGCGACGATATCGAGACGCACGACCCCCTGAACGCTAAGCGCCGGCGGACGGCATTGGAGTTTTGGGCCGACGCTCCGACTCAGTTGGTAAATCTACAGCAGGGCATCAGCGAAGCTTTTTCCCTACCTGGCCTGACTATTGACGACCTGCACGACAAACCAGTTCCCCCGGTGAACTCCGGTCACACGATCCCGCAAAAAGATCGGAGTACTCCTCCACAGCCGCCACAAAAAGAGCTGCCCGCTCTGCAGCGAAAGATTCAGGTGGTGGAGAACTGGGCCGCCACAGGTTCTCGCCTCACCACGGACGAGGCAAAAATCATTCGCACCATCATTTCAAAATCGGTCATTTACAGGGAGGACTGGCTAACACCTCCGGTCAAGCCGGTGGGCCTCACCGACACCGAAAAGTCTGGCTGGTATTCGAAGAACGTCAAATCAAACCAGGTCTCAATCGAAGATGCGAGCTCAGAGGCGATGAGTGCGGGGGCGCCAATCGTCCTCAAGCGCAACCCTGCGACTGGCGAATTCTTTAAGAGTCTCCTCCGACTGTCCGCGGACGTGGTAGATGGGGTGCGCGGGAAAGACATCGTTCGCCTCTCTAGCATCGCGGACGAGTCCAGGCCCGCTATGCGAGAGCGCGTTGTGCGGAACCTGGAACGCACCGATAGGGACTTGGTCGCTGCGTTGCGTGTTTCTTTGCTCGGCGCTGCACTGGCCGGACGTGTCGTTCCCGGCATGCCGATCGACGCCTTGTACGCAGCAGCATTCGACGTAGGGAACGAGTGGGTACGGCCGGACGTGTCATCGCGCACTGAGGCGTGGATGAACCGACTCGATGCACACATGCAGCATCGCAGCAGTCTCGTGGACACGTTGCTGAGTTCCCTGGGAATTGGGCAGGGTGCCACGGGAACGGTCCACGTCGTTGACGCTGCCCGTGCCCTCCCTCTCGTGAAGGAGGCAGCGGCGGAGTGGGACTTGTCGGCCGTGGAGCTTCCGCAATGGGTCAAGGGCGCCGGCCAACCCCTGCGTTCAGGGTGGGAAACCGTAGTACGTGGCCAACTGCAAGAGTTGACCACGCTCGTCAACGAGATCCGAGAGCGCTTCCCCAGGTCGAGCGGCCCCGGTGACCGCCTCGTCCAGCAGGTGTCCACCGCCCTGCAGATGGCAAAGGCAGAGGGCATCACGGGACCCCAGGGGCCCGAGTTGGAGATTCGGGCTGCGGCTGTCGCGGAAGCCGACTGGAACACGCTAGCCGTGCTGGAAAAAGAACTGTCTCGAGTCACCGACACCCCCCAGGGCCCGTCGGCCGAAAGCCTCCTGGCTGTGGTGGCCCCAATACGGTCACCACATCTCCGAGAGATGCGCGACTACCTCAAGACTGCCAACTCCTTGCTGGACACGGCCCTGGCTGCGGCGCGGATGCAGACCCAGAACGCGGTCAGCGACGCCGCGGACCAGTTGGCAGGTCTGCTCGGGGAATGGAAGCAGGCCGTAGACAACGCCAGTACGCACGCGGAGGCAGGCAAGTGAGCAGCGTTACGGTTCTGGAGAAGGCTCAGGAGCTGCAGAACACGGCCCGCAGCATCTCTGAAAGCCAAAAGGAGCGGGACGACCAGGAGCGGGTGCTCCGGCGTATCGATGAGGTGCGTACAGCGTTGCAGGCCGCGATGGTCCAACAGCAGACCGCGGTTCTGCTGCGCGAACGTACCGGCCAGGCTCTGGACGTGTCCGGATTCGAGGCTGCACAGTCCAAGCTCGAATCGAAGTCGCGGGGTGGCCTGCCCGGCGACCGGGCTTTCGTCGATGCCAAGCGCGCCTTGGAGGCATTCACCAACGAGCTGAGTGCTTCACTCAGGCAGCTCTGGAAAGCATGGGCCACCGCACGGATCCAAGAGGTGTCTCCCGCTCGGTTCGTCACGCTTAGCCCCGATGAGCGGCTGGAGGCGACTGAGCTCTACGAGTCGATGAAAGTCAAGGCAAGTCGCCCCAAGGCCGACAGTGCCGGCATCCTCACGTTCTGCAGCGATCGTGACACGCTGCTGAGGCTCCTTGAGAACGCGCCGAACGATGCTCCGGAAGAGCTCCTCGAGCTCATCAACCGGCTCGACGCAGGCGGGGTCACTCTTCGAGAGCTCACCGACGCGGACATCGCGCTGCTGCGAGACTACGACCAGGACTGCTGGTTTACCGTCACTCGGAAGGCGGACTGACAACCTGTGGCATCAACGAAACTGCGCCGCACCGTTATGGGCAGGGCGCTTACTGCCCTGGAGGACCGGGAGTTGCCTCTCCTCTCCTGGGGCGTCACAGACGGCATGCTCTCCGAAGAAGAGGTGGCAGACGCTCTCTGGTCGGTCATCGAGAAAGACGAGGACACGGCATCACTGTTCTCTGACGCCGACCAGTTGAAGAAGGTGCTACTTAGCCAGCAGCTTCTATTCTACGTCCCCTTCGGTGTCGCCGGGCGATACCGGACAAGGTTCGCAGAGGGGGTTCGACTGACTGCCTCCCTGCGGCAGATCTTCGGCCCTTGGCCTGGTACTCAACTGCAGTCTGACTGGTGGGAGAGAGGTAAGCCCCTGGTCGCCGACTACCGCTTGCACGTCTCCGAGCGCCGCTATCCGACGCGTGACATCTCGGCTGCCGAGGCGATCTCCGAGATGGAGGTAACATCGGGGTGGACTGAGAATCACTCAAAGGTCGCCGGCGTGCTGATCGGTTCGTACTCGCTCTCGCGTTTCCAGGTCGACGCCACCAAGGCAGTCACCAACTCCTTGGCCCATGGGGATTCGCGTGGCGTTGTTGTCGGTGCCGGCACCGGCAGCGGAAAGACCCTCGCTTTCTACCTTCCAGCATTCGCCGCGATGGCTAATCACAGGCGCACGAGGGTGCATACCCTCGCGCTCTATCCGCGCATCGAACTACTGCGCGACCAGTTGCGCGATGCGATCAAGAACGCACTCGAACTCCGGGGGCGGGGCCTGCCCAGTCCGCGAATTGGCGTGCTCTACGGGCGTACACCGCCCAGTGTCGACGACGTCACCCAGGGAACCTATGAATGGGCAGTACAGGGAGGGGCCCGCGTCTGTCCCTATCTGACCTGTCCAACCGGGGATGGCGGCGCCATGCTCTGGTCAGAAGGGGACAGAGCCCGAGGCTCCGAGGCACTGCGGTGCTTGGTGTGCAATCAAGAGATACCTGACGGTGTCATGGCTCTTACCCGAGAGTCGATCAACAGGGTTCCGCCCAAGCTGCTCTTCACCACGACGGAGATGCTCAACCGCAACAGCACTGGGTCAAAGTTGAGCAGGACCCTCGGCTGGACGGGGGACGGTCCCCGCGTCGTCCTGCTCGACGAGGTGCACACGTACTCCAATACCACGGGTGCCCAAACAGCCCTGCTGCTCCGGCGCTGGCGTCACGCACGCCGTGGTCCGGTCACCTTCGTCGGGCTCAGCGCCACCCTGCGTCAGGCCGACCGCTTCATGGCGGAACTTGTCGGGCTGCCTGCGGAAAGCGTCACCCTTATCGAGCCGCACAGCGGGGACATGGAGGCGGAAGGCCGCGAGTATCACCTCGCACTGCGCGGCGACCCCTTGTCGGGTACGAGCCTGCTGTCCACGACAATCCAAACGGCGATGCTCCACGGGCGCCTGCTCGACAGGAATCGGCCTGTAGGGACGACCCTTCACGGCACCAAGGCATTCCTCTTCACAGACGACCTAGACGTCACCAACCGCCTGTATGACGACCTGCGAGACGCAGAGGGAGGGCAGTACGGGAAGAACCGCAGAAAGCAGGGTTCCGCAGTCCTGGCGGCCCTGCGTTCCATGGACCTTCCTGCGGAAGAAGAGCGTTACCTCGTGGGGCAGTCCTGGAACCTTCCGGAGCAGATCGGACACAACCTCAGTCCCGACCTGAACCAGCGACCTCTGAGGATCGGCCGGACCTCCTCCCAGGATGCGGGCGTCGATGCGGACGCCGATCTTGTCGTCGCGACGGCCTCTCTCGAGGTCGGCTTCAACGATCCCGACGTCGGGCTGGTCGTCCAGCACAAGGCGCCTCGAGACCCGGCTTCCTTCCTGCAGCGCCGGGGCCGGGCCGGACGGGAGAGGGGCACGCGCCCGCTGACGATCGTTGCTCTTTCCGATTTCGGGCGGGACCGGCTGGCCTACCAGGGGTATGAGTCCCTCTTCGCTCCCGAGGTAACGCCTCGCACCTTGCCTGTGCACAACCGTCACATCATCAAGGTCCAAGGCGCTCAAGCGTTCGTCGATTGGCTCGGCAGCCGACTCCGTAACCGGCGCCTGTGGGTCAGCGCCCGAACGTTGCTGGCGGGTAACACCCAACCAGACTATGTGGGACCGCAGTTGCCTGAGGCTCGGCAAGCGATCACCAAGGATCTGGAGAAGCTCCTCGACGGGGACGACACCCTCCTGCACTTTCTGGCTAGCCATCTGCGAGGCGCACTGGGCCTCAGCGCCGACGAAGTGCAGGCACTGCTGTGGGAGCAGCCTCGGTCTCTCTTGTTGGCAGTCGCCCCCACGCTCTTGCGGCGTCTCTACGCTGGCGCATCGCCCATACACAAGGATCCTGGCACGGACCGGTGGGCCTTTCTGCCCGAGTTCGTCACGACCTCGCTCTTCGCTCCACTGAATCTTCCGGAAGTGAGCTTTGCGCTCCCCTTCTCCACTTCCGACGACGATGAGGACAAACTGCCTGTAGGCCGCGCACTGCGTGAAGCGGTGCCTGGCCGCGTCAGCCGCCGGTTCGGGTACCGCGATGATCGCCACCGCACGTGGCTGGAGGTTCCCACCGAGGTCCGTGACACCGTGATCGATCTGAGTAACATTCTCGACGCGGCGGAGCAGCAGGGCCGTTGGGATACCGGCCGCGCGGATGTGGAGAGCGTCGAGGTCACTCGCCCGCGACGGATCAAGCTTGCTCAGCCGGACAAGGAGATCGCGACCTCCTCTCAGGGCGTTCCCTTGTGGGCAACTCAGTTCGTGAACAACCCTGCGGGGCCGCCGGTTGCCGCGGACGTGCCCAAGGTTCCCGAGTGGCGGGATCGGGTGCTCTCCGTCGGGTTCGCCACTCACGCTTCAGGTAACCCTACCGAGGTGCGTCGGATGACCTACGGTGCAGTGGCCGAAGTGATAAAGGGTAAGCCGGGGAAGCGACACAAGGTGGCGGTCAGCTACGTCCACGAGGGAAAGAGAGCAGCCATGGGCTTCTTCTCATCCGTCGACGCTGTCCGGATTCAGGTCAAACCGCTGGATCCGTCTCGGCCTGGCGTAGTGGAGCATTTGAACTCTCCCGAGTGGCGTTCGAAGGCGTTCACGAACAGCGTCATGGAGGACAAGCGAATCGCTGAGGTGACCAGTTCGTTCCAGCGTGGGTGGTTGTCCTTGGTGTATCTCTCCGCGTTCGCGCTCGAGGGACTTGAGGGCAACAAGCCCGAGGCGATTCACGCGGAGCTGTCACAGGGCGCCTGGCGGGGCAGCATCACGAAGGTCATTCCGCTGCTGTACAGGCAGGATCCGTCTGCCTCACCTACGGGCACCGGCAGTCCTGCCGACCGCGTCATCGGCGATCTGCAGGCACTCAGCCAAGACCCCAATGTCATCACCGTGCTCGACGACGCTGGTTCGCTGCTGTTCGGTCAGAAGCTCCATGACCGCACGGCTGCCCTCGCCCGTCGCGCCTATCTGGACACCTTGGCCGCTGCGATCCTGGAGGCAGTGACACGAGCCTGTCCCGACGCCCGGGACCAGGACTTGACGCTCGACGTGGTGCCGGGTGCTGGCTCTGTAACAGATCAGATCTGGATCAGCGAGACGTCCGAGGGTGGGCTCGGCGTGGTGGAGAAGTTGGCGGAGACTTACGGGCGTGATCCTGCCCGCTTCTGGAGCCTGGTGAGCACGGCTCTTCGTCCCAACAGCTTCGAGCAGACCGATGCGCGGCTTACGAGTCTGCTCCGTCATGTGGTGGAGGCCGAACCGAACGGTGAGCTGGCTCAGGCGATGAGCGAGATGCGCGGTGCGGTTTCGGCTCAGAACAGTCAGGATGCGCTGAACCGCATAAGGTCCGCCTGGACCGACCTGGACGGTGCGCCTCGGCATGGTGATGTTGCGTCCCTCGCGATGCGCCTGCTTCGGCGCGGCTCCGACAGCTTGACCGATGCGACTGCCCTTGCCCTCGTGAAGGCTTGGGATCAGTTGGAAGTCGCAACCCGGATTGAGGTCGACTCAAGGGTCATCGCCTACGCCGTTGGCGCGGGCAAGGTGCAGTTGCCTCGCAAGATCAGCCCAGACCAGGCCTTCAGCATGCTCTGGCCTCGAGGTGACCAGGCACGGAACTACCATCTGGACTCCTACCAGCCATACCGTGCGGTGGACAACCCGCAGATCTTGGATCGGCTTCTGGCAGCCGCGGTGCACACGGAAGCGTGGCCGCGCCTCGATGCCACATCGTCGGATTGGCAGAGCAGTTATGCCCAGTTGCTCTCCTCGCATCCTGCAGTCGAAGTGGTCGCTCCTCTGGATCGGCCCGATCTGCTCCGCGATGTAATGCTGACTATCCCTGTTCTGCGCGTGGACCGTGGGGACCTGAAGCTGTTCGGCGAGGTGACACAGGTACATAGGGACAGCCGCGAGGCCGTCGTCAAGGCCGTCATCAAGGAGTCTGAGCAGTGACTGTCCTTCGTCGCACACTCCGCACGAATGCGCGCAGCGCCCTGCGTGCGGACTCGCTGATTCGAACGGCGCTGTTGGCTCAACTGTCGGCGCCGGGCGGCGAGGTCTGGCTGGTGTCTGCATGGGTCAGCGATGTGGACCTGGTCGACAACGCTGACGGCTCCTTCGACTACCTCTTGGGCGAAGACCCTCCGCTGCAGTGCCGACTGTCCGACCTGTTGCTGATGCTGGCAAAGAGCGGCACCGCCGTTCGCGTGGTGACACAGGACGTTCCTGCAAACGCGATCTTCCTGGAGCGTCTGGCTCTGGGCCGTGTCGGGCGTACGGATCTAGAGGTGTTCCTGGACCAAGACATTCACGAGAAGAGCCTGGTCGGCCCGGGCTGGATGTTCGACGGCTCCATGAACTTCACGCGCAACGGCCTTGCCCGGAACAAGGAGCAGATCAGCTATACGTTGGACGAACCAGCTGCGGCACAGGCAGTAGTGGACTACCAGCATGAATGGACGGCACGTGGCGTCTAAGGCAGAAGTAGCGGAACAGAGCGCCGGTACACAGGAGTTCGTGGACCACTTCCTTCATCCAGACCGCAACGACGCTGGTAAGTACCCCCGCGGCATCACGCTGCTGAGGAATGCGGCCGTCAACCACCGTAGATCGCCCATGGTGCTGCCCTGGCTGAATGAGCAGACCCAGCGCATGGCGTACTACGTGATTCCTCGCCAGCGTGAGCAACTCACCTCTGTTCGCGACCTTCTGGTGGCATTTGTCGGACCCTCTCTTGCGAAGTACGGCTACGACGTGCCTGTTGCGCTCGACAGGCCGAATGAGGCTCCGATCCTCGAACGCTATGGAACGGGAAGCACGTTCGTCGTCCAGGCGACCACCGACACGGAAGAGAGGAAGCGCCTGAGGACTGCGCTGGAACGCATGGTGAAAGTGGTGGAGCGGAGCCCCGAGCGGGCCTGGTCTGCACCCAAGCCCTTGGGGCGTCTTCTGGCAGACTTCGAAGCGGCCCTCCTCAGCGGTGCACCACAGGCTGCAGAGACGCTCCTTCAGCAGATCGATCGCCAAGGCGGTCTCTCGCCGGCCAACGTCAAACACTTGGAGATCAGGCTTCTGGCCGCACAGGGAAGGGCGAACAAGGTCCTGGCACTGCGAGGGCTCCGAGAAGTGCTGCTTCAGGACCCGCCTGTTCCGGTGAAGGACATGGTGCTGTCGGCTCTCTTCACGGCCTACATCGAACCTGCGCTTGCTGAAGGGGAACTGGCTGGTGCCGTAGACGCACTGAAGGCGCCCGACAGCCATTTCTCGTTGCTGGCAGACGGAGACCTACTGGCACTCAGCGAGCAGGCAGTCAGCGTGCTGCTCGTTGGTATGCACGGACGAGGTGATGGGGAGGAACTCTCCCGCAGCATCGCTCTGCTCGATACCGAAGGCCGTGGGGACCACGTGCCTGACGCACTCGCGTCCTACCGTCGCCGGGCCGTTCCAGCGGGCACCGTGGAAACGAAATCCGCTGAGCCGGACTTTGCAACTACAGCGGAGCCCGAGCCCGAAGACGTGTCAACCAAGACATCACTCAACACGTGGGCAGAAATAGTCAAGGCTGTCGCCCAGGGCGACAAGGCCGCCTTCGCGCTTTGCCGCAGGATGGACGTCCGCCGAGGCGACACCCCGGTACAACTGGATGCGGTGTCCGACGGGGAAATTGCAGACGTATTTGCCGACCTCACCGACACCGAGTATGAAGTCGTATGGCAGTACGCGCTCGGGCCGTTCCTGCAGGAACTCACTCGCTCAGACCTCACCTTCCGACAGACGCTGACCACGATCATGCGGAGCATTGTCAACCAGCGCTGCGACCCAGCGAACCTCGCAGTCCTGGACCTTCTCCTGGAACTGTTCCTACGCTCCGCCCCAAAGGCTGCGGAGTACGAAGAGTTCCTGGAACAGTTGAGTGTGCGATTCGACGAATGGGTCGCGCCCGAGACCGCCGGGCAGGCCCTCGACTTTGTCGACCGCCTGGTGGCATGGGCCGCACCAGCACCCGCAGCCCGCGTGCAGACAGCCCAACTCCTATTCGGTCCGTTGCATGTCCATATGCGACGTCTCGATGAGGCGTACCTGTCCACGGCACGGTCGATCAGCAATGAGCTTGGGCTCGGGCTGGAATGGCCTGAGCGGGCTCCCTCGGAGAACGATGAGACCGAGCCGGTTGTCGGAGCCGCGCAGATCCTGGTCTACGGTCTGGACGAGGGCGTGCTGCAGCGTGTCCAAGACCGAATCACCCGGCAGTTCCCCCTTGTTAAGGTGGTGCTCTCAACAGAAAAGGTCGCGTCGAAGCATCTGAAGGAGACAGCCCGAAACTCGGATTTCAGTGTGGTAATCACGCAGTGCGCCGCTCATGCGGCCACCAACTGCATCGGTCAGTACGCCAAGGAGATCGTCTACCCCCGAGGAGCCGGCTCGGCCTCCGTGACTCACGCGGCCATCACCGCCTTGTATGAGCATGCCGCCAAGCAGCAGGAACTATCTCCCCAACTGCGGTGATACACCTTGTGCCGCGACCGACGGTCCCGGCACAAGCCTGCCCGGCCTCGGCTCAGACAGTCCGGACAACGGTGGTGGCGGTGGCGCCCGGCCAGGTCCGAATCTGGTAGAGCGGCTGGATGCCATTCCCGATGCCCGCGCACCATCCAGTCCGACGCCGAGCAGGGCTCCGGCCGCACCGACGAGGGAAGCCCCTGGCTCAAGGCCCGCTCTCGGCGACGCAGCCATAGCTGCCTCCCGCACCAACACCTTCCTCGGCGCTCGCTATCGCAGAATCAAGCGCCGTGTGGTCACAAGAAAGGGCGGTGTCAATTCGTTGAAGCAACATCTTCGGTCAGGGCTCGCTGGAAGGCTTCCTGTGGGGTGAGGTAGCCGAGGCAGCGGCGGGGCTGGTTGTTGATCTCCTCGGCGATGGCTGTGAGGTAGGGCTGGTGGTCGGTGATCTCGGTGCCCTTGGGGAGGTAGCGGCGGACGATGCCGTTCGTGTTCTCGTTGGTCGGCCGCTGCCAGGGGCTGTGCGGGTCGGCGAAGTACACGTCCAGGCCGGTGGCCAGGGTGAGCGCCGCGTGACGGCCCATCTCCGTTCCCTGGTCCCAGGTCAGCGACTTGCGGACCAACTCGGGCATTCCCAGGACCTGTTCGGTGAGCACGGTCGACAGGCTGTCGGCGTTCCTGCCCGCGGGCAGAGCGAGGATGACGCAGAAGCGGGTCGAGCGGTCGACGAGGGTCGCCGCGGCGGAGGCGCCGTTCTTCCCGATGATGAGGTCGCCCTCCCAGTGGCCGGGGACCTGTCGGCCGAGGGCTTCGGCGGGACGGTCGTGGATCGAGCGCATGCCGGTGATCCGGGCGCCCTTGGAGGCATCGGGCCTGCTGCGGGGGCCGCGGGCGGTGCGGCGGCTGGGCAGCATCACGCCCAGGCGGGCGAGCTCGCCCTTGGGCAGCGCGTAGATCCACGTGTAGACGGCCTCGTGCGAGATCGTTTCCCCGCCGGCCGGGAGTGAGCCTTCCATGAGGGCCACACTCGCGTCTGCGGACTCGAGTTTCAAACGCCCCGCGATCTGGTTCGGTGTCCGCCCGTACCGCAGGTCCGCCAGAACGCGCTCCCGCAGAACCAAGTCGGTGTTCAGCACCTGCCGTTGAGGGCGCCGACGTCGCTGTGCGGCCCGACGGTCCGCGGTCGAGGCCCGGTAACCGCGCCGCGAACTGTTCGGCGTATCTCCCGGCTGACCACCGACGGGTCCCGGCCGATCCGCCGCGCAATCTCCCGCACCCCTTCGTCCCGGGCGCGGCCGACCGCGATCTCCTCACGCTCCTTGAGCGTCAACGGTCTCCGCACTGCCACGAGCAACCCTTCTCACCTGCACTGTTACTTCGAGGCTATGACACCGCCAAGCTCTGGTCGCCGTCGCCCGCTTCTGGTCATCATCTGGCGCCTAATCAACGGCCCTGGCAGTGAGTACGGCGAACTCGTTCCAGATCAAGACCAGCACCTGATCGATCCAGCCACGGCGAACCCGCGACCTGGTCCGCTATCTGACTGCCCTCGGGCGCCACATCACCCTCACCCCTGCACCCTGAGCACCAGCTCTGTCGTCCACCCCCGCCAAACGACTATCCACCGCCCGGGCGGTTCCGTATGCCTCCAAGATCCTGAAACTTCCATTCAGGATCGAGTCATGGCACGACCTTACCGCTACCCGCTTGAGCTCCGCCGTCGCGCGGTTCCCATGGTCGCCGAGGTACGCGACGACTACCCGAACGAGACGGCCGCCTTACAGGCGGTGACCGAAGACGGCCGCAAACGCGGGAAGTGGATCTGCTGTTCACCGTGCCCGAGAGGGCGCGGTGAACACGGCCAGCCGGTCAGCCCCGCACGGCGCGTACCAGCAGGTCGGTGAGCAGGCGGATGTCGTTGGGGGTGTTCTGCAGGCCGTTCCAGCGGCGCTGCTCGCCGTCGGAGAAGCGCCACATGCCCGAGGTCCAGGCGGTGATGGGCATCAGGCCGAGGACGGCATTGCGGACGGTGTCGCAGTCGACGTCTTCGGCTGCCATGCCGTCGGTGAGGGTGTCCATGACGAAGCCCATGGCCTGGATGCCGACGCCGTGGGTGAGGCGGGACTGGCGGGGCGGGAGTTTCCAGGCGTCGCTGAAGGTGTCCTTGACGATGGTCCAGTAGGAGCGCAGGTGCTCGAGCATGCGCTCGACGTCGCCGGAGCCGTCTTCGGGGTTGCGGTACTGGTAGAGGGCCCCTTCGAAGAGGCTGTGCTCCAGCATGCGCAGCAGGCTGGTGTCCTTGATGTTGCCGTGCGGCGAGGTGGGAGAGGCGATGCGGCCGTAAAAGGGGCCCTGGCCGTCGGTGTTGAGACGGGTCATCAGCTGCGCCGGCAGGCGTTTGCGGGCGTAGGCGGGCGGGAGGTGGCCGCTGGTTTCCGGCAGCAGTTCGTGGATGAGACCTTTGGGTAGCGGCTTGGTGGAGTTGACCAGGATGAACTGGGAGCGCTGGTCTTCGCTGTTGTCGGCGATGAAACCGACAGCGGCGACGGGGAACTCGGCCAGGTCCGCGTCACGGATGGCGGCGCTGCGCTGCTGGCCGTCCACGATCAGGGCGGGCTTTTCCTCATCCGGAAGGGATTCGTCGACGGAGATGACCAGTTCGCCGGGGACGGAGTAGTCGACGCCGGCGCTTCGGCGGGCTGCGGTCTCGAACCTAACGGAGTCGTCGAAGGCCAGGACCAGGGCGTTGGGGAGCATGGCGTTGTCGGACTCAAGGTAGCGGCGGATGCCGCGGATGTGGCTGAGGACCTCGGGCCGCTGGTAGCCCTGCAGGACGCTGTCGTCGTCGCGCCGGACGCGGGAGACGGCGGCGAAGCTGTGAATCTTTTTTCCGTCGACAGCGAAGCAGTAGATTTTTCTGTCGCCCTGGCGCACTTCAAGTGCAGGGAGCCTGAGTTCGTAGCGGTCGGCCATCGCATCTCCTGACATGGTCCAAAAAAAAGCAGAAGGAAGCATTTTACCCGAAGGTGAGTCTTCGCATTTTCGCTTCGAGTACGGTCAGATTATGGAATCCGCGGCGCTTATTGCGCTCACTCCCCCGGAATATCACGATCTCGATGCCGTGTTTCTTGCACAGTGCGCAGGGGCAGGTGCGCCAGGGCGCGTCATTCAGGGTGCGCTTATAGAGTTCCAGATAGCTCTTCTTTTTCGGCCCAAGCACGAGGGATTCGTAAGCCGCAAGAACGGTCAGGACGTCCTCTACGGAGGTTTCCTTGGCATCGAATTCTCGCAGGGCACGCAGGCATGCCCGTTCGGCGATGATGGCTTCGGCCTGCGACACGTTTCCGGAGAGGATGAGCCGTTTGAGGGCGGGGTTTCCGTCAACTTGGGGGACTCTGATGGCCGTGTAGGAGTCGGTGGCCGTGTGGTAGTTGTTGCGGTCGTCCATGAAGGCCTGGCGGAAGGCGGAGGTGCTGTCGAAACTGGTCACGCCGTGGCGGGCGAACTGCTCCATGCTGTCGACTCGGTTGATGCCGAGGAGATGCAGTTGTGTTTCCGGGGAGCGGATGTCATCGATCGCACGCAGACAGGAAAGGATTTCGTGTGATTTGAGGGGGACCATGCCACCCAGGGCGATGCGCCGGTATCCCATTTTCTGCAACTGCTTCACGCTGTGCGCGTAGCTTTGCGGGCCCCAACCCTGTGCAGCGCCGACCGGTTCGAAGTGCGTGCCTGATTTTTGTGCTGCGGCGATGAATTCTTCGGCGAGTTCCAGGGAGATCTGCTGTCGGGTGATCCAGGCGTCTTCGGGTTGTGCATCGGAGTCTTCGGGAATGTATCCGAAGATGATGTGGTCGATGCTGATGCCAGCGTCGAATCCGCAGCGGCCGTAGAAGTCGAGGACTTCGTCCACTTCGTAGGGCGGGCGCTCTTCGTCGATGTAGTTGAAGGCGCCGCAGTCGCCGATGGTGGAGCAGGGTTCGGGGAGGCGGAAGAAGTTCCTGACGCCCAGGCGGTAGAAGCGCTCGCGCTGCGGGGAGGAGTACTTTCCCGCTCCCTTCACGGATCCGTCGACGACCGCCTTGCTGACGAGGATCCCGTCGTAGGGGATCGGCGTCACGGCCTGGTGAGCGTAGACGTCGTCGCGTTGGCGGACTCGGTAGGGCGAGTACTCGTCGTTGACGAAGTCGTAGGTGGGGCTCACCAGGTCCTGGCTGTCAGGGAAATAGAATTTCACGCGGCTTTTGCCTTTTCCTGCACATAGATACGGAGGAGGTAGTTCGAGAGGGTTGAGATGTGGCGCGGATTGTTCTGGAGTTCGTTCCAGGGGATGTTCAGGTCCGGCCAGCGCCCTTCAGTCCAGCGGCAGTGCGGTGCGATCAGGGCGAGTTCGGCGCGCGCCTGCTCGAGTGCGTGGGGGGAGGCGGGAGGAATGGCCATCATCACGCGGTCCATGAGGCGCCCCATGGAGCGGATACCCACTCCGTGCATCAGCCGACTGCGGGTCGCGGGCAGGCCCCATGCTTCGGGGAAGGTGTCGCGGACGGCGCTCCAGTAAATGACGAGGATCTGCCGGATGGTGGCGGTGTCGACGGTGCCGTTGGAAAGGTTTTTGTAGGGGAAGAAGGCGCCGGATGGGGAGTTGAGGGATTCCTGGATGGCGGTGGTGAGGCTGTTGTCGGTGACGACGGCCTCCGTTTTTTGCTCGACGGAGGTGGAGGGGCGGCGCACCAGTCCGCGAAAGGGCGAGTCTTTGTCGTGGTTGAGGGCTTCGACCAGGACCGAGGGGAGTTTGCGGGCGGAGAGTTTGGTGGGCAGGACCGTGCCGACTTCGGGGAGCAGTTCGGTGACGAGGTTGGTCGGCAGCGGGGAGACGGTGTTCACGCGCAGGAACTGGTCTCGCTGGGTCTCGAGGTCTTCGGCGACGAAGCCAGCGATGGTCACGGCCAGGCGGGTGTTACGCGTGCGAGCTAGGGCGAGGCTGCGCTGCTGGCCGTCGACGATCCAGGCCGGCCGGGGGGCGTCGGGGGAATCCGGCAGCGGGATCTCCAGGGTGCCGGAGGTGCACAGGCCGTCGCTACTGCTGGGGCCGGGGCTGGACTTGAAGCGCACGTCGGAGGGCAGGGCGAGGATCAGTCCGTTGGGGAAGAGGACTTCGTCGCCGTCGAGGTATTCCAGGATCTGCTTGACGTGCTGTTTCTTCTCGGGGCGCTGGTAGCCGATGAGCCTGCCGGCTTCGTCCCGAGAGATCCGCGCGACGTCGGCGACCTGGTACACCTCTTCGGCCGCCAAGGTGAACACGTACAAAGGGATCGTGGGGTGCTGCTCGATTCGCAGGGCCCGGCGCTTGAGCACAGTGGAAGTCATCAGCGGCCAATCGTTGACGTGTACAGGTCTGCGAAGCGTTTCTGTTCGCAGGCCATCCCCTTGTCTCTGAACAGACGCAGCAGACGGGTACGGGAGGAGCCGGGGTGGAGGTTCTTCATCTCTGTGATGAAGGCGATCACCGTCTCATCGGATACGGGGGTGCGGGCGTAGCGTTCGGGCCGGGCAACCTGCGCGGCCCAGGCGCCCCAACGCGCCTGCCCCTGGGGGCTGATGAGGCGGCCCGGTGTGCAGTGCTCGAGCCAGGAGGCTGCCGTGCGGGTGTTCAGGCTGGTGAGGGTTCCGCCGAGGGCTTGGCGCAGGGCGGCGTTGGCCGGCACCCGCAGTATCCCTTCTACCTCGCAGGCTCCCCCGATCAGCACCGTTTCGGCGCCGGTCGCGGCGAGGCGGTGCAAGTCGCGCTGCATGGCGTGGGCGTAGGTCTCCGATACCACCACCAGGGCTCGTCCGGCGGCGGTCGCGATCTGGGGCAGATCGCCGGTGCCGTCCAACTGCTGCAGGTGTTCCCACCACAAGGATGCCTCAGGGCTGGAGGAAGCCACGGAATCTGCATGTCGTGGCAGGAAAGTCGCGGCATAGGACGGTGCAAGGCTGGAGACTGGCCGCAGGCCCAGGCCGGCCGAGGCTGCATACAGGCGAGGAACGAAACCCGCACGGGTTGCCGCGTCGGTGAGAGCGAGGGCTCGCCGCCACTGATCCCCTTGGTAGAGGTTCTGCAGTGTCGTCGGTCGGCTATCGGCTGTTTGCAGGCGGCGTGCCCATTCTGCGGCTCGCTGCGGCAGGTCGCCGGTGGGCAGGGTGCGCGCCTGCAGGGTCGCGGGGGGCGGTGAGGTCTTTCGGTCCGTGCACGTGACCACGATGGGCAACTCGTTCACTGCGACTCGACCCCTGGCTTCCATAACTCGCGTGTTGTTGTGGTTACTGTAGCCGCTAGTTAGGGGGGTAGGCTGCATCTGCCTCGGCTGAGGAAACTGGACTGCAGATAAGGGAGTGACAGCATGGACCGTCCCGCGATCGTGTTGCTGAGCGGCGGCCTGGACTCGACCACGGTGCTGGCCATCGCCAAGGACCAGGGCTTCACTCCCTACGCGCTCAGCTTCCGCTACGGCCAGCGGCACAGCATCGAGTTGGAGGCGGCACAGCGTGTGGCGCAGGTCCAGGGTGTGGCCCGGCACGTCATTGCCGACATCGATCTTCGCGTCTTCGGCGGCTCGGCCCTGACGTCGGACATCGAGGTGCCCAAGCACGAAAAGCTGGAGGATGTCGAGGAGGGCGGGGTGCCGATCACGTATGTGCCGGCCCGCAACACGATCTTCCTGTCTTTCGCGCTCGCCTTCGCCGAGACCGTCGGCGCGAGCGACATCTTCACCGGGGTCACGGCCGTGGACTACAGCGGCTACCCCGACTGCCGCCCCGAGTACATGGAGGCCTTCGCCACCATGGCCAACCTGGCCACCCGGGCTGGGGTGGAAGGAACCTCCAAGATGACCCTGCACTCCCCCTTGATCGCGCTGTCCAAAGCCGACATCGTCCGCGAGGGCCTGCGCCTGGGCGTGGACTACTCACTCACCTCCTCCTGCTACGACCCCGACGAGCAGGGCCGGGCCTGCGGCCGGTGCGACACCTGCCTGCTGCGCCTGAAGGGCTTCGCCGAAGCCGGCGTGAAGGACCCCGTCCAATACCAGAGCGCCTGAGCATGACCTACCTGATCAAGGAAATCTTCTACACTCTGCAGGGCGAGGGCAGCCACGCAGGGCGCCCGGCGGTGTTCTGCCGTTTCTCCCGCTGCAACCTGTGGACAGGCCGGGAACGGGACCGTGCCCGTGCCGTCTGCCAGTTCTGCGACACCGACTTCGTCGGCACCGACGGTGAAGGTGGCGGCCGCTTCCGCACCCCGCAGGATCTGGCAGCAGCCGTCGAGGCCGCCTGGCCCAGCACCGACCCGGCCCACCGGTTCGTGGTGTGCACCGGCGGAGAGCCCCTGCTGCAGTTGGATGAGGAAGCCGTCGACGCGCTGCACGAGCGAGGCTTCGAAGTCGCGGTGGAGACCAACGGCACCCGCCCGGCTCCCCGCGGGATCGACTGGCTGTGCGTCAGCCCCAAGATCGGCTCCACCCTGGTCCTCACCCACGGCGACGAACTGAAGTTGGTCTACCCGCAGGCCGGAGGCGACCCCGCCCAGTTCGAAGACCTGGACTTCCACCACTTCCGGCTGCAACCACTGGACGACGCCCACCGCGAAGCCCACACCCGTGCCGCCGTCGAGTACTGCATGAAGAATCCGCGCTGGACACTCTCCCTCCAGACGCACAAGTATCTGGGAATTCAGTAATGGAAATCTTTCGCGAATTCACCTTCGAAGCGGCACACCGACTGCCCCGCGTGCCGGAGGGCCACAAATGCGCGCGCCTGCATGGCCACTCCTACAAGGTGATCGTGCACGTCGAAGCCCCCGTCGACGCAGAACTGGGCTGGGTCATGGACTTCGGCGACATCAAACGCGCCTTCAAGCCCATCGACGCGCAACTCGACCACTATTACCTGAACGACATCGAAGGTCTGGACAATCCCACCAGCGAGAACCTGGCCCGCTGGATCTGGGACCGGCTGATCGACGAGCTTCCCGCACTGTCCGCGATCACCGTGCGGGAAACCTGCACCTCCGGCTGCACCTACCGAGGCGCGTGAGCATGCACGACATCCAAAACGAACCCGACCGCCGAGGCATCGCCATCGACGAAGTGGGCATCAGCGGCCTGCGCTATCCCCTCACCTTCGACGACGGCCACACCCGGCAGCAGGGCATCGCCGACATCAGCGTGACCGTCGGCCTGCAAGCCGACCGGCGCGGCACCCACATGAGCCGCATGATCGCCCTCGTGCACGAGGAAGTCGCCACGCTCACCCCGCAGGAATTGCCCCTCGCCCTCAAACGAGGCCTCACCCTTCTCGACGCCCCGGCTCTCACCCTGACCCTGTCGCTGCCTATCGCCACCTCGGTAACCGCTCCCGCCAGCCGGCAAGAGTCCTGGCAGACCCACGACGTCACCGTCACTGGCCGCATCACCACCTCCGACTGCACGGTCGCCACTGCGGTGACCACGCATGTCACCAGCCTGTGCCCCTGCTCGAAGGCCATCTCCGACTACGGCGCCCACAACCAGCGCAGCGAGATCACCCTGGAGATCACCGGGACCGCGGACGCCCCCTATCCCCTGCCCGTCCACGAGATCGTCGACCTGCTGCGCGCCACCGGCTCCGCCCCCGTCATCCCGCTGATCAAACGGCCCGACGAACGCATCGTCACCATGCAGGCCTACGACCACCCCGTCTTCGTCGAAGACATCATCCGCGACATCAGCCTCACCTGCCGCAACAAAGCACTCACCCATACCGTCACCGCGAAAAACCTCGAAAGCATCCACAGCCACGACGCCATCGCTACCCTCCACCACACCTGCTGACACCCCAACGCGGACTCACCGCTGAAGGCGCCGGGCGCGCCAGTACCGCACGAGAGGTGTCCGTCGCCCGCGCACCGTCACGGCGGCACATGGACACGCAGTGCCACTCAGCGCCCCGCCGCTGCTCCAGGGCTTCGCACGCTCGAAGCAGCCCTGCGCGTTCGGCGCCCCCTTGTCCGGACCCTTGCGGGCAGGGGATCTTGCTCTCCACTGCCACCACGGTGACCCGGATTCGGCAACGGCTAACCGGGGCACCGAGCCAGCCCCGGCTTGTGCGACACCAACTACTACACGGAACTCACAAAACCCCAGGTCACAACCACAATCTGAGGTCTCTACCGAACCCAGGGCGGTTCAGGTCCCGGTGGCCGGACAGAACAGTCAGAAGACAGCCCAGCAGGGCGTCAGTCAGTGCCCGAGCCACGACCGCCGAAACCCGAGTATCAGCGTCGATGTCAGTGCCATGTGGTGAACTGCCCGAGGTTTGTCTCCGCGCCCGTCCGTCGTCAAACAGGGCGCGCTATGCCTCGATCACCACAGAAAGCAGATCGTGAACGTCCCCGCCCGCGCTGGAATCCTCACTCTCCTCGCTTACATCGCGACCATCCCGGCCGCCAACCTCGCTGTCACCCACTTCGGCGTCGTCCCAGTAGGCCTCGGCTACACCGCCCCCGCCGGGGTGTACATGGTCGGCCTCGCCCTCGTACTGCGCGACCTCGCACGAGAAGCCGCAGGACGCGGTGCCGTCCTCACCGCCATAGCCATCGGCACCCTCCTGTCCTACCTCCTGGCCGACCCAAACCTCGCAACCGCCTCCGCGATCGCCTTCGCCGTAGCCGAAACCATGGACTTCGCCGTCTACGAGCCGCTGCGGCAACGCGGACTGCTCCTCGCAATGCTTGCCTCGAACGCTGTCGGCCTGCTCGCCGACAGCCTCCTGTTCCTCCAACTCGCCTTCGACTCCCTCGACTACCTCCCAGGACAGATCCTCGGCAAAACCTGGATGACCCTCGCCGCCGTCACCGCCCTCACCCTGCTACGCCGAACCAAACGCACCCCCGCATAAACCACCTCGAGCACTCACAGTCGCCGGGCCGGCCCACGAGCCGTCAGGAGCACGGCGGGTACAGGCGGATCGACGCCTCAGTCGGCCGCCACCGTGCGGGCATCTACGGCAGTTCGTCGAACTTCGGGAGCGGGAGCCGTTCGCTGCGGTCACGGCGTGCCTGAACCAGACCGGCACCCAGAGCGTCCATACCGGCACCCGAAACCCCGGGGAGCCACCGCATCATGAGCACATTCTCGCTTTCCTGGCAGCCCTGCGGGCACGGCGCGGACCCGGCCAGCGACCCGGTCGGCTGCCGCGACGTTCACGTCCGCGGCCATACCGTGTGCCTGGCCCACCTCACCGACACCGACCGCACCGCGTACCTGACCGGCCTCGCCCCCGGCGCCGACGTAGACCACAGCGGCACCCCCTTCACTCAAGATCTGCTGGAGGCCCTCCTCAGCGCTCTCCACGACCCGTCCACCGGTAAACCCCGCCTCGGCCGCGCCCTGTTTATCGAGGCACAGTTCTTCGGCGACGCCCGATTCATCGGGGCGCAGTTCTCGGAACTTGTCAAGTCAAATGAGACGGTTTAATGCTATGAAGTCTGTAGTGTGCCTTCTGTCTCCGGCTTCGGTTCGTTGATCCAGACCTGGGCGGGTATCGCGGGCGGGGTCGGCCGCCGGGCGAACCGCTCCGGATGTCGGGCGTGGGCCTCGGCCAAGGTGACGGCACGCTGCTCGCGGACCAGGTCCGCGGTGC
>NZ_LIQT01000306.1 GCF_001418415.1 Streptomyces hirsutus
AGCCGGGGCCCCGGCTGCGGATGACCATCCGGATGTGGATCACCGCCGTGGAGGCGGCCTCGCTGATCTGGCTCGACGAGGACAGGCAGCTGCCCGTCGGCGAGCTGCGGGACTGGCTCGTGGAGCAGTTCCTGGCCGCCCTGGAGGTGACCGCGCGGCGCGACGCGGAGACCGGGGTCCTCGTCCGGGCGCTGTCGGGGGACGGCTGACCCGTCGGACGGACGGCCGGTGGACGCCCGACGTGGGGGCATGACCGACACTGGTGCCGTGAAAAGTCAGGACACCCCCTTCGAGGGCGGACCGATGGACGGGCGCGTCCTGCCCGTGCTGCTGGGCATCACCGGGCACCCGCCCAAGACGTACCGCATCCCCGTCCCGGCCCCGGACGGCGGCCCGCCCACGGTGCTGGTCTACCGGCGCGTGCCTCGGGGGCAGAGCGACCGGCTCGGACTGACCCAGGGGTGGAAGTACCGGTACGACCCGGACGGGGCGGCGACGGCCGACCGCCCGAGGTGGCCGTGGTCCGGGCGCACCCGTGATCCGGCCGCCGATCCAGACGCCACGCCGCGCGGCAAGCCGGACGACGCCGACGGGTGACACCGTTGCGCCGAACCGCGCACACCCGGCGAGCGGACCCGGCCAAACCGCCGGATGCTCGCGATGCGGAGCGGATGAGCCGCCCGCATCGGAGGTGATGAGGTGTCAAGAATGCTTCTACGTCTGGCGTGTACGGCGGCGGTCGCGGTCGGCACCGTTCTCGCGCCGGGGCCCGCTAAGGCCCTTCCGGAACCGCCGGAGAGCACCGCGACGGAGCTTTCCGGGGACAGTACGGCCGCCACCGAGGCGACACCGCCCGATGACCGGTCCGTCGCCGAGCTGCTGACGGACCTTCAGCGGCTGTACCGCGAGGCCGGGAAGGCCACCGAGGCCTACAACGCCGCCGAGGAGCGGCTGGCGAAGCAGCGCGCCGAGACACGACGGCTGGACCGTGCCCTCGCCGTCGCCCGGCTCTCCCTGCACGACAGCCGGGGCGCGGCCGGGCGGCTGGCCCGGCAGCAGTACCAGGGCAGCACCGGGATCTCCCCGTACGTGCGGCTGCTGCTGGCCCGCGATCCGCAGCACGCGCTCGACCAGGGGCATGTGATCGGGCGGCTGGCACGCAACCGCGCGGACACGGTGGGGCGGCTGACCGGCAGCGAGCAGCGGGCCGAGACGCTCGCCCGGCGGGCCCGCAAGGCGCTCGACGACCAGCTCGCCCTCGCCGAGCAGCGCGAGAAGGAGCGTGACGCGGTGCGCGAGCGGCTCGGCGAGGTCGAGGAACTGCTCGCCTCGCTCACCCCTGAGCAGCTGGCGGCACTCGCCGAGCTGGAGCGGACCGAAGTCGCCGAGGACCAGGCGGAGTTCCTGGCTTCCGGAGCCCTCGGCGCGCCGGGGGCTCCGGAAGCCAGGAACT
>NZ_LIQT01000307.1 GCF_001418415.1 Streptomyces hirsutus
GGAAGCCCCGGAAGCCCCGGAGGCCGACAACGACCCCGACCCCGGCCTCGATCCGCTCGGTGTCGGCCCGCTGCCCGCCCAGGAGGCGATCCTCGGCGCGTTCCGGCAGCTCGGGTACGGGCTGCGGTCCGCCGGTCTCGAGCACGGCCGCATCGGCGGCACCGGGCAGCGACTGCCCTTCCACCAGGAGATAGGGCTCACCCCGGCGCCCTCGTACGCGGACCGGGTGGAGGAGATCGAGCTGACCTTCCTGACCCACCCGGGCGGCATCGACGTCGTCCTGGAGGCCGACAAGCGGGGCGGCGGGAACGCGGGCGGCGACGACACCGGGCACGACGCGCTCAGCCGGTTCACCGTGGGCCACGACGACGCCCGCGACTGGGTCACCGAGGTCGACGGCTGGGTGCGCGAGCTGGTCGAGCACCGGGAGGCGTACGGCAGCGACAGTGCGTACGGGCACGGCGGACCGCACTCCTCCGGGCCGGGTATCGGCTGAGAGTCCGGCTCCCGCCACCGCCTCACAACGGCGTCATCACAACGGCGTCATGACAGCGGCCTCATCACGGCGGCGTCGTCACAGCGGCGTCGCCGTCCACAGGATCCAGAACAGGGTCACCGCCGCGTTGGCGGACGACATCGCCGACGCGGCCGTACCGGCGGCCGCTCCCCAGGCCGCCAGACCCGCCGAGGTGAACACCTCCGGCCAGGGCCCGGTCGCCGGAGCCGGGGCGAGCAGCGCCGCCACCCGGCGGGGAATCGGTCCCGGCGCCGCGAACGCGGGCAGGGGCGGGCCGCCGGCCCGGGAGGCGAGGGCCGCCTTGCCGATGGCGGTGGCGACGGTACGGCGGTCGCCGACCGTACGCGCCGCCTCCTCGTCCGCCCAGCGCTCCGCCGCGTACGACACCGCGGTGTGCAGGAGGCGCAGGAACGGGTTGGCGTGCGCGGCCAGCCGTACGGCCAGCAGGAACCGGTGATGGCGCGCGGTGAGGTGGGCGCGCTCGTGGGCGAACAGCGCGCGGCGCTCGGCGGGGGCGAGGTGGTCCAGGAGCGCGGTGGTGACCACGACGCGGTCGCGGCGCGGTCCGGTGCCCGGAAGGGCGTACGCGTACGGGGCGCCGTCGGGCAGGACCGCCACCTCCGTGTCCGGCAGGCCGTCCAGGGCACGGTGGGCGCGGCGGCGGGTGCGGACGTGCCGCCACAGGGTCCGGGCGCAGGCCAGCAGCACCGCGCACAGCGCCGGGATGGCGGCCTTCCCCACGACCTCGTCGTACGGGACCGCCTCCCGCACCTCCGGGTCCGACCAGCCGTCGGGCAGCGGGTTGCCGGGCAGGGTGGCGGTGCCGACCACCATCACCAGGCACAGGCACACCGTGCTGCACACCGCCATCACCGCCGCCACCCAGGTCAGCATCCGCGTCGCGGTCCGCGGGTGGAGATGCTGTGCGGCGAGCCGGGCGATCGGCCATGCCGTCAACGGCAGGACGAGCGGCAGGAAGACGAACACCCCCATGAGGCCTCAGTCTTCCCCGTCGCTCCGGGGCTGACCCAGCAGTTCCCGCAGCAGCCGTTCGTCGTCCGGGCCGAGACCGGTGACGAAGCTGGCCAGGACCGCCTCCCGGTCGCTCTCGGCGTCCAGCACCCTGCGCATCCGGTGGGCGGCGAGACCGGCGTGGTCGGAGGCAGGGGTCCAGGCGAAGGAGCGGCCCGCGCGTTCACGGGTGACCGCGCCCTTCGCGAGCAGCCTGGTGAGGATCGTGATGACCGTCGTATAGGCGAGGTCCTCGCCCAGCCGCTCCTGCACCCAGCCGGCCGTCGCCGGGCCGTCCGCCTCCCGCAGCACCGACAGCACCAGCGACTCCAGTTCGCCCTGTCCCCGCCGCCGGTGATGCCGGCTGTGCTCGACCACGGCCTGTCTCCCTTCCGTCGCCCTCCCGTTCCCGGGCGGTCATCGTATAGACGAGCGGACACCGTCAAATTCTCTACATTGCTGTAGATTCTACGGGCGGCATCCGGCAACGGCTCACGAGAAGGACGGACGGACCCCCATGTTCGGACTGAGCGAACTCGCGATCATCCTCATCGTCCTCATAGCCGTGCTCGCGGCGAAGAAGCTGCCCGAGCTCGCCCGCTCGGCCGGAAAGTCCGCCCGCATCCTCAAGGCCGAGGCCCGTGCGGCGAAGGCGGAAGCGGAGGCGGAGGCGCAGGAGGACGAGCGGCGGGCCCAGGCCCAGCAGCCCCGGCAGGCGCACCAGCCGCAGGGGGAGCAGCCGGGCGCCCCTCGCGTCATCCGGGGCGAGACCGTCATCAAGGGCGAGACCGTCATCAAGGGCGAGACCGTCACCCGGGACGCGGCCGCCGACGGCAGCCGCACCCAGCAGCAGCGCTAGCGCGCCCGTTCAGCCGTTCCAGACCTCGTCGTACGGGTCGTTCGGGGTGGGGACCGGCTTCGCCGACGTGACCTCGAAGTAGGGGACGGGTCCGTCGTTGACCGGGTCCTTCGTCCGGCGCGGGCTGTAGGTGCCGGTGACCTCCAGCCAGGCGTCCGGTTGCAGCACCGGGGGGACCGCGCCGGTCAGGGCGATCTTGACCGGCTGGCCGTCCGCGGCACAGCAGTTGAGGGACATGCGGACCAGGTAGGGGACGCCGGACGGGTCCAGGGCGACGAAGCCGGTGATCTCGATGGGCCGGTCCCGGAGGCCGTGGCCGTCGTCGTAGACCGCGCGGGCCGCGTACTCCCCCACTCCGAGGCGGAGTGTGCCCCCGGCGGGGAGTTCCGGGAAGCCGAACGGCTTCTGCAGGGCCGTACCCGTGTGGGTGGCGCTGTACGAGCCGAGGGCCGGCGGCGCCACCAGGATCAGGGCGAGAACGGGAAGGGCCAGGAGCCAGGAGATACGGGGCTCGTGGTGCCCCAGGTCGTGATCGTGCTCGCCATCGCCATCGCCGCCGTTCCCGCTCTCGCCACCGCCGTCGCTCCCGTCCCCGCTCCCGTCCCCGCTCCCGCTTCCGTCGTGGTCGCGCTTTCCGGACGCTTCGCGCCACTCGTACCAGACCGTCGTCATCGCCGTCACGACGAGTACGGCTCCGCACAGCAGGAGCAGCGGGCGCAGGCCGGCCTTGACGTAGCGCAGATGGAGGTCGGTCAGCCCGGCGTGCAGCACGGTCGCGCCCAGGAGGAACAGCAGGGCCGCCTGCGCCTGCCGGTTCAGATTCAGGTTTCGACGCACCCGGTTCACAGCAGCACCGCTCCCGTCAGGACCGAGACCGCCACCGCCAGGACGAGGGTCGCCGGGGCGAAGCGCAGGGCGAAGCCGCGGCCGAACGTGCCCACCTGCATGGCGAAGAGCTTGAGGTCGATCATGGGGCCCACGACGAGGAAGGTGAGCCGGGCCGTCAGCGAGAACTGGGTCAGGGACGCGGCGACGAACGCGTCCGCCTCCGAGCAGATCGACAGGAGAACGGCCAGCGCGGCCAGCACCAGGACCGACAGCACGGGATGATCGGCCGCCCGTTGCAGCCAGTGGGCCGGGACGACCGCCTTCAGCGTCGCCGCGGCCATCGCACCGACCACCAGGAAGCCACCGGCGTGCATCACGTCGTGCCGGACCGACCCCCAGAACGCCGCGCCCCGGCTCCGCCCCTCGTAGGACGAACGGGACGGCGGGCGCAGCCAGTCCGCGCGGCCGTGGCGCTGCCACAGCCAGCCCATCAGGCAGGCCACCAGCAGGCTCGCCACGAACCGGGCGAGGACCATCAGGGGATCGTTCGGGAAGGCGACCGCCGTCGCCGTCAGCACGATCGGGTTGATCGCGGGGGCGGACAGCAGGAACGTCAGGGCCGCCGCCGGGGCCACTCCCCTGCGCACCAGCGCCCCCGCCACCGGGACGGACGCGCACTCGCAGCCGGGGAGCACCGCGCCTGCCGCACCCGCGACCGGGACCGCCAGGGACGGACGCTTCGGCAGGGCGCGGGCGAAGAAGGACGGCGGGACGAACACCGCGATCGCCGCGGACAGCAGGACGCCGAGCACCAGGAAGGGCAGCGCCTGGATCATCACCGCCACGAACACCGTCGTCCAGTTCTGCATCACCGGGGCGCCCAGGGCGCGGCGGATCGGGTCCTGGAACATCACGGCGGAGAGCAGGAACAGGACGAGGAGAAGAGGGGGATTGAGCTGCCGGGACTCCTCGGCCGTCCCGCCGGCACCACCGGGCGTCATGCCACCGCCGGTCCCCTTCCCCGGCCCGTTCCCCGGCCCGTTCCCCGGCCCG
>NZ_LIQT01000308.1 GCF_001418415.1 Streptomyces hirsutus
AATGTGTATAAGAGACAGCCCGGCCCCTCGTGCCCCCCAGGACACCGAGACCACCCGTACACCAGCAAACGCGTAAGAGAAGGAAGTCCATGGCAACGACCACACCGACTGGTGTGCGGGCCCAGGCCGAACGCGGGAAAGACTCTCCCGCGAGCGGCGCTCCCATGTCCCACCGGCAGATCCTGGAGGCACTGTCGGGCCTGCTGCTCGGCATGTTCGCCGCGATCCTGTCCTCCACCATCGTCTCCAACGCCCTGCCCGAGATCATCACCGAACTCGGCGGCGGCCAGAGCGCCTACACCTGGGTCGTGACGGCGGCGCTGCTGTCGATGACCGCGTCCACGCCCCTGTGGGGCAAGCTGGCCGACCTGGTCAGCAAGAAGACGCTGGTCCAGACGGCCCTGGTCATCTTCATCGTGGGCTCCGTGGTCGCCGGCATGGCGCAGAACCCCGGCATGCTGATCACCGCCCGGGTCATCCAGGGTCTGGGCGCCGGTGGTCTGACCGCGCTGGCCCAGATCATCATGGCCGCGATGATCTCCCCCCGGGAGCGCGGCCGCTACTCCGGCTACCTGGGCGCGACCTTCGCCGTCGCGACCGTGGGCGGCCCGCTGGTCGGCGGCGTGATCACCGACACCTCGTGGCTCGGCTGGCGCTGGTGCNNGCCGGCGCCTTCTTCATCACCGCTGCCGTCAGCCTGCTGCTGATCTGGGTCACCTTCGCCGACGACAAGTTCGCCTGGGTGTCCTGGCAGACGTACGCGATGGTCGGCGGCGCGCTGCTGCTCACCCTGGTCTTCCTGTTCGTCGAGACGAAGGCCGCCGAGCCGATCATCCCGCTGCGGCTGTTCCGCAACCGCACCATCACGCTGGCCTCGGTCGCCTCGCTGTTCGTCGGTATCGCGATGTTCGCCGGCACCATCTACTTCAGCCAGTTCTTCCAGCTGGCCCGGAACGAGTCCCCGACCATGTCGGGCGTCCTGACCATCCCGATGATCGGCGGTCTGTTCGTCTCCTCGACCGTCTCCGGTCTGATCATCACCCGGACCGGCAAGTGGAAGTCCTGGCTCGTCACCGGCGCCGCGCTGCTGACCGCCGCCCTGGGGCTGCTGAGCTCCATACGCCACGACACCCCGTACTGGCACATCGGCCTCTTCATGGTGATCATGGGCCTCGGTACCGGCATGATGATGCAGAACCTGGTGCTGTGCACGCAGAACCAGGTCGAACCGAGCGACCTCGGCGCCGCGAGCTCCGTCGTCACCTTCTTCCGGTCGCTCGGCGGCGCGGTGGGCGTCTCGGTGCTCGGCTCGGTCATGTCGACCCGGATCAACCACTACGCCGAGGACACCATCGACTCGCTGAGCCCGCAGGAGCAGGCCGCCGCCGCCCAGTCGGCCGGCTCCGGTGAACTGCCGGACATGGACCTGCTGCCCGACGGCATCCGCACCTGGCTGGAGAGCGCCTACGGGCACGGCATCGCCGACATCTTCCTGTACGTCGCCCCGGTCGCCTTCCTCGCCTTCCTGGTGACCCTGTTCATCAAGGAGGTCCCGCTGCGGACCTCGGGCGCGCTGGCCCAGGCCGCCGAGTCGCTCTCCGCCGCACCGGTTCCGGTGGCCGCCGGGGCGACGGACGGAACCACCGGCGGGGCGGCCGAGGCCGACACCGCCGACGTCCCGAACCGGTCCGGCTCCGCCTCGGCCCCCGCCGGCGGCGGCAAGGCCAACAGCCCCACTGGCCCCGGCGAGTAGTCCGGACTCCTTCCCCTTCGGACCACCCGCCCCCGGCCCGCGGCGGGCGGCGCGCTCTCAGCGGAGGCGCGCCCCCACCGCGGGCCGGTCCTCTTCACCGAGGTCCTCTGCACAGAGGTTCTCTGCACCGGGGCCCTCTTCACCGGTCCTGCTCGCCGGTACTCCTCCCGGGTCTTCACTCCCCTGGCCGAGTGAGGCGCCCGCCGGCACCCGGCGTCGGTCCTAGGCTGGCGCCATGGCACCGAACATCGCGACGAACACCCGTGTCTCCCTCGACGAGTTGCTGGACTTCGTACGGCCCCGGCACCGCGCGATCCTGCTGACCCGGCGGGCCGACGGAAGTCCTCAGGGGTCTCCGCTGACCTGCGGGGTCGACGACTCCGGCCGCATCGTGCTCTCCACCTACCCGGAGCGCGCCAAGACCCGCAACGCCAAGCGGGACGCCCGCGTGAGCCTGATCGTCCTCAGCGACGAGTGGAACGGCCCCTGGGTGCAGATCGACGGCACCGCCGAGGTCGTCGACACGCCCGAGTCGGTGGAGCCGCTCGTGGAGTACTACCGGAACATCGCCGGCGAGCACCCCGACTGGGACGAGTACCGGGCGGCCATGGTCAAGCAGGGCAAGTCGATCATCCGGATCACCCCGGAGCGGTGGGGCCCGGTGGCGACGGGCGGCTTCCCGGCACGGCTGGTCGAAGGGGAGTGACGGGCGGGTGGGGAAGGTGGCTCCCGGTCTCCCTCCCCCGCCCGCCCGCTGCCGACTGCGGCGTGGTCGTCAGCCGTCGGCCTTCCGGGTGAGGACCAGCCCCGCGATACCGGCCGCCACGAGTCCGGCGCCGGTGACGCTCACCTCGACGGCCCGCATCGCCGCCTCGTGCAGCCACCCGTCCAGTTGCTCGTACAGGTGCGACCGCAGGGCCGGCGTCGTCACCGTGCCGATCACCGCGCGCACCAGGGCGATCAGGACCGCGGACGCGACGACGAGCCGGGTCCGGAGCGTGCGCGGTGTGCCCGCTCTCCCCGCGGACGCGGCCGTCGTCGTCCGCTCACGACACCGCGGGTTTGATCAGGTACCCGGCACCACGCCGGGTGTGGATCATCGGCTCCCGGCCGGCGTCGATCTTCCGGCGCAGATACGAGATGTACAGCTCGACGATGTTCGCCTGCCCGCCGAAGTCGTAGGACCAGACCCGGTCGAGTATCTGCGCCTTGCTGAGCACTCGCCGCGGGTTGCGCATCAGGTAGCGCAGCAGCTCGAACTCGGTGGCGGTGAGGTGGATGTCCACCCCGGCCCGGGTCACGTCGTGGCTGTCCTCGTCGAGCGTGAGGTCGCCGACGACCAGCACGGACTCCGGCCGGCGGTCGGTCGCGCCGGAGCGCCGGATCAGGCCGCGCAGCCGCGCGACGACCTCCTCCAGGCTGAACGGCTTGGTCACGTAGTCGTCGCCGCCGGCGGTCAGGCCCGCGATGCGGTCCTCGACGGCGTCCCTCGCGGTGAGGAAGAGGACGGGCATGTCCTGCTGCTCGCGGCGCAGCCGCCCGAGCACGGACAGGCCGTCCATGTCCGGCAGCATCATGTTCAGGACGACGGCATCGGGCCGGAACTCGCGCGCGGCCCGGACAGCGCCCCGGCCGTCGGCCTCGCTGCGGATCCGCCATCCCTCGTAGCGCAGGGCCATGGACAGCAGTTCGGCGATCGACTGCTCGTCGTCCACCACCAGCACGCGGACAGGGCCCCCGTCCGGCCTCAGCAGTTCGGTGCGCCCCTGGGGCGAGGTCGTGGTCATGCTCCACACCCTCGCGAGGACCTCTGAGAGCGCCCTTTCCGAAATCTGTGTTTTCCCTGAGAAATCCTCGGGCCGCTCCTTCAGCGGCCCCGGCGCCCTCGTCAACCGACGGCGCCGCTTCCCCCTCCGTTTCCGTTTCCACCTCCGCTTCCGTTCCCCCGCAGGCCGAAGAGGCGGGCCGCGTTGTCGTGGCACACCGCCCGCAGCCATGCGGACCCGAGCCCGAGCCGCTCCAGGGCCTGGAGCTGATGGAGGTACGGATACGGGATGTTGGGGAAGTCCGTGCCGAGCAGGATCCGGTCGCCGAGGCCGGCCAGCCGGGGCAGGGCCCGCCGGGGGAACGGCACCATGCGCTCGGCGAAGTCGGTGAACGCCATCGTGGTGTCCAGCCGCACCTCCGTGTAGCGCTCGGCGAGGTCGAGGAAGTCCTCGTACTCGGGCATCCCGAGGTGCGCCACGACCAGACGCAGCCGGGGGTGCCGGGCCAGCACCCGCGCGATCGGCTCGGGGCCGGTGTACTTGCCGGGCGCGGGCCCGGAACCGCAGTGGATCACCACCGGGACGCCCGCCTCGGCGAGCACGCCCCAGGCACCGTCGAGCAACGTGTCGGCCGGATCGTACGCCCCCACCTGCACATGCGCCTTGAAGACCCGTGCGCCCGCTTCGACGGCGTCCCTGACCAGGCCCTCGGCCCCGGGTTCGGGGAACAACGTCGAAGTGTGCAGGCAGCCGGGCGTGCGGCGGGCGAAGTCGACCGCCCAGTCGTTCAGCCACCGCGCCATGCCGGGCTTGTGCGGATAGAGCATGGCCGTGAAGGCGACCACCCCGAACTCCCGCAGCAGTTCGGCCCGTTCCCTCTCCTCCTGCCGGTAGGTGATCGGCCACTCGACCCCGCCGGTCAACGGCCCGAGCGCGTCGAAGTAGGCCCACACCTTGCGCAGCACCCGCTCCGGCATGAAGTGCGTGTGCACGTCGACGAGTCCGGGGAGCCCGAGCCCCTCCCAGAAGCGCCGCACGTCAGCGGCCTCGGCGCGGACGGATTCCGTGAGGTGATGGCTCATGCCGCCACGATCACCCGTGACCCGGCTCCCGGTCCACCCCCTGCCGCCGGAACGGGCCGACGCACCGGACGAACCACCGCACGGGTTACCCCCGCTCCCGCGC
>NZ_LIQT01000309.1 GCF_001418415.1 Streptomyces hirsutus
CCTACGCCGCCGAGATGTTCGACATGCCCGGCGCCTCCGGCTGCTGAGCAACGACAGCGCGGTTGCCTCTCCCCGAACGGGGAGAGGCAACCGCGCTGTCGGCAGTCCGGCTTTAGGAGGTGCGGTGCACCTTGTGCTGTGCCGCCTGCGCTCTGGGCCGCACCACCATCAGGTCGATGTTCACATGTGGCGGCCGGGTTACCGCCCAGGTCACCACGTCGGCGACATCATCGGCGACCAGCGGATCGGGGACGCCGGCGTAGACGGCGTCGGCCTTGTTCAGGTCCCCGCGGTAGCGGTTGAGGGAGAACTCCTCGGTGTGGACCATCCCGGGCGCTATCTCGATCACCCGCAACGGCTCCCCGCACACCTCCAGGCGCAGAGTCTCGGCCAGAACATGCGCCCCGTGCTTGGCGGCGCTGTAACCGCCACCGCCCTCATAGCAGGTGAACGATGCGGTGGAGGAGATGGCCACCACGACACCGTCACCGGAAGCCCGCAGGCTCGGCAGCAGGGCCTGGGTCATCTGCAGCGCCCCGACAACGTTCACTTCGTACATGGACCGCCAGTCGTCGGGATCGGCGTTCTCGACGTATTCCGTCCCGTAAGCACCGCCGGCGTTGTTGACCAGCACGTCACACGACGGCAGCTGGGCCGCGAAGGCGAGCACTGCCTTCCGGTCGGTCACGTCCAACGGGAACACCCTGGCCGACCCGCCCCCGGCGCTGATCTCTTTGGCGACGGCCTCCAGTCGGTCGGTCCGGCGCGCGGTCAGGACAACCTCGAAACTGTCGCGAGCCAGTGCTCGCGCTACTGCCGCGCCGATTCCACTGCTGGCTCCCGTGATGACAGCAGTCCTCGTAGGCCCCGTATCGGTCGTACGCATACCCGTCATGCCTCCCCCAGCCGTTAATTAGATATGCATCGAATCAATCAATCTTGGCAGGAGGTGAAACTGGTGTCAACATAGATGCATGTCGAAGCTAGCGCAGTTGGCGGCCGCCGCCTCCGCTCCACCGTGCTGCCCGTCCCTCACGGACCGGGAGCTGACCGAGGAGGAGGCCGAGATCACGGCGGCCATGTTCAAGGCGCTCGGGGATCCGGTGAGGCTGCGCCTCTTTTCCAAAGTCGCCTCCCATCCGGACCGGGAGGCCTGCGTGTGCGACATCGCCGATGTCGGCGTCTCCCAGCCCACCGTCAGTCACCACCTGAAGAAGCTCCGCGAAGCTGGCCTGCTGTTGTCCGAAAGGCGCGGGACCTGGGTCTACTACCGAGTCGCTCCTGCGGTCCTGGCCGCACTGTCCGGGTTCCTCACCGCCCGCGACTGAGTCGCGCTCGACGCGTGTGTCGCCGTGCCGCGTCGAGCGCGGCTGAGTCCTGCCTTCGCGTGACCTGAACCGCGTTCCATCGCTCGCTTTCGAGTTGGGCTTCACCTGCCCTGCTGTGTGGGCTCGCGACGTGGTGATGCACCCGGATGTCCGGCGGCCCCGACATCGCCATCGGTGGTGCCTCCTTCTGTGGCCCGCTCAGCCTGCCTGGCGGCACTGCGCATACGCCGCACCCGAAGCGGTGCGCCGCGATACGTCTCAAGACCCTTCGGGCAACGACGGCCCTCACTTCCTCGCGGGGAGTCGCCATCGCCGAGTTCAGGGAAGTGGTTGACACCCGCCATGAATCGAAGCCAAGCTAATCCTTGATTCGGCAATGGTCGATATAGGCAAGTCGTGGCAACCTCTTGAGGCGTTTCCACGGCCCTGGGTGTGCCTGGGAGCACCCAGGCACGCGAACCTCCGCACCCACCGATCACCGGCGCGCCGCCAGTCAGGCCCGCGCCTCTCCTCGCCCCCTGTCAGTTCGCGCTGTTTCAGCGTCCTGCGTGAGAGGACTCGCACATGACCAGTACCTTCCTCACCACTGCTCAGGTCCACCCCCACAACATCCTGCGAAGCGACGGCAGCCTTCCGGCCGAGCCCAACATCTTGCTGACCGGTGGCACAGGCATCCGTGAGGACCTGCGGGTGCACCGTGTCGAACGGATGGAAGACCGGGTCAAGCTGCAAGTCGAAAACCGCTACGAGCATTTCGAGGCAACCTCCGAGGTACGGGATGTCGACGGACATTCCCTCCGCGTCTACGACTGGATCTACCGGACCTACATAGCCGAGTAGCAGGTCACCACACCGGCAGCGTGGCGATGAGGACACGGAGCAATCACCAGCCAACGCCGTACCCGTATCGTCCGACGCCCTCCAACGAAAGGTGCCCCACCATGGCACGTGAGTCGGGAAGTGCTCGG
>NZ_LIQT01000031.1 GCF_001418415.1 Streptomyces hirsutus
ACGACATCACACAGGCCCTAGCGCTCGCCGACGAACAGCCCGCCCGTCAACTCGCCGAGGCCGAGGCCCGGCACCTCAAGGCGCGCCTGGACGAACGCGGCGCCCGCATCGAGGATCTGCAGCGCGCCCTGGCGGCCCTGACCCCGGCCCCGGCCGGGCAGCCATTCCCCAGCCCGCACCGCCGTTCGAGGTGCCCGTCGTCCCTGCACCGGCCCCTGCACCCATGGAGGCCGGGGAGACTGTGCACGGCTCCGCCGCGGGTAGGCGGCGCCGCTGGTGGCCACGCCGGGACTGATGAAGACCCTCAGCCACCACCAGCAGGAAGAAGAAGGGAGGGGCGGGGCTGGACAGCGGTCGACTCGCCAGGGGTTCGGGAGGCCAGGGCATGGTGTTGCGCGTCGGCCGGGCGTGCTTGCCCGGCCATTGGAGCGGCCGGGCCGCGGGGAAGGAGGGGCGGAAGCCGGCGGTACCTCGGGTCGGACCGGCTGTGCCCAAAAGGGGTGTCCCAGGGGAGTGATCGGTGCAGGCCGGTCCGGTGACGAGACCTTGATCGCGCAGGTCAGAGGCGCCGAGCCAGTGCCGGACGGTGTCCTGGGCCAGCGAACCTTGACCGCTTGCCATCGAAGATTGAGCGGTGGGGACCAGGCGCCCTCCGGCGAGCTGAGCATGTCATCAGGCGTGACGGCTCGGTCTACCTGACCGGACCTTCATCTTCTCCTGGCTGTTCGTCAGGCATGTTCAGGATGCTCTCTCGGGCGTACCGAGGGCTCCCCGGGGTAGGGGCCATGAGTTCGGTGAGAAGCCTGCTCGGGTCCTCCGTGGACAGCGCCAGGCCCAGGATCTGCACGATGCGCAGAGCACAGTCCCGGATGGCCTGAGCGTCCTTCTCGGGCGCCGCCGTGCTCCTAATCTCGTCACACACTCGGCTGAACTGCTCAGCGCTGATCGTTGGCCGACTTACCGGTTGCACCATGGTGCGCTCCTCCTAAAAGAGCGGGCCGTTCCACCCGCTCTTCCAGAAAGCGCTGAGCACACCCCGACGGCAACTGGAGAGAGCCAGCGCGCAGGCGCTCGACCAGAGCCGCTCAGCGTTGGCACGCGCTCAAGGTGCGCCGTCACAGGACACCAGTGTCCTGTGTGCGATCTCTCGGTTTGGTGTCAGTGGATGGCGTGTCAGTGGTGGGTTTCCGTGGTGCTGTCCGGACGCGCTGGTCAGCGACCTGGGAATCGGCCCTGCCGTAGGTGGTGCCCCTGTCATGAGATGAGAGGTCAGGGGTGTCGGTACTGTCACCGTGCGGTATACGCGCAGGTGGTGTACTGACCCGAAGGTGAGAGATCGCCGTCGGGCAACTGCCGACGCGTGCAGAGCGGGGCGACGATTTCCGGGCCGCCCGGCAGCAGGAGGCGTACCGGCACGGCCTGGTCGTCGCGAAGGGCGTCCTCACCTGCCCCCGGCCTCGGACCGGACGTGAGCTGCCCGCGCCGTAGCTGCCGTCCTACGCTCCGGTGCGGGGCACGCCGCGCTTGGGGGCATGGATGAGCCACTGCTCGTCGATGCGCACCCCTGTGTAGGCGGTCATGAAGGCGAGGGCCCGTGCCTCATGGGAGGAGGCGTGGGCGTGGTGGCCGAATCGGTGCAGCCACTCCTGGGGCCAGGGGTCCGCGGGGTAGTCGGCGGGCTCGGACTGCCGCACCCTGCGGCCGTCGGCCCAGCAGTACACATAGCAGGAACCCTTCGGATTGAAGAACACGGTGGCCAGCCGGGTGCCCACCGACAGCCGGGCGCAGAGGGAGTCGGACGACGCCGCGGCGCCGATCAGCACCGCACCGCCGTCGCGCCGTGCCACCCACGCCTCGAAGTCCATCGGCGAGTACTCGGGCTCGCCGTCGTCCTTGTCCTCGGCCTCATCGCCGGCCCAGTCGGCATGCGGGTCCTCGGCCATCTCCCTGAAGGGGCTGTCCGTGAGCGGGCACCGCGCCGGTTCCGCACCGAGTCGTCCGATCAGCTCGTCCTCGTCGACGGCTGCGACGAACGCCAGGTCGAGTCCGTCCCAGTATCCCTCCCACTCATAGGAGGCGATCAACGCGTCCGCCCGAGTCTGCCGGTCCCGTTCCTGCACACTGATCGACGGCGCTCCGGCCAGACCGGCAAACAGATCAGTGAGCGGCCCGTCGAGGCCCAGGCGGCCAGGGGAGCGCCCCGCGATGGCCGGACGCCATGGATCGGCCCCTGCCCGCAGCAGGGCTTCGGCGACGCTTCGGTTGCCCCAGCGCACGGCTTCCCGCAGAGGCGTCGCCCCCTCTGCGTCCGCCGCGTCGACGTCGGCCCCGTGCGCGACCAGTACGTCGACGACGTCACCCGGCGCATGCGTGGTGACGGCCTCATGCAACGGCGTCGCACGGAGGGCGAACGACCGAGCGTTCGGATCGGCGCCTGTGACCAGCCGATGACGCACCTCGGCCGGATCACGCCAGTTGAGCGGCGTCATGCCCCATGCATCAGACATGCGATTCCTCTTCGATGGTGTCCGGGACCCGCTGACGAGACAACCCCCACCCTGCAGACGAGGTGAGCCGACGAAGTCGCGGCAAGAACGAAGGCACTCATCGGTTGCCTGTCAGGGGCGGCCGGAAGGTTGGTGATGATCACTGGTGGACGGCACCGTAGCCGAAGGGGCTGACAATTCGGGCTCCTCATCTCCCGGCAACCGCGGTCGCCGGGGCCGATTGCCCATGTCTCCTGGTGTTGCACGGTCGTTGATCCCCACGCCCGAAGGGCCCGGCCCGATCACGCCAAATACTCCACCCGGTGCCGCGCCCGACGACGCACAACCTCAGGAAACGGGCCCGGTGCACCGGCCCTGACGTCGCCGACTCGGCCCCGCACCGTGAGAGCAAGTGGTGGCCTCCTCCCGGCCGGCGGCCCCGGCAAAATGGGCTGTCCCTCTTGGTCTGGGGGCGGTGAGTGGCCGGCTCGGCGGGGCCGTACTATTGCTCGGTGATCAGCCGCGCCACTGGTCGAGTCGCACCGGCGCCGGCCGACGGGCTGCTGGACGGCCCGATGGCGGGCCAGTCTCCTGGAGGTCGAACCACCCGTGTGGATTGAAGCCGTCGCGGCCCTGCCCGGCACGACCGTCTTCCGGCCCCCTGCTTCGGAGTCGTCGCTGCTGCGCTGTGCCACGGTCCTCGGCCATCCACTGCCCGCGGACCTTGCTGCCCTGCTCCGCGAGAGCAACGGCGTCGAAGGTGAGTACGGAGCCGGGCTCATCTGGTCTGCCGAGCGCATCGTCTCCGAGAACCGGGCCTGTCGCACGGACAGTGGGTTCGCCGCCCTCTACATGCCGTTCGATCCGCTGCTCTTCTTCGCGGACGCAGGCAACGGGGACCTGTTCGCGCTGCTTTCCGGGCTCCGGCGGCCCGATGTGTTCGTCTGGGACCACGAGAACGACAGCCGCACCTGGGTGGCACCGAGCCTGGCCAAGTACCTCGAGTGGTGGCTGACCGGGCGGATCACGGTGTAGCACCACGCCTCACGACTCGCCGGCCCCCGATGAGATGATCTTGGCGTGGCTGGTGTGATCACGGGGGTCGGAACCGGCCTGGTCCACCGCGGGAGGGGAACATGTCACGCTCACAGTCTCGGCGGGGGGCCGGTGCCGCAGAGGGCACCGTGCCGCAGGGGAAGCCCGCGTCCCGGCGCCGCGGGGCAATCGTCGGCGGGGGCGGGAAGGTACGCAAAGGGCGTTGTCACGTTGTTGGGTGCGTGACTGTCTGATGGTGCGTCGGGGCGTGGTGGGCCCGCGGGCACTGTCACGTTGGCTGAACTGATGCTCGAGCGCGGTGTCGTCGTGTCCTATGAGACGGTCCGCCGCTGGTGCCTGAAGTTCGGGCAGTCCTACGCCCACGGCCTGTGCCGCCGACAGCCCCGGCCCGGGGGCAAGTGGCACTTGGACGAGGTCTTCATCAAGATCAACGGCGAGCAGAAGTACCTCTGGCGCGCGGTCGACCAGGACGGCAACGTGCTCGACATCCTCGTACAGAACCGGCGGGACACCGCTGCGGCCCGGCGGTTCTTCCGCAGACTGCTCAAGACGACCCGTACGGTGCCGCAGGTGATCGTCACCGACCAGCTCCGCTCCTACGGCGCGGCCCACCGCGAGGTCATGCCCTCGGTCGAGCACCGCTCGCACAAGGGCCTGAACAACCGGGCGGAGAACAGTCACCAGCCCACCCGGCAGCGCGAACGCGCCATGAAGGGCTTCTCCGCAGTGTCGGCGGAGCCCAGCGGTTCCTGGCCGCGTTCAGCGGCATCTCACCCCACTTCCGGACCCACCGCCACCTGATGACCGCTGCCCACTACCGCGCCGAGATGACCATCCGCTTCGCCGTCTGGGACCAGATCACCGGCCGCGCCGCCCTGCCCACAACAGCCTGACCCAGACCGCCGCCCGAGGCCGACCCACACCCCGACACATCATCAGGCACTCACACACTCAACAACGTGACAGCGCCCTCCCACCGGCCCCACCAGGGCATCGCGAACGCCCGCCCGCTGAACCCCTTGCCGGCGCCGATCGCCGATCCGGACGAGACAGCCCGCCTCAACATACGACGATCCGATCGCCTCGGCGGCGTTCTCCACGAGTACGAACATGCCGCATGACCTGCGCAGATGGGGTTATCGGCAAGGGCACCGTCCGTGCGCTGATCAGCGAACTCGCCAGTATCCAGGAGACCGTCCTGTTCTACCACGACGGCGGCAGGGGCCGCCCCCGCGCCCAGCGCATGCTCACCGAGATGAACGACACTCAGCGCCAACTCGCCGAACTCTTCAACATTGCCCGCTACGCGCCAACGCGCTGACCAGCACGTTTCCCGGCATGGGTAATACACGCCCGCCCCGCGAGACCATCCCTGACCAGCAGATATGCCGGTCAGGGATGAGCTAACGGGGAAACTCGGGCTAGCGGTCGAGGCCGCCGATCAGCAGATCGGCGATCCGCGCGGCCAGGTCGTGGAGCTCGGCGGTGGTCTGGCCCGGTCGCGGCTGGAACCACATGTCGGTGGCGTTCAGGCTGCTCAGCAGCACCCGCGCAGCCAGCTTCGGGTCCTCGGTGCGCAGGCTCCCATCCGCCATCCCCTCGGCCACCACGCGCCGGAACATCAACTCATAGTCCTCGCGGATGCCGTTGAGCTCCGCAAGCATCTCGCGTTGCCGGGCCTTCAGCGCGGCCGTGGCCTGGCCGTGCACGCCCTGGTGGATCGTGTTGTGGTAGGGCAGATTGACCATCAGGTTCTCCGCATGCGCGACGGCCATCGCCATCAGACGATCGCGGCCCGTGCCCGGGCCCGCCGCCAACGGTTCGACGGCCTCGCGGACTTTCCGCATGCCGTGTTCGTACACCGCCAGGAAGATGTCGAACTTCGACCGGAAGTAGTAGTACACCCGTCCCTTGGTGGCACCGATGGCATCGGCGATGTCGTCGATGGTGGTGCGGGTGAAGCCTTGGCGCTGGAAGATGTCCGCAGCCGCGTCCAGGATCATGGTGCGGGCCGCATCGTGCGCTGCCACGGCGACCCCGAATTGTTCAGTTGTCATGCGTCTTTCTCCAAGACCAATGACGTGGCGGGCGCTTCGACGCAGCATAGCCGTGCCCGATTCTGCGGCCGCAGGGGGCACAGCCATGCGTGATGTTCGGCGGGGGTCAGAGCTCGAAGAGCCCGGCCGCGCCCATGCCGCCGCCGATGCACATCGTGATCACGACGTACCGGGCAGATCGGCGTCGTCCTTCGAGCAGCGCGTGCCCGACCATCCGGGCACCGCTCATGCCGTAGGGATGGCCGATGGCGATCGCACCGCCGTTGACGTTGTACTTCGCCGGGTCGATGCCCAGCCGGTCGCGGCAGTACAGGGCCTGCGAGGCGAAGGCCTCGTTCAGCTCCCACAGGTCGATGTCGTCGACCCCGAGCCCGTGCTGCTTCAGCAGCTTCGGAATCGCGAACACCGGCCCGATGCCCATCTCATCCGGTTCACAACCGGCGACCACGATGCCCCGATAGGTGCCGAGCGGTGCCAGCCCCCGCCTCGCTGCCTCGGCGGCCTCCATCAGCACGAGCGCGGCGCCGCCGTCGGACAGCTGCGAGGCGTTACCCGCCGAGATCGTCGCCGCATGACCGGGGCGGTCCGGCAGCACCGCCCGGAGCGATGCCAGCCCCTCGGCCGTGGTCGACGGGCGGTTGCCCTCGTCCAGCTCGAGCCGGAACTCCTCGGCAGTCGGCTCGCCGTCGGCACCGGTGACCAGCTTGGTGCCGGAGAAGGCCACGATCTCGTCGGCGAACAGCCCGGCCTTCTGGGCAGCCGCGGTACGGCGCTGCGACTCCAGGGCGTACGCGTCCTGCGCCTCCCGAGAGACGCCGTAGCGCTCGGCCACGTTCTCCGCAGTCTCCAGCATGGAGACGTACACATCATGGCCGTGCTCCACGAGCCACGGATCCTGCGCGCGGAAGGAATTGCGGTGGTCGTTCTGCACCAGGCTGATGGACTCGACTCCGCCTCCGACCGCGATCTGCAGGCCGTCCGCGACGATCTCCTTCGCTGCTGTGGCGATGGCCATCAGGCCGGATGCGCACTGGCGGTCGACACTCATGCCGGGCACCGTGACCGGAAGCCCCGCGCGCAGCACGGCCTGCCGCGCCACGTTGTAGCCGGTGGAGCCCTCCTGCATCGCGCAGCCGAGGATCACGTCTTCCACTTCGCCCGGTTCCACGCCGGCCCGCTCCACCGCGGCGGCGATGGCGTGCGCCGCCAGGGCCTGTCCCTGGGTGTCGTTGAACACGCCCCGGTAGGCCCGGCCGATCGGGGTACGGGCGGTGGATACCACTACTGCTTCACGCATGATTCAGGCCTCCTGGGAGTTCGGATCGAGGGCGACGGACATGGTCGCGGTGAGCCCGCCGTCGACCGGGATGACGGTGCCGGTGATGTACGAACCGGCCCGAGAGAGCAGGAAGGTCACGACGCCGGTGATGTCCTCCGGGCGCCCGATCCGCCGCAGCGGATTGGCGGCGGCGATCGCGTCGCCCCGCTCGTCGAGCACCCACTTCATCATCTTGGTCGGGAACGGTCCCGGCGCGATCGCGTTGACCAGGATCGACGGTGCCAGGTTCGCTGCCATGTGCCGGGTCAGGTGGTGGATCGCGGCCTTGGCCGCCGAGTACGAGTAGTTCTCGTAGTTCGGGACCGCCAGGCCGTCGATCGACCCGATGTTGATGATGCGCGCCGGTGCGTCGCCGGCGGCCGCTCCAGCCTCCAGCAGCGGGCGGGCCAGCTTGGCGAGGGTGAAGGGCGTCTTGACGTTGACCCCGAGCACCTTGTCCCAGGCCGCGTCGGGGAATTCGTCGAACGGCGCTCCCCATGTGGCACCGGCATTGTTCACCAGCACGTCGAGGTGGTCGGTGCGCTCGGCCACCGCGTCGATCAGGTCGCGGCAGCCCTGTTCGGTGGCGATGTCGGCGGCGAACGCGTGGATCTCCCCGAACTCGGACAGCGAACGGGCGGCCTCGTCCGCCGCGTCCGCCTTCCGGGTGGAGATGAAGACGACGGCGCCCGCGCGCAGCAGACCTTCGGCGATCATCCGGCCGATGCCGCGGGCGCCACCGGTGACCAGGACCTTCTTACCGGAGACGTCGAACAGATCGGATGGTGCGCTCACCGGGATTCCTCCGTGATGCGTGCGGCGCGCAACGCCGACCGCCGGACCTTGCCGGCGGCGTCGCGCAGGGACTGATGGACCAGTTCGATGGTCGCGGGCTGCTTGTGGCGCGAGAGCCGATCGGCGAGGAAGCCGCGCAGCTCGGTCTCGGTGGCACCGCCGGATTCGGGGGTGTGCACGATCGCGTGCAGGTGGTTGCCGGTGTCGGCGTTGGGCAGGCCGATCACCACCGCGGTCAGCACTCGCTCGTGCTCGACCAGGGCCGCCTCGATCTCGGCCGGATACACGTTCACGCCGCCCACGGTGATCATGTCGGAACGACGATCATGCAGGTAGAGGTAGCCGTCGGCGTCGAACCGTCCCATGTCGCCGAGCGACGACCAGCCGTCGCGGATGTGCGGCTCGGCGCCGATGTAGTGGTAGGTCGCGTCGGTGCCGGGGGTCACCCGCATGAAGATCTCGCCGGCGACGTCCGGTTCGGTGATCTCGGCACCGTCGGGGTCGAGCAGTTTCATCTCACCCCAGGTGACCTGCCCCACCGAGCCGACGTGCGCGAGCCACTCGTCGCCGCGGATGGTGCAGCCGGCCTCGGCTTCGGTACCCGCGTACAGCTCCCAGAGCCGCTCCGGCCCCAGCCATTCGATCCACCTCCGCTTCAACCACGTCGGGCAGGGCTCGGCACAGTGCCACGCCGAGCGCAGGGACTCGAGTGGATATCTGCTCCGGACCTCGTCCGGGAGGGCCAGGATCCGGCGCATCATCGTGGGCACCAGATACACCCAGGTCACGCCGTATGCGTCGATCGCGGACAGGGTGCGTTCGGCGTTGAACCTGGTCAACAGGATCACCGATCCGCCGAGGAAGATCGTCGATAGCGCGGTCGCGAACGGCGCGTTGTGGTGCAGCGGCGCGGTGATCAGCGCCTGCTCCCCGCGCTCGATGCCCCACATGCCAGGGTCGGAGCCGGAGGTCACCGCCGGGCGCCCGGACATGATGATCTTGGGCCTGCCGGTGGAGCCGCCGGAGATGGGCGCCTTCCACGACGGCGCGATCCGCGGTTCCAGGTCAGTGTCGGGCTGCCCGTCGCCGAGGCCGATGACGGTGACCGCCCCCGCCCGATCGGCCACCGGGCCGTCCGGTTCGACGACTACGACGGCGGGGTCCCCGAGTTCGAGGATCGCGTCGAGCTCGGCCGGGGTCATCCGGGGTGAGAGCACCTGTGGGGTGGCCCCGGCCTTGTAGCAGGCGAAGGCGGAGAGGATCAGGTCCGTGGAGTTGGGCAGCAGCAGGGTCACGATCCGACCGGGCGCCGCTCCGGCGGCGATCAGCCCCCACGCCATGCGGTTACTGCCTCGATGCAGCTGTTCCCAGGTCAGGGTGTCGGCATCGGCGCGCACCACGACGGTGTCGCCGATCTCGGCGGCGAACGCCTTGGGGATCTCGGACAGCGGAAATCCGTCCTCGGGGCGAAACATCACAGCTGCACCTCCGGTTCACGCCCGGCGTTGGGTTCCCGACGATCGATGACGCTCTCGGCTGCCGCGGTCTTGCGGTCTTCGCGGCGCAGCGCCCGGTGCAGGGCCACGGCGAGACCGCCACCGATGAGGGACGCGATGATCACGATGTAGAAGCCGGAGGTCGGATCCCCCGAGCCGGACTCGGCGAGTCCGAACAGGTACGGGCCGACGAAACCGCCGGTCAGACCAACCGTGTTGATGAACGCCAGGCCGGCGGCGGCCACCACTCCGGACATCCGGGCCATGGCCACCGCCCAGAAGATCGGCAACGTGCCGATCATCAACACCGCCAGCACGCCGATCAGCACGATGCGGACCACTGGCGAGGGGACCGCCAGGAAGAGCCCGGCGCCCACCGCGCAGCCCACCGCCAGGGCACCGATGGTGAACGCCTCGCGCGGCCGGCGCCGGAAGAGCGCCGGCATAAGCAGCACGCCGATGGTTCCGCCGATGCCGGTCACGCCGCTGAGCAGACCGATGAGGAAGGCACCGCTGACGTCCAGCGATTCGATGATCGACGGCACGTTGAAGGTGACGCCGTTGATGGTGATCTGGTTGAAGAAGTAGATCAGCCCGATGAGCAGGATGAACGGCCGGCCGAACGCCTTGCCCATGTTGCCGCGGAGGGTGTGCCCGCCGTGCGCATCCGAACCGACGGACGCCTGCTGGGTCAGGGCGGCCGCCTGCTGCGGGGTGAGCCACTTCGCGTCCGCCGGCTGCTCGGGCAGGACCAGCAGTACGACGAGGCCTACGACGATGGTGATCAGACCCTCGACCAGGAACATCCACTGCCAACCCTGCAGTCCGCCCAGGGAGTCGAGCTCCATCAGGCCACCGCCGAGCGGACTGCCGAGGAAGATCCCCATGGTGGCCGCGAGATAGACGTAGCCGATCGCGGTCGCCCGGTCTTTCTGGGCGAACCACTGCGTGACCATGAACATCATCGCCGGATACAGGCCGGCCTCGGCTGCGCCGAGCGCCATCCGCCCGATGTAGAAGGTCACATCGTTGGTGATGAACATCATGAGCGCGGTGACCGCGCCCCAGGTGATCGCGATCCGGGCGATCCAGCGCCGCGGCCCGATCCGATACATGATCAGGTTGCTGGGCACCTCCAAGAAGGCGTAGGTGAGGAAGAACAGGCCGGCGCCGAGACCGAAGGCAGCGACGCCGATCCCGACATCCGCCTGCAGGTGGGTCTTCGCCAGCGCGATGTTCGTGCGGTCGACGTAGGACATGAAGTAGGCGAGGCAGAGGATCGGCAGCAGCCGCAGCATCGCCTTCCGGGTCGCCGTGGCGTGGAGGCGCCCGGCAGCGGTGATCGACATCAATACACTCCAGAGATCAGGCCGGGACGTTCGCGCTGGCGCGTTCGGCCAACTTCACGTACAGGTTCGTCTGGTCGAAGGCGGATCCCAGTGCATGCGGGTCGCTGACGTCGGCGATCTCGTCCCAGCGGGCCGCGATCGTCTCCGCGGTGCGCTCCGTCTCGGGCAGGAAGACCGGGCGGGCCTCCAGCATCCGCGAGACCGCGAAGACGCCGGCCCCGGCCCCGAGGATCACCCCGTTCGGCGCCGCCTCGGAGACCAGGAAGACCGCACCCGGGGCGATGGTCTCCGGCCCCAGCTTGGCGGCGGCCTCGTCCGAGATCAGCCCGTCGGTCATCCGGGTGGCAGCGGTCGGCGCCAGCGCGTTCACCCGGATGCCCTTGCGCTCCCCCTCGATGGCGAGCACGTTGGTCAGACCCACCAGCGCGGACTTGGCCGCACCGTAGTTCGACTGCCCGAAGTTGCCGTAGATCCCGGACGCCGAGGTGGTCATCAGAATGCGGCCGTAGCCCTGCGCGACCATGTGCGGCCAGACCGCCTGGGTGCAGTGCACCGAGCCCATGAGGTGGACGTCGATCACTTTGCGGAAGTCCGCCAGATCCATCTTGGCGAAACTCTTGTCCCGCAGGATTCCGGCGTTGTTGATCAGGATGTCGATGCGGCCCCAGCGCTCCGCGGCACCGTCGACCATCTCCTGCACCGCGGCGACGTCGGTGATGTCAGCATCGCAGGCGACCGCCTCGCCGCCGAAACCGACGATCTCGGCGACCACGGTCTCGGCCCCCGAACCGTCACCGCCGATGTCGTTGACGACCAGCTTCACCCCGCGCTCGGCGAGGGCGAGTGCGTGCGCACGCCCCAGGCCGCCGCCGGCCCCGGTGACGATCGCTACCTGTCCAACAAACCCATTCACCGTGAGACCCCTTCTGACCAGCAATACTACGGCGTATCATGTGACGGGTGCCACGAAAGGTCAAGGGGTGCTGCAGGCGCATTTCGCGCTGACGCTCGCGGCCTCGTGTGCGACATCCCGTGAGTTCCCCTGAGCCCGGCTGAGTCCCCAACGCCGTGACCAGGGGGTTCTTTCTCCTTCGGGTGCTCTGCGGGCTTGTGACGTAACTTCGGGATTCTTGAAGCGTTCTCACCTCGTCCGACCGATCCGCAGTCGGACTGAAGGCGAGGAGGCTCGGGTTGGCTGCGTTGGCGGTCGTACGGGACCTGCGTGAGCACTGGGCGCCCGCGTCGGCGGAGGAGCTGGAGCGGTTCGAGACCGACGTGCTGTCCGGGTTCGTTCTCGCGCGGGCCTCAGCAGGGCTGGCGGACGGCACCATCCGCGGGGACCTCGGCCACCTGGATCAGATCAGGACCTGGTTCGGCCGACCGCTGTGGGACATGGAGCCGGCCGACGCCGACGCGTACTTCGGGAAGGTGCTGCGTGGCTCGCCGAGCGGCACCCGGCTGGGCCGGTCGCAGGCGCTGAGCACGTACTTCATGTTCCTGGAGCTGCGGCACAAGGTCGAAATCCACCGGATGACCGGCCGGGTGATCGAGTGCCCGATCGACGAGATGAACCGGCCGCGCGGGGCCAAGGACGCCCAGCTGCGGATCCCGCCGAGTGAACCGGAGGTCGGGGCGCTGTTCACCGGCTGGGGCGGCGAGCTGGCCACCTGCCGGAAGTTCGCCCCGACCGCCCGGAACTACACCGCGGCGAAGCTGATGTCCCAGGTCGGCCTGCGGGTGAGCGAGGCGTGCAAGCTCGACCTGGCGGACATCAAGTGGGACCTGGGGCGCTTCGGCAAGCTCCACGTCCGCCATGGCAAGGGCGCCCGCGGCTCGGGCCCGCGCGAGCGGATGGTCCCGCTGATCAACGGCGCCGACCGGACCCTGCGGTGGTTCATCGAGGACTTGTGGGGCCAGTTCGACGACGACCACACCCGGCCCGGCGCCCCGCTGTTCCCCTCCGAGCGCAAGAACACCGACGGCTCCGCCCGACGGGTCGGCGACGACGCCCTGCGAGGCGGGCTCGACAACGCGGTCGAGGCTCATCTGCCGGGCTGGGGCGACAAGCTCACGCCGCACGTCCTGCGGCACTTCTGCGCGTCCCAACTCTACGGAAACGGGTTGGACTTGCTCGCAATCCAGGAGATCTTGGGGCATTCCTGGATCGCCGCGACCATGCGGTATATCCACGTGCAGCAGACCCGGGTCGAGGACGCCTGGGCCGCCGGGATGGAACGGGCCGCGAAGCGGCTGGAAGGACTGGCCCGATGAGGTGGAACCTGCGGCTGACCGCCGCGAACAAGGGCATCTGGAAGGCCTCCGAGCTCCAGCGGAACCTGGCCGAGCACGGCCTGGTGATCTCGGCCGGCAAGATGTCCGGGCTGTGGTCCGGCCAGCCGGTCTCGCTCAAGCTGGAGGACCTGGACGTCATCTGCGTGGTCCTCGACTGCGAGATCGGTGACCTGTTGATCCCCGAGCCGGAGAAGGTCCGCCGCCCGGGGCAGGCAGAGGAGACGGAACGGGCCGCTGTCGGCGCGGGAACCGCCGCCCCGAAGGTGATCCCCAAGCGCCGGGGCGGCCGGTCGCTGCCGCCGGAGTGAGCCGGTGGCACGGTTCCCGAAGGGCTACGTCAAGCCCACCGACTCCTGCGACAGCTGCCTGGCCTGGGGAAACTTCAGCGGCCGCCTCTGCCCCAGCTGCTACATGTTCGGCCGCGGCCACGATGCGGCCGCATGCACCGGCTGCCGTCGCGTCCAGCCGCTGAAGTGGAATTACTGCCGCCTGTGCTGGTGCCAGGCCCGCCTCAGCGCGAAGGCAGTGGCCGGCCGGCCCACGGACGAGACGGACGTGCGGGAGCGGCTCGCCGCCGTCCGACACCACCAGCTGTTCTTCGTCGGGATGCACTACCGCAGAAGAACGACGCCCTCGGCACGGCGGCGCAAAGGACGGCGGGGAGCCCCGCGCAAGCCGCCCCCCGCTCCGGCCTGGCGCCCGGATCCCGGCTGGCGGCAGCTCCCGCTGTTCGCACAGCTCCCCCGTGACTACAGCCGGCTCACCCCGGTCGACGCCGACCTGGCCGGCCCGTGGCTGGCCTGGGCGAAGTACCTCGCCCACCGGCTCGCCGAGGCCCGCGGCTGGGGGCGCAACATCCGCTTCGCCGTCAACCGCGGCCTGGCTCTCGTCCTCACCGGCTACATCGAGAGCGATGTCATCCGGCATACGGAGATCTTCGCCCCGCTGCGGGCCCTGGACCTGCCGGTCGGCCACGCCGTCACGGTCCTGGACGAGATGGGGATCTTCGAGGACGACAGCGAACCCTCCTTCGAACGATGGCTCGCCGAGAGGCTGGAGGGTCTCGCACCCGGCATCCGCTCGGAGACCGAGCGCTGGACCCGCATCCTGCGCGACGGCGGCCCCCGCAGCCTCCCGCGACGGGAGGGCACGGTCTGGCTCTACCTCAACCGGGTCCGCCCGGCCCTGCTGGACTGGTCGAACCGCTACGACCACCTGCGGGAAGTGACCCGCGACGACGTCCTCACCCACGTCAAGACGCTGCACGGCCACCGGCGCCACGACCAACTCGTCGCCCTGCGCTCGCTGTTCAGCTGGGCCAAGCGGAACGGGCTGATCTTCCGCAACCCGACCAGCCGGATCAAGGTCGGGCAGTACGAGTACGCCGTGCTGCAACCGCTCGTCCCCGAGCAGGTCGATCGCTCCGTCGCGGCGGCCACCATGCCGGCGACGCGGCTCATCCTCGCCCTCGCGGCGGTCCACGCCGCAAGGGTTGCCCAGATCGCCAACCTGATGCTCGACGACATCGACCTCGGCGACCGACGGCTGACCGTCGCCGGACGCGTCCGCCCGCTCGACGACCTCACCCGGAAACTGCTGCTGGGCTGGCTGGAGCACCGGCGAAACCGGTGGCCGAACACCGCGAATCTTCACTTGCTGATCAACAACCAGACCGCCACCAAGACCAGCCGCGCCAGCAACCACTGGATCAGCGCCGCGATGCGCGGGCAGGATGCGACGCTGGAGCGGCTCCGCGTCGACCGGCAACTCGAAGAAGCCCTGACCCACGGGCCCGATCTGCTCCACCTCGCCGAGGTGTTCGGGCTCGACGAGAAGACCGCGATGCGTTACGCGGACTCGGCCCGTCAGCTGCTTCTGGCCTCGCCCGGTGAGACCCCCGGCGGAACTGTCAGAGGAGCCGAATAGGGTCCAGTGACGTCCGTATCCAGTAGGAGAGACCGTGGCTCTCAACGCCGTTGAGGCGATCCGCCAGCTTCAAGACCGGAGTTCCGCCAAGCGCCGCTCGGCCGCGAAGCGACTTCGAAAGCTGGGCGACCCAGATGCCGGTCCTGCCCTGCTCGAAGCCCTGAAGAACGAGGTAAGGGATTCGCGGACCTGGGAGACCCAGTATCAGATGACAATGGCGCTTGGTACTTGCGGCTCCCCGTCCGACCTCCCCTACCTGCGAGATCTCGTCCTTCAGCGCGAAACTCTCCATGCGGTTCACACTGCCGGGGGCGACGCCATCATCCGTCTGAGCTACATGGAGCACTCCCCCACAGAAGCGATTCGCTGGTGCCTCAGTACCAGTAACGAGACGCTTGTGGGCGGAGCGTTGCAAGCTGTGGCCATGATCCGACTTGTCCCGGATCAGGAAACCGTCACCTACGTCCTCGACTTCATCGAAGACAGGTCCCCGCACAATGGGCTCTACTTCTGGCCCGCTGTTGCCGCGGCCGGCTGGACGGGGCAGCGAGTGCACGACTTCCTCACCTCATGCGCCTCCAGCCCCCGATCCGATGTCGTCGAAGCCGCCACTACCTCCCTTGCCGGGAACTACGGCAACTACCGACCTCTGTAGCCGGCCCGCACCCCAGGTTCGTCGTGAACCCGGGCCTTCTCGCCGGAAGATCTGGTATCGGCCCCGTGGGTTCCTACCGAGAACCCTTCAGTTGTCACGAACTCACGGGGCTCTCCGGGGCCGAGTAGTTCTGGTACAGGATTTGGCGCTGAGAAGGATCATGATCTGGCCTGCGGCAGGACCGCAGCACTGTCCGACGTGCCCGTGCGTCAGGTCCGTGGCCTTTCTTTAGGAACGGCATCAGTCGCTCATCCGCTCTGCCCATTCGCGCTGGGTCACGGCGTGCTCGATGCGGCTGACGATGTCCCTCTTGGACTCAGCGCCCAAGGTCTCCGGGAGGTGCTGTCACGTTGGCTGACCGGGTGGGATGATCTTCGGGTTGGTCATGGTGGAGGGGAACCGTCCGTGGACAGCGCGCCGCCGTCGTACAAGGGGCACCGGTACCCGGCCGAGGTGATCTCCCCCTGCGTGTGGCTGTACTTCCGTTTCCCGCTCGGCTTCCGCGAGGTGGAGGAGCTGATGCTGCAACGCGGCGTGATCGTCTCCCACGAGACGGTCCGGCGGTGGTGCGCCAAGTTCGGGCAGGCCTAAGCGAACGGACTGCGCCGCCGTCGGCCGCGGCCCGGGGACAAGTGGCATCTGAACGAAGTGTTCGTCAGGATCAACGGGGAGCTGACGTACCTGTGGCGGGCCGTGGACGCCGACGGCAACGTCCTGGACATCCTCGTGCAGAGCCGCCGGGACACGGCCGCCGCCCGGCGTTTCTTCCGCCGCCTGCTGAAGAAGACGCGTGCGGTCCCGCGGGTGATCGTCACCGACAAGCTCCGCTCCTACGGCGCCGCCCACCGCGAGGTCATGCCCTCCGTGGAGCACCGCTCCCATAAGGGCCTGAACAACCGGGCCGAGAACAGCCACCAGCCCACGCGGCAGCGCGAGCGCGCCATGAAAGGCTTCCGTTCCGTAGGCAGGGCTCAGCGATTCCTCGCCGCCTTCAGCGGCATCTCCCCCCACTTCCGACACCGCCGCCACCTGATGACCGCCGGCGAACACCGCCTCGAGATGATCATCCGCTTCACCATCTGAGACCAGGTCACCAGCAGCACCGGCCTGCCCGCCGTAGCCTGACCCAGCACACCAGCCAGGCCACAACACGCCCCGGCACGCCGCCGGTCGCTCACACCCCCGCCAACGTGACAACGCCTTTACGAGCCCCACACCCGCACGTGCGGGTTGATCTCTGCCTCCTGTTTCCGGCCTCGGGACTGGTAAGGCCGCATGTTCATGTGTCCCGTATTCCTCGATCATGCAGTCCAGCCTGTGACGCCGGTTGTCCCCAGAGGGCCTGCCGGGGCGTCCCGCGGCACCTGCGACCGGTGCAGGGCATCAGGGGTTCGTCGGTCCGGATCGGCCAGCCAGTGGTGGACTGCGAGCGCGGTGGTACGGGCATGCTCTTCCAGCATGGTGAAGTGGTCTCCAGGCACGGTGACTTCGGTGTGCGGAAGATCCCATACCGGGGCGGGCTCCGCGCCGGGCAGCGAGTCCCGGGCCCGTACGAAGAGGGTGGGGGAGGCGAGCCGCAAAGGCTTCCAGCCGGCGAAAAGCTCGAAGTACCCGGCCATGGCGGTGAGTCGGTCCGGGGCGGTCGGGAGGAACTCCGCCGCCCGGTGCAGCATGTCCGACGTCATTGCGGAGAGTGTCTGTCCATGGTCGTCGTCACTGCTGGGATAGGTGTCCACCAGGACTACGGCGAGCGGGGCGGAGCCTTCGGCCTCCAGCCGCTCGGCCACGGCCTGGGCCACCCAGCCACCGGCCGAGCGGCCCAACAGGACCAACGGTCCGTCACCCGCGGCCGCGCGGACGGTGGCGGCCTGGGCGGTGACGAGGGCGTCCAGCGTGGCCGGCAGCGCCTGCCCGTGCCCGAACCCTGGGTGCCGCACCGCCCAGGCCGGCCGCAGGCCCCGCAGTCCGGTGCCGAAGCGCGCGTATTCCTGGGGTCCCGAGAGCGCACTGAGGGCGGGGAAGCAGATCAGCCGGGGCCCCGCGCCGCCCGGTGCGAGAGTCACGGGATCGAGTGCCGCACCGGGCGCCTTGGCGCTGTCGAAGGCTGGGCGGAGGCGTGCGGCGATGGTGAGCAGCGCCATGCCGTCCCAGGTCCGCCCCCGGTCGCAAGCGGCGCGGAAGAGCGCACCCAGGGAATCCGAAGCACCTCCGGTGTCCGGTGCGTCCCCGGCCCGCGCCGGGGCTTGCGGTGGACCGGCCATCCCCGGACCGCCGGGAACACCGTTGTCCGCCGTTCGGTCGGGGCCGCCCGGGTGGCCGATGGCATCCGGTCGTTCGAGGGCGCCGGGGTTGCCGGGGGCACCGGTGACGCCGGGAGGAGTTGCCTCCTGGGCGTACCGCTCTGCCCGTTCGGCGGCAACCGTGCGCGGGGTCGGGAAGTCGAACAGCAGCGTGGGCGGCAGCGTCAGCCCCGTCGACGTCGCGAGCAAGTTGCGCAGGTCGACCGCGGCCAGGGAGTCGAGCCCCAGGTCTGCCAGCAGGTCGTCCCCGTCAATCGCGGCCGTCCCCTCCGGGTGGCCCAGTACCGAGGCCGCCAGGGCCCGCACCTCTGTGAGCAGCAACTCGCCCCGCTCGCCCGGGGAAGCGGCCGCCAGCCGTCGGCCGAACAGGGCCCCGCCCCGGCCGCCCGTGCCCGCCGCATCGGGGACGGGCGGCCGGGACCGGCCCGCCGCTGGATCGCTGCCGCTTAGGAGGGTCGGGGCGAGGCGGGCTGCCACCACCACCGGGTCCTCACCGGCCACGGCGGCGTCGAAGAGGGCCAGGCCCTCGTCCGCCTCGAGCGGGCCGAATCCCGAGCGGGCCATCCGCCGCAGGTCCGTGTCGGTGAGGTGCGCCATCATGCCCTCGCTCTGCCGCCAGGGACCCCAGGCGATCGACGTACCGGGCAGACCGAGCCTTCTCCGGTGCCGTGCCAGGGCGTCCAGCACGCAGTTGGCGGCCGCGTAGTTGGCCTGACCGGCGGAGCCGAAGGTACCCGCCACCGAGGAGAACAGCGCGAACATTGCCAAGTCGCGCCCCCGGGTCAGCTCGTGCAGGGCGAGGGCGGCGTCCGCCTTGGGCCGCAGCACCCGCTCCAGACGGTCGGCGGTGAGCGCCGGGAGGGTGCCGTCGTCCAGTACCCCCGCGGTGTGCACCACACCGGTCAGCGGATGGGCCGCCGGCACCGAGCCGAGCAGGGCGGCGAGCGCCGTCCGGTCCGCGACGTCGCACGCCCGGACGGTCACCTCGGCGCCCGACTCGCCCAGTTCCGTGACGAGTTCGTCCACCCCTGGTGCGTCCGGTCCGCGTCGGCCGACAAGCAGCAGACGTCGGACGCCATGGGCGGCGACCAAGTGCCGTGCCACCAGCATGCCCAGGAAACCGGTACCGCCGGTGACCAGGACGGTGCCCCCCGGATCGAGCCGCCGCCGGGACCGCCGTTCCCCCGTCGCCCCGGCCACCCGGACCAGCTTCGGTACGTACGCTGTTCCCCGTCGTACGGCTGTCTCCGGCGCCACGGCGGCCAGCAGGACGGGGAGGAGGCGCACGGAGTCGGGGTGATCGTCCATGTCGACCAGGGCGAACCGGCCCGGATTCTCCCGCAGGGCCGAGCGGACCAGCCCCCACACCGGTGCGTGGGCCGGTGCGGAAGCGCATCCACCGGATGCGCCGGAATCCTCGGAACCGGTGCCACCGTCAACCGGACCACCACCATCCGGGGTGACGGCGCCGGAGGTGACAAGGACGAGACAGGAGTCCGCCGGGCGAGGTTCGGCGAGCCACTCCCGTACCAGCTTCAGTGCCCAGCCCGCCGCCCACCGTATCTGCGCCGCCGGGTCCTGGGCACCGCCGGCCGTGTCCGGTGGCGGTGGGCACGGTGCAACGAGGACGGCCGGTGATGCGCCGTCCGCCGCCAGGTCGGCGTACACCGGAACGCCGGAACCCCGGGGCGCGAGCACATCCACCTGCCGTGTGCCCGCCGTGCCCAGGACGCCCCACGGGGGCACCACCGGAGGTACGGGCGGCTCGGGCAGCGGCACCCAGTCCATCCGGTGGAGAACCCCAGGGACCGGATCCACCGTTCCCGATCCGGTACGCGGAAGGGGCCGGAGCGTCAGCGAACGTACCGCGGCCACCGGCGCGCCCGCCGCGTCGGTCAGCTCCACTCCGGCCCGCCTGTCCGGACCGGGAGTGATCCGCACCCGCAACCGCCGCGCGCCGGCCGTGTGCAGGCGCACCCCGCCGAAGGCGAACGGCAGGGAAACCCCACCACCATCCGTCCTGTCCGTCCCGGCACGGTCCGCCGTGCGCCCGTCGAGCGCCAGGGCGTGCAGCGCCGCGTCCAACAGCGCCGGATGCAGGACGAACCCTGGGCCACCCGCGTCCGGGAGCGGGGCCCCGGCGGCCTCGGGCAGCGTGACCTCGGCGTACAGCTCCTCCCCGAGCCGCCAGGCGGCGCGCAGGCCCCGGAAGGTGGGGCCGTAGCTCAGCCCGCTTCCGGCCAGCCGCTCGTACGGGTCGGCACCCGGATCGTCGGCGTACAGCGGCACCGCGCCCGGCGGCGGCCAGGGCGTGGCCCCGGCCCCTGCCCCGGTCGCGGCCGCTCCGCGGTCCGCCGGCTGCCGCTCCGGCCCGAGCGTCCCGGAGGCATGCCGATGCCAGGGCCGGTCACCCGTCGGCGTGTGCGGCCGGGCGTGGAAGAGCACGCTCCGCCGTCCCGCACCGTCTGGCCCCGACACCTTCACCTGCAGCTCGACCGTGCCGTCCGCAGGCAGCGACAGCGGCGCGGTCAGGGCGAGTTCGTCCAGGACGGGCGCGCCCGCCGACTCACCGACGTGCAGGGCCATCTCCACGAAGGCGGCCGCCGGCAGCAATACCGTCCCCGCCACCACATGGTCGGCCAACCAGGGCTGGTCGTGCACCGAGAGCAGCCCGCTCAGCAACAGCCCGTCGTCGTCGGCCGTCGCGGTGCGGGACGACAACAGCGGGTGGGCCGGGGCGTCCGGTGGGGGAGTGGCCCGATGCCGCGGGGTGGCGTCGAGCCAGTACCGGCGGCGCTGGAAGGCGTACGTGGGCAGAGGGACGCGCCGACCGCCGCGCCCGGCGAAGACGGCCCGCCAGTCGACGGGCACGCCATGGGTGTGCAGTGCGGCCACAGTGTCGAGCAGGGCGTCCGCCTCCGGCCGCACCCCGCGCAGAGTCGGCAGGACCAGCGGCGTCGGGGTCCGCTCGCCGACGGGCGCTCCGTCCGTGCCCGGGCCCGCCGGAGCCGCTCCGGTCGCGGCGAGGCAGCTGCGGACCAGGCCGGTGAGCACCCCGTCCGGCCCCAGCTCGACGTAGTGTGCCGCGCCCCGGTCCTGGAGATACGCCACTGAATCGGCGAAGCGGACCGGGCGGCGGACATGGCCCACCCAGAACTCCGGTGAGCTCAGCTCCTCCTCGGTGCCGGCCCGGCCGGATACGGCGCTGACCAGGGGAATCCGCGGCGCGGCGAAGGAGAGGCGCCGCACCACGTCCGCGAAGTCGGCCAGCATGGGTTCCATCCGCGCGGAGTGGAAGGCGTGGCTCACCCGCAGTGGCGTCGTGGACCGGCCCCGCTCCTGGAAGTGCGCGACGGTCTTTTGCACTGCGGTCTCGTCCCCGGAGACGACCACCGAGGCGGGCCCGTTGACGGCGGCGACCTCCACCACACGCCCCGTCCCGGCGAGTTGGGCGGCCACTTCGGCCACCTCGTCCGCGTCGGCGGCCACGGCGGCCATCGCACCGCCCGCAGGCAGCGCGTCCATCAGTCGGCCCCGGGCCGCCACCAGGGTGCAGGCGTCCGCGAGGGACAGCACCCCGGCGACATGCGCCGCGGTCACCTCGCCCACCGAGTGCCCGGCCACCAGATCCGGGCGCACACCCCAGGTCTCGAGCAGCCGGAACAGGGCCGTCTCCAGGGCGAAGAGCGCCGGCTGCGCGAACCGGGTCGTGTGCAGGAGCGCGTCCGTCTCCGTGCCGGAGCCAGCGAACACGACGTCCCGCAGAGGCACCGGCAACAGCGGGTTGAGCAGGGAGCAGCTCTCGTCGAACGACCGGGCGAAGCTTGGATGGAGTTCCCGGGACTCGTACAGCTCACGTCCCATGCCCACGCGTTGGCTGCCCTGGCCGGTGAAGAGCAGGGCCAGCGGGCCCTGGCGACGGGACGTGCCCGTCCGCACCCCGGGCCGGCTTTTTCCCTCCGCCACCGCCCGCAGGGAGGCGAGCAGTTCCGCACGGTCCCGGGCCACCACCACGGCCCGGTGCTCGAAGGCCGCGCGGGTGGTGGCGAGCGAGTACCCGATGTCCACCGGCGCCGCGTCCGGGTCGGCGGCTACCTGGTCGTACAGCCGCCGCGCCTGGGCCCGCAGCCCCGACCCGCTCCTCGCCGACACCGCAACAGCCACGGACGGCGGCACCGCCCCGCCATCGACGCGGCTGCTCCCGGCCCCGTCGTCCGCCACGGAAACCGGCGGCGGGGCATCCCGATCCGCCGGGGCCTCCTCCAGCACCACATGGGCGTTGGTGCCGCTGATGCCGAAGGAGGACACCCCCGCCCTGCGGGGGCGGTCTGTCCTCGGCCACTCCACCTCCCGGGTCAGCAGCGCCAACCGCCCCGACGACCAGTCGACTCGGCTGGTCGGTTCGTCGGCGTGCAGCGTACGCGGCAGCACGCCGTGGGCCATCGCCTGCACCGTCTTGATCACGCCCGCCACCCCGGCGGCGGCCTGGGTGTGACCGATGTTCGACTTCACCGAGCCCAGCCAGAGCGGATGCTCCCGCGCCTCCCGCCCGTACGTCGCCGAAAACGCCTCCGCCTCGATGACATCGCCCAGCCGGGTGCCGGTGCCGTGTGCCTCCACCGCGTCGATGTCCCCGGGGGCCAGCCCCGCGTCCGCAAGGGCCTGCCGGATCACCCGCTGCTGCGCCGGACCGTGCGGTGCCGTCAGCCCGTTGCTCGCCCCGTCCTGGTTCACCGCCGAGCCGCGGACCACGGCCAGCACCGGAAGCCTGGCGCGGCGCGCCTCGGACAACCGGCTCAGCAACAGCATGCCGGCGCCCTCGGCCCATCCCGTGCCGTCGGCGGACGCACCGAACGCCTTGCAGCGGCCGTCCGGGGCCAGTGCCCGCTGCCGGCTGAACTCCACGAACGACGAGGGCCCCGACATCACCGTGACCCCGCCGGCCAGCGCGAAGGACACTCGCCCCGGCGCAGCGCCTGGGCCGCCAGGTGCAGGGCCACCAGGGACGACGAGCACGCCGTGTCCACTGTGACGGCCGGGCCCTCCAGGCCGAAGGTGTAGGCGATACGACCTGAGGCGACGCTTCCGGCGCTGCCGATGCCGAGGTAGCCCTCGACATGCTCGGGTACCTCTGTGAGACGGCCGGCGTAGTCGCTGTACATCAGCCCGACGTACACCCCAGCCGACGAGCCGCGCAGGGTGCGGGGAACGAGACCGGCGTGCTCGAGGGCCTCCCACGCCACTTCGAGCAGCAGCCGGTGCTGTGGGTCCATGGCCAAAGCCTCGCGGGGGGAGATGCCGAAGAAGCCGGGGTCGAAGCGGTCCACATCGGAGAGGAAGCCGCCCTCACGTACATACGTTCGGCCGGACCGCCCGGGGTCCGGGTCGTACAGCGCCTCCGTGTCCCAGCCCCGGTCGGTGGGGAACGGACCGATGGCGTCCCTCCCGTCAGCCACCAGCCGCCACAGCTCCTCGGGGGAGGTCACGCCCCCGGGATAGCGGCAGGCCATCCCCACGATCACCACAGGATCGTCGTCCGACCGAGCCGCGCCTTGGTGCGCGATCCCGGCTCCCGACGGTGCGGTGGCGCTCCGCGAACGGAGGTGGGCGGCGAGCGCGGCGGCCGTGGGGAAGTCGAAGGCGACGGCCTCGGAGAGCGGGAGGCCGGTCGCCGCCGACAACCGCTCCCGTAGCACCGTCGCCGTCAGCGAGTCCATGCCGAGATCGCGGAGCGCCGTTCCGGGCTCCACCGCCTCCGCCGTACAACCGAGCACGGCCGCAGCCTCGTTCCGCACCAGGGCCAGCAGGTCCGCCGTCGACTCCTCGGCCGCCCCTGTGCCCAGCGTCCGTGCGGGCCGGTCGGCGAGGGCGTGCCGCCGCACTTTTCCAGAGGCGGTACGGGGAATGCCCTCCACCTCGTACAGTTCGGCGGGCACCTTGAAAGCGGACAGTTCCGCACGACAGGCGGCGAGGACCGCCCCCCTGTCCAGTACACCGCTGCCCGGTGCGGGGACCAGATAGCCGACCGGCACCTCGCCGAAGACGGGGTGCGGGCGTCCGGCCACGGCGGCGTCCGCCACCCCGGGCAGCCGCCACAGCACCGCCTCCACCTCCGAGGGGTGGATGTTCGCTCCGCCTCGGATGATCAGCTCACTCGCCCGGCCGGTGATCACGAGTTCGCCGGAAGCCTCGATCCTGGCCAGGTCGCCGGTGCGGAACCAACCGTCGCGCAACACCTCGGCGGTGGCCTCCGGCCTGCCGTGGTAGCCGGCCATGACTCCAGGCCCGCTCACCCACAGCTCACCCTCGCCGGTGTCCTGTCCGTTCGCGCCACCGCCGACCCGGACCCGGGTGCCGGGCAGCACCCGGCCGCCGATGTGCTGCCCGGTGCCGCCATGGTGACCGGACCCGCCTCGGTGCTGCCGTAGTGCTCCAGGTAGGGGGCCCGACAGATTGCCTCGAAGGACCTCCGGAACTCGGACCCCGCCGAAGCGCCCCCGCTGATGCAGCCCCGCAGCGCGGGCGCCCTGAGCCCGCCGCCCTCCTCCCCGTCACCCTCCTCGCTCCGGACCGCGTCGAGCAGGGCCGAGTACGTCGTCGGCACCCCGCCGAGGAGAGTGTAGGGGGCGTCCGTACGGCGCAGTTCGCCGAGCACCTCCGCCACCGAGAACCGGGGCGGGAGCATGGCGCTCGCCCCGGTCGCGGTCACCCCAAGGGCGCAGACCACCTGGCTCATGGCATGGTGGAGGGGCAACGGCCACAGCACCCGGTCCCGTTCCGACAGACCGAGAACACCGACGAGGCCCGCCGCGACCGGCGCGAGGCGGTTGCGCTGGGTGGACAGTACTCCCTTGGGGGTGCCGGAGGACCCGGAGGTGTAGAGCAGCCACGCCGTCTCGTCCAACCCAAGATCGTCCCGGGCGGGCGTCCCCGGCTCCGTACACGCCAACTCCTCGTACCGCAGAACGCCGCCCGCCGCCCCGGCCCCATCCGCCAACGCTCCGGAGTCCCCGGATAGCGGAGTGTCCCCGTCCTCCTCACCGCCCTCGGCCACCACCACGATCAGCCCGGGGCGGGACAGCAGTCCCCGCCGATGCGTCAGCCGGGCCTCATCGGTGATGAGCACGCGCGCACCACAGTCCTCCAGCAGATGGGCCAACTCCGCCCCTGAGCTCCCGGGATCCAGCGGCACGCCCACCCCGCTCGCCCGGGTAACGGCGAGCAGGCTCTCGACCGCCTCGACACGGTTGCCGAGCAGGATGGCCATCCGTTCGCCCCGCGCCAGGCCGAGCCCCGCCACATGTCCGGCCAGCCGTCCGGTCCTGCATTCCAGGTCCCGGTAGGTCCGCCGCGTACGGCGGTCCTGGAAGGCGACCTTCTCCCCGAGGTGCCGGGCATGTTCCCGGAGCGACTCCGGCAGTGGCCTGATGGTGTCCGTGTCTGTACCCACTCGTTCCGCCCCTCCCGTGGACTCCTACGGAAGATGGTGGCGCGGTTCGCCTGGTTCCCCTGCGGCAGTGGCGCAGCGACCCTGCTCATTCCGTGGCGGGGGACCCGGCACTGACGACGCTCCGGCANNCCGCTGCCGGAGCGTCGTCAGCACGGGCGCCGACGCCCTCGGCACCACATACGGTCACCGACCGACTGGACCTCAGGGGGAACCGGCGACTGAACTTTCCCCAAGGCCCGGTAGTTAACGTTTCCGCCGGTCATGCAAACCCGTTGAAGGTGGGCTCGGCGTAGAGCAACGGAGCTCGTTGATACAGGCAGTCGACCAAGACAGCTTGTATCCGAGGAGCTCCGTTGCCGTCTCATCATGTCTTGCCCGTCCCGGTGACGGTCATCACCCGTACGGTTACCGTGGCCGCCGGGAGGTTCGCTGCCGGGCATCTGGGTGGTCTGACCCCGTTTCTGCCCTTCGAATTGGTGGATGCCGTTCTGGAGGAGACCCGAGCGGTGCAGCATCGGCTGCGGGACCTGCCGTCCCGGGTCGGGTGTACTTCCTGGTGGCGATGTGCCTGTTTCCGGAGGTCGGATACCGGCTGGTGTGGGACAAGTTGATCTCCGGGACCGGCGGCGTCCTGCCTGCCCCCAGTGCGACGGGTCTGCGCGATCTGCGCCGCCGAGTGGGCTGCGCCCCGATGAAAGTCCTCTTCGAGGTGGTGGCTGGGGCGCTGGCTCAACCACGGACGCCGGGAGTGCGCTTCGGTCCTTACCGCACGGTCTCCTTCGACGGCTGCAGCTCGATCAAGACGCCCGACAGCGAGCGCAACCGGGGCCGGCTGGGGCGGTGCCCGCACGGCGGCTATCCCCAGGTCGAGCTGATGACACTGGTCGAGACCGGCACCCGGGCCGTGATCGGAGCGGTCTTCGGCCCCACCCGGGAGGGCGAAACCTCCTACGCCACCAGGCTGTTGCACCATCTGGGCCCCGAGATGCCGGTGCTGTGGGACCGGGGCTTCGACGCCAACGACTTCCTCGCCGCCGTGCACACCACCGGCGCACGGGTCGTCGGCCGCATCAGCCAGCGCCGCTGCCCACCGGTTCTGCAACCTCTCGCGGACTCCTCGTATCTCTCGGTCATCGGCGGTGTCGTCGTGCGCATCATCGAGGCCCAGGTGCGCGTCGCCTGCACGGACGGCAGCGGCTTCGACGGCTCCTACCGTCTGGTGACCACGCTCCTGGACGCCCGCCGCTACCCCGCCGACCGTCTCGTGCGCCTCTATCACGAGCGCTGGGAGCACGAGAGCGCCTACTACGCGTTGCGCCACACCATCCTGCACGGACGTGTCCTGCGCTCGCGTGACCTGGCCGGCGTCGAGCAGGAGATGTGGGCCCTGCTCACCCTCTACCAGCTCCTGCGCCGCGCCATGGTCGAGGCGGCGGAGTCCCGGCCGGGGACCGACCCCGACCGATGCAGCTTCACGATCGCCCTTTACACGGCACGTGACCTGCTCGTACGTGCACACGGAATCCGCGAGGAGGGCATCGGGACGATCGGCCGCAAGATCCTGTCGGCGCTGTCGCCGGAGCGTCGGCCCCGCGTCAGTACCAGGAAGGTGAAGTCGCCCATCTCGCGCTATGCGGAAAGGAAGATGGACGGCCGCCCCGACGGGAGCCGGACCGTGGCCTCCGTGACGATTGCCCTCCTACAACCTCAGCCCTCTCCGCCCGCGCTGCCGATCACCATGGTCCGGGAGTACGTCGGCGCCGGCTACCGCATGACACGCGTCCTCGCCGTGCTGCAGGCAGAGCCCGAGCGGCAGTGGCGGGCCAGAGAGATCGCCGAGCTCCTCGGTGACGTCACCCTCGTCACCACCTATCGACAACTTGCTCGCTGGACCGAAAGAGGGCTGATCAGAAGAATCCGAACGGGCCGCTACGCGGCAGCCGCCCCGACGAGGACCACTGCCTTGCGCCCCCGGCCCAAGCGCTAACTACCCGGCCTTGGGACAAGGCCCGCGCCGTAGGAGCGCAGCTTGTCGGTGACGATCACTCGCGGGACCGCACGCGTCTTCTTCATCAGGCGGCGGAAGAAACGCCTGGCCGCGGCCTTGTCCCGCCGGTTCTGCACCAGGATGTCCAGGACGGTGCCGTCGGCGTCCACGGCCCGTCACCGGCACGTCAGCTCCCCGTTGATCCTGACGAACACCTCGTCCAGATGCCATGTGTCCCCGGGCCGCGGCCGGCGGCGGCGCAGTCCGTTCGCATAGGCCTGCCCGAACGTGGCGGATCAGCTGCGGTCCGTCTCGTGGGAGACGAGCACGCCGCGCCCGGGCATCGGCTCCCCGGCCTCGCGGAAGCTGAGCGGGAAGCGGAAGTACCGCCACAAGCAGTGGGAGATGACTCCCATCGGGTACTGGTGCCCCTGGCCCGACGGCGACGCGCTCCCCCCGGACGAGCCCCCTCCACCATGATCAACTCGAAGGCCCTCCCACGCTATTCGCCAACGTGACAGTGCCGGGGCCGTCATTCCCGCCTCGGACACCGCAGCCCGATCGCCTATGAGACGGCGCCCGGAACAACATCAACTACGCTGGCACCAGCCGCATAACCCGCGTCCAGGATTCGGGGTCAAGACCCACTTGACGGGTGGAACCAGCCTGCATTTCCCATGTGGACGATTCCTGTATCAACCGACGACAGCAGGGGAGACCTGGGTGCCGGGGCCGTCCGTTTCACGGCGTTCGATCAAGAAGTGCGAGCAGGCGTGGCTCCAAGGGGTAGCGCAGCTGAGGCTGGGTAATCGGGCCGCTGCGGCTGAATCCTTTCACGCGGCCCTCGCGTACAACCCGCTTGCCGCCGATGCCTGGCTGGGACTCCACGCCACGGGGCAGCTCCAGGGCCAGGCGATCGAGGCCATGCACGGCCAAGCCCCGTCCTTCGGCGCCATGCGCACGAAGCTCCAGACCCCGTTGTCCTCTCGGTTCCAGATCGGGGACTACGTGACCTTCCGTCTGGAGACGCCCCGCGACCTGTGGCTCGCGAGGGCGGCGAAGCTCCTGGACGACGGCTTACTCGATCAAGCATGGAACATGCTCTCCCGCGCCGTGCTCGACTGCGACGAGACGCGCTTCATCTGCGCACGCTACGCCGCCCTGAAAAAGGACTGGCCACTCCTTCTGACGTTTGCCGAGGGAATCCGGGACCCCTTCCTACGGGATGAGTCGCAACTCTGCGTTGCGGCTAGTCTCATCGCCCAAGGGGTCTTCCACGAGGCGCTCAACGTGCTGAACCCACTCCCGCAAGCGCTTGCTGATAACGCCGGCTTTCTCGGGGCGATTGCCTATACGCGCGGCCGCGCGTATGAGCAGCTCGGCCGGGCCGAGGAAGCTCTGAAGCAGTTCCAGACAGCGTTCCGGTACAGCCCGGCCCTGGGCGATGTGGCCCAGCGAGCGAAGGTGACGGTCCCGCCTGCTGCGCGCGTGCCCGCCCAGGCTGTTGGGGCTGCGCAGGCACAACGTGAGGACTCCTCCGATGTCACCTTGAGCAAGGAGGCGCGTTCGGCATTGCTGGACGAGGCGATGGCCGAGCTGGACGAGATGGTTGGCCTCGCCCCGGTGAAACGCCAGGTGCGTAGCCTGTCGGCACAGCTGAGGATGGCGGCGGTGCGCAGGGGCCAGGGCCTGGCTGCGGCACCGGCTCCACAGCACTTGGTATTTGCCGGGCCACCCGGTACTGGCAAGACCACGGTCGCCCGCGTCGTCGGCAAGGTCTTCGCCGGGCTCGGCCTGCTGGCTCGTGGCCACGTCGTCGAGGCCCAGCGCGTTGACCTCGTGGGACAGCACCTCGGAGAGACGGCGATCAAGACGTCCAAGGTCATCGACGAAGCGCTGGACGGCGTCCTCTTCATCGACGAGGCGTACGCACTGTCCAACACCGGCTATGCGGGAGGTGACGCCTTCGGGAAGGAGGCCCTCCAAGTGCTCCTCAAGAGAGCTGAGGATGATCGGCACCGGCTGGTCGTGGTTCTCGCCGGTTATCCGGACGAGATCGCTGAGCTTCTGTCCACCAACCCCGGCCTCGCCTCCCGTTTCAATGCCCGGGTGGACTTCCCGGCCTATTCAGCTGACGAGCTTGTGCTGATCGCAGAGTCGTTCCTTGGCACCCAGGGAGATTCCCTCACCGAGGACGCGGCGGTGGCGCTGCGCACGTCATGTGACCTTGCCGTCACCAGCGGGGTGATCGACCGCCTCGGCAATGGCCGCTTCGCGCGGGAACTCGCCCGGAGGGCTGCCGCGGTGCGGGACCTGCGGATCTACGACCTGCATGGCAGCTCGGGAGTCCCGTCGCAGGACGAGATCACGACCCTCCATGTGGGTGACATCATGGACGCATATCAGGAGCTCACGGAAAGCATTCCGCCAATCGTGTGACCGAGTAGTGTGCCGCTCGAAAAGTCATCGCCGTCGGCGGCAGTGACGATCTTGCGCTGACCGGGAGCATGTCAGGGTGATCGTTTTCCTGGTGTGCAAGATGGTCCGGAAGCCGCTGTCCGTCCCCTCAGTACTGCTCCGCGGCGATGCGGCGAAGGACGCAGAGTTTGCTGGGATGGGCCGAGGCACCCGCGCACGTAGGTGACCATCGGCGCTGTCACGTTGGCGAACACGAAGACCTCGTCCAGGTGCCACTTGCCCCCCGGGCCGGGGCCGGCGGCGGCGCAGGCCGTTGGCGCAGCCCTGCCCGAACTTCGCACACCAGCACCGGACGGTCTCGTGGGAGACGAGCACGCCGCGCTCGCGCATCGGCTCCCCGGCCTCGCGGAACGACAGCGGGAAGCGGGAGTACAGCCACACGCAGTGGGAGATGGTCCCCACCGGGCACCGGTGGCCCCTGTACGGCGGCGGCGTGGACGACCGAGCGAACCCCTCCCCGGCACGACCACCTCCAAGATCATCCCAGGCCGGTCAGCCAACGTGACAATGCCGTCACACCGGGCATCCAAGCAACAGGGCATCACCAACGCCACTTCATTTCGCTCTGTCCGCGGGGAGGCTCGGCCGGAAATCACTCAGGGATGCGCTCGCTGCCGCAGCCGGCTCTCCATTCTCCGTAGCAACGTCGCCGTTGACCGAAGCAGATGGGGCATGCGCGGGATGTCTGACGCACGCCCTCTTCGTGATCACGTCACAGTCCGCCGCGCCGCCACCGCTCGTGTCCTCGTTCATGAGGTCCATGTCGACTCTGCGCTGTCGCACGGCCTCCACCCAGGTGGCCACGAGGCCGCCGAACGCGGTGCAGTTCGCGACATCGAGTCGCTCGTCGACTGGGAAGAGTGCCAGCAGCTCAGCCGCCGGCACCTCGCCGCGGTCACAGGCCGGGCATAACTCCGCCTCGCGGACCCCTTCGACCAGGCCCTCGCCGACGTTCGTCCAGGAGTGTCCGAATTTGACACGTAGCAGCGCTTCGCCACTACAGCGCGTGCACGGCGGTACCTCATCGATCTGGACGGTAGTCTCCGTGCCACCGGTCATGTGACGCCCTGCCACGTTTCCTGACCGAAGGAGCCCTTGATGTCGGAGGCGATCGTGGCCGCGTTCACCATGGATTGGAGCAGGTAGACGGTCGTCTTCTGCGGGCCGCGTACTGAGAGGTGCACCGGATTCTCGCCCGGGTGGGCGACCATAATGCGCTTGAGTTCCTTCACCGTCGGCTCGTTGATGCGGTGGTAGGGGAAGGTCAGCTGTACCGGCGCCGCTCCGCTGCGCTCGGCGGCCGTCACGTCGAGCACCTGGAGTTCCTGTCCGAAGATGCTGATGGTGCCGTCCCGGTCGTTGATACGTCCCTGAACGGACACGACGCTGTCCTCCACCAGCGCACCCAGGACGAGCTGGTAAACGGCAGGGAAGAACAGCACCTCAATGGTGCCGTCCCGGTCGGCGAGGTTGACGATCGCCCACGCGTTGCCCTGCTTGGTCACCTTGTTCTGGACGCTGGTGATCAGCCCGGAGAGGCGCACAACGCCTTCTGTCCGTCCGGAGGCCAGCAAATCAGGGATGGTGGTGTCCCGGCTGGCGGCGAGGATGTGTTCGGTGCCGTCCAGGGGGTGGGCGGAGACGTACATGCCGAGCATCTCCCGCTCGGTGGACAGAAGCTGCTTGCGCGGCCACTCGCTGTCGTCGATCTTTATGTCGAGTCCGAAGTCGGACTCGGCTCCGTTGCTGTCGCCTCCCAGCCCGGCGAAGAGGTCGTCCTGTCCGTAGGCTGCGGCCTTCTTCAGCGGCACGACGGCGTCGATGGCCATCTCGTGCGCGGCGCACAGGCCCCTGCGGGTGTGGCCGAGCGAGTCGAAGGCGCCGGCCTTGATGAGTGATTCGATGGCCCGCTTGTTGAGGGCAGGCAGATCGGCCTTGTCGAGGAAGTCGGCGAACGAGGCGAACTTCCCCTTGGACTTTCTGGCGGAGACGATCGTTTCGATGACGTTGTCGCCGACGTTGCGCACGGACCGGAGGCCGAAGCGGACGTCGTCGCCGATGGCTGTGAACTCGGCGACGGACTCGTTGACGTCCGGGGGGAGGACGGTGACGCCGAGCTTGCGGGCGTCGGCCAGGTAGATGCCGGCCTTGTCCTTGTCGTCGCCGACGGAGGTCAGCAGTGCGGCCATGTACTCGGCCGGGTAGTTGGCCTTGAGGTAGGCGGTCCAGTAGGAGACGAGACCGTATCCGGCGGTGTGGGACTTGTTGAAGGCGTAGCCGGAGAACGGGAGCATGACGTCCCAGATGGCCTTGATGGCCTCTTCCGAGTAGTCGTTGCCGGCCATGCCGTCGTGGAATTTCTGCCACTCGGCGGCCAGGACCTCGGGCTTCTTCTTGCCCATGGCGCGGCGCAGCATGTCGGCGCCGCCGAGGGTGTAGCCGGCCAGGGTCCGGGCGATGGCCATGATCTGCTCTTGGAAGATGAGCAGGTGGTGAGTGGAGCCCAGGATGGGTTCGAGGACTTCCTTGAGCTCGGGGTGGATCGGGTCCGGGTTCTGCTTGCCGTTCTGCCGCAGCGCGTAGTTGGTGTGCGCGTTGGCGGCCATCGGGCCGGGCCGGTAGAGGGCGAGGGCGGCGGCGATGTCTTCGAATCGGGTCGGTTCCATCAGCTTGAGCAGCGCGCGCATGCCGCCGCCGTCGAGCTGGAACACGCCGAAGGTGTCGCCTCGGCCCAGGAGTTCGAAGGTCTTCTTGTCGTCGAGGGGGATGACGACGGTGCTGGTGTCTCCGTCCAGCGGGTCGACGGTGGCGAGTTTGACGCCGCGGTTCTCGCGAATGTTCTGGATGGCGTGGTCGATGACGCCCAGGTTCCGCAGCCCCAGGAAGTCCATCTTGACCAGCCCCATGTTCTCGCAACTGGGATAGTCGAAGCCGGTGATCTTTACACCGTCGGAGGCGCGCATGTGCAGCGGGATGCGGTCGGTCAGCTTGGTCTTGGACAGGATGACTGCGGCCGCGTGCACGCCGGTGCCGCGGGTCAGGCCCTCGACGCCCTTGGCGGTGTCGATGACCGTCTTGACGTCCGGCTCGTTCTCGTACATCGTCCGGATCTCACCGGCCTCGCCGTAGCGCGGGTGCTCGGGGTCGAAGATCCCGTCCAGCGGGATTGACTTTCCCATGATGTCCGGCGGCAGCGCCTTGGTGATCCGCTCACCGTGGCTGAAGGGGTAGCCGAGGATGCGTGAGCTGTCCTTGATCGCGTTCTTGGCCTTGATCTTGCCGAACGTGTTCACCATGGCGGTGTACTCGTCGCCGTACTTCTCGGTGACGTAGCGGACCATCTTGTCGCGCTGGCGGTCGTCGAAGTCGAGGTCGACGTCCGGCGGGTTGATGCGCTCGGGGTTGAGGAACCGCTCGAACAGCAGGCCGTGTTCCAGGGGGCACAGCTCGGTGATGCGGGTCGCGTAGGCGACGATCGAGCCGGTGGCCGAGCCACGGCCCGGGCCGACGGGGACGCCATTGTCGCGGGCGTACTTGCAGATGTCGGCGACCACGAGGAAGTACGAGGAGAAGCCCATCGGTCCGATGATCGACATCTCGGTCTCGAAGCGTTCCATGACTTCGGCGGGGATCGGGTCGCCGTAGCGCATGGCGAGGCCCTTCAGGACGTCCTTGCGCAGCCAGGACTCCTGTGTCTCCCCTTTCGGGACGTCGGGGAACTGCGGCATCTCGTCGATGTTGTCGAAGACCTCGTCGTACGACCCGATCCGCTCAGCAATCAGCAGCGTGTTGTCACAGGCCTCGGGCAACCCGGAGAACAGCTCCCGCATCTCAGACGCGGTCTTCAGGTAGTAGCCGCTGCCATTGAAGCGGAACCGCTTCTCGTCGGCCTTGTTCTTGCCGACACCGATGCACAGCAGGTTATCGTGCGCGTCGGCCTGGCTCTCGTGGACATAGTGCGCGTCGTTGGTGGCCAGGAGCGGGATGTTCAGCTCCTTGGCCAGGCGCAACAGTCCGTCCCGTACCTGCTGCTCGATGGACAGGCCATGGTCCATCAGTTCCAGGAAGTAGTTTTCCTTCCCGAAGATTTCCTGGTAGGCGGCGGCGACCGCGCGGGCCTCGTCGTACTGTTTCAGACGGAGCCGGGTCTGGATCGCGCCGGACGGGCATCCGGTCGTCGCGATGATGCCGTCGGCATGCTCGGCAATCAGCTCCATGTCCATGCGAGGCTTGCCCGCCGGGAACTGGCCCGTGTAGGAGGCCTCGGTGGACAGGTAAAAGAGGTTTCGCAAACCCTGCACCCCGGTCGCCCACATGGTCATGTGAGTGAAGCGTCCGCCACCACTGACGTCCTTCGAGCCCTCCCCGTCGTCCGACATGGCGCGCTGCCCGCCGGGGCCCCAGAACTCCTGCCGGCGGTTCCTGCGCGAGGAGGGAGCGACGTACGCCTCGATCCCGATGATCGGCCTGACGTTCTCGAAGCCCTTGGCCACCTGCTGGAACTCGTACGCACCGAACATGTTGCCGTGGTCGCTCATGGCGACGGCCGGCATGCCCTGGCGGTCGACTTCAGCGAACATCGGCTTCAGCTTCTGCGCGCCGTCGAGCATCGAGTACTCAGTGTGATTGTGCAGATGAACAAAGCTGTCAGCCACCGGACGGGAACCTCCGTGGGCGATGCTGGGGAGCCTGCACCCTACCCCTCAGACCAAGATCAATTTCGGCGTCTCTGCCGCCATTCGAACAGCATCAACTGGGGCGGTGCCGGTGACCTTGCCCTATCGCGTGGGGAGAGCATGAGAGTCCGTGGCGTGTCGCGTGTCGCACGTCATTGACGATCTCTATATTGGCTCAACTGAGGCGAAGATGATCTACGTACTGGTGACCACGAAGTCATCGTTCGCACGGCCCATCGGAAGACCGTTTCCTCTAGGGGCGAGGAAGCGAACGAGCCACAGTCGGCGGGATTGGCCGTAACGGAACGACCTGCCGGTGTACCTCCTTCGGAAGGCGCACCCAGACTCCGCCTGACGGCCGCATGCAGGGCGCAGAGCCCTGCCATGCTGCCCTGGATCGCGCCGGTGACAATGTCCGCAAACGCGTTACGGGCAGAGGCAGCAGAGGCATAGGAGACGCCCTCCTCACCCGCGCTGCCGGACCGCGCGAGCTCCACGCAGAAGGCAGCCGGATTCCGGCCGTCGATGACTCGGCGGCCTCTGTCGTCGCAGTGGGGCGCCACCCGGCCGGCGTCAGCCCAGCGGCGTGCGGTGTCGGCGCTCACGCCCAGCAGCCGCGCCGTCTGACCGATGGTGTAGGACTGTATCTCCCGCTTCCTCCCGGATCTGCCGCACAATACCGCCCCCTGCCCTGGTATCTGCGGCGCGTTGACCGAACGGCCCTGCTCAGCACGCCTACAGTGCACACAGCACCAGGGACCTCCACCCCCGAGGGAGCACTGTCATGGGCCTCAGTATCCGCAATCAGCTCCCGGGCACCGTCGTATCCGTGGCGGAAGGCGAGGCCATGGCCGCCGTGAAGGTGCGGCTGGAGGGCGGACAAGAAATCACAGCCGCCATCACGCTCGACGCGGTCAGGGAGCTGGGCATTGCAGAGGGCTCCGCCGTGCGCGCACTGGCGAAGTCCACCGAGATCTCCCTCGCCACCGGCCGCAGCCCCGTGCAGGGGCTCAGCATCCGCAATCAGCTCCCCGGCACAATCGCCGAGATCACCGTCGGAGGCGCCATGGCCACCGTGAAGGTGACCATCCCAGGAGCGTCGCTGACCGCCGCGATCACCAAGGACGCCGTCGTGGATCTGGGCCTGACCACAGGCGCCGCCGTGGTCGCCCTCATCAAGTCGACCGAGATCTCGCTGGCCACCGCCTGATCCTGTGCCGTTCGGAAACTCGTCGCCGCTGATCAGGCGGTGTATCGGTGCTCGTTTATGACGTCGCCGAGTGCTCGGTGGTGGAGGACTCGGTGCGCGGTCAGGTCGGTTGTGGGTGCCGGGTGCTCCTGTGCGAGGGGCGGGAGCTGTCCCCGAGGCGTTGTCACGTTGGCTGACCGGCCTGGGATGATCTTGGAGGTGGTCGTGCCGGGGAGGGGTTCGCTCGGTCGTCCACGCCGCCGCCGTACAGGGGCCACCGGTGCCCGGTGGGGACCATCTCCCACTGCGTGTGGCTGTACTCCCGCTTCCCGCTGTCGTTCCGCGAGGCCGGGGAGCCGATGCGCGAGCGCGGCGTGCTCGTCTCCCACGAGACCGTCCGGCGCTGGTGCGCGAAGTTCGGCCAGGGCTGCGCCAACGGCCTGCGCCGCCGACGTCCCCGCCCCGGCGACACGTGGCACTTGGACGAGGTCTTCATCACGATCAACGGCGAGCAGAAGTACCTCTGGCGCGCGGTCGACCAGGACGGCAACGTGCTGGACATCCTCGTCCAGCACCGGCGCAACAAGGCCGCGGCCAGGCGCTTCTTCCGTCGGCTCCTCAAAGGAATCGGGGCCGTGCCGAGGATGATCGTCACGGACAAGCTCCGCTCCTACGCGCCGCCCACCGTGAGGTCATGCCCTCCGTTGAGCACCGCTCGCACAAGGGCCTGAACAACCGGGCCGAGAAGAGCCACCGGCCCACCCGGCAGCGTGAACGCGCGATGAAAGGCTTCCGCTCCGTCGGCGGGGCCCGGCAGTTCCTGGCCGCGTTCAGCGGCATCTCACCCCGCTTCCGCCCTCACCGCCACCGGATGACAGCCTCCGACCACCGCGCCGAGATGACCGTCCGCTTCGTGATCTGGGACCAGATCACCGGCGCTGCCGGCCGGCCCACCACGGCCTGACCCCAGGCCCGAAGCGCAAGCCCACCACGCCCCGACGCGCCATCAGACACTCGCACACCCAACAACGTGACAGCGCCTGGCTGAGTGCTTGAGTTGACGCTCGATCTGGCGAGTTGAGTTGTGTGCCTCGCAGCGGAGTCCGGCATCGCACAACTGGTCCGCCGGTCCGGTCCGAAGCGCGGCGTCGAGTCCGGGGGTTACCGGCGGGCGTCGAGGCGGTGCTGCAGCGAACCATCCGGACCGAAGACGTCCATCAGATAGCCCCGTTCCAGTGACAGCCGCTCTTTACGCTCCAAGTATCCGGTGATCGACACTTTGAGGCTATCGAACGATTTTGCGTCTTCGTCCGGGTTGTGCGTCCACACGGTCAACATGGGCACGTCGTCCGGACCGGAACTCCGCTCAATCCCATACACGTCTTTTGTCCCACCGGACCGGCGGTAGCGCTCAGCCAGCTGGACCGCGGCATCGGGAGCGACGGTGGTAGTGGCCGTGGGGCCGGGAGCGGCAGAGGAGCGGCGGTCCGGGCTCGGGGTGCTGTTCACGGCACAACCGGACAGCAGGATGATGCATCCCAGGCAGGTCAGGACCCGCAGGCGGACGAGTAGGTTCATCGTGCCATTTTCATCGGCTCACGAACGGACGACTAGCTTCCGCCGTCGAGATGGCGCAATCTCGACAACCGGGCTCTTGATGATCTGCGTCGGTTTGTCGGTGTGGTTTCGGCGTTGATGTGTCAGTGATCCGGGGTGGTGTCGGCCCTGGTCGAGAGGGTGACGGCCGGTGTTGTGCCGCTGACACCGGTCGCCGGTAGAGCACTGACGTTGTTGATGAACCGCCAGGTCATGGTGGTGCCGATCGGTATCACGTCTCGGTATGTGTACTGGTCAGCGGGCCAGGCGGAGGCGAATGGCTTCGGCTCAGGCGACGAGTTCGGTGCCGTTCTGGGGCGTGAGGAGGGGAAGAGGCGGCGGCGTTGCCCGGCCGTCTGCACGCCGATCAGCCCCCCCATTCCCTTTCGCCGGTCAGCGGCGCCTGGGGTGTGTCCACCGAGGCGTCTGCGCCTCGCGTGATGTGTCGGCTTCGTGTCAGTGCCGGTGGCCGGCAGTCACCGTCGGCCGCTGCCGGCCGTTTTCCTGCTGGCCACCGTGCAGGCATGCGGGCTGTGACGGTCCGTCGCTCATACGGGGATGACACGGGCATCGGGTTTCACTGTCATGAGGTGATAGATCCCCGGGTGGTCTGCCGGCATGAAGCCGAGGGATCGCATCTCCCCGTCATGGTTCGGGGATCTTCCGTGTGACACTTCTGCGGGCGCTGTGGCCAGGCGCCCACCGTGCCGGTCGTCCCCGGCGCGGACGGGAGCGGTGGGGGAACTGATGGAAGCGTTTTTCTACGTCATACCTGTCATCGTGATCGTCGGTATGTCCGTCATGGCCGCCAGGACCATCAGCCGCAGCAGGCAGGTCAGCGGCGCCTGGAACCACGGCCTCACGGCCGAGGGGAGATGTCTGCGGACCTACACCAGGACCAGAGGCGGCGCGGGGGACACCGGCGTGGACACCACCCTGCACCACGTCTACGAGTTCACGACCCGAGAGGGGCGCGTCATTCGCTTCGACGAGGCGAACGGCCCGTCGACGGTCGTCGTGGGCGACCACGTCACCGTGTACTACCTCGCCGACAGCCCGGAGCATGCCACGGCGCACGCCCCGGCCCGCGGGAAGCTCGCCGCGGGGACGGGTTGCGTGCTCGCCTTCCTCGGTGTGGTCATCGCCGTGTGCGTGGGCTTCATGGTGATCGCCCACACCGTGTTCACGGAGGTGGACGGCCTCCTGCCGTAGGACTTCCCGCACGACTGTGCGGCCGCACCCGGAATGGGCCATGGAGCCGCGGACGGCGTCCGGCGCGAGCGCGGACCGAGCGCCGTGTCCCGTGCCCCCTCCGGGGGCATAGATGATCTTGCAGGGAATCCTACCCACTTCCGGAAACTCGCCTTCTGGGCCACCTGATGTTCCTTGAGCTGAATCCCAGACATTCTTTTGCCTCCTCTTTTTTGGATGTTCTCGCAGAATCTCAGGCAGCCGTGTGCGGGTAGTTGTAGGGCCGGTCATCAATCCAGGTACGCCAGTTGCACGTGTGCCAGCCCTCCGATTCCACCTCGCTCAGCGGGTCGTAGCCCTCGAGGTCGTAGGGGGTCGGCCTCGCGGGTGCAGAGGATGACGTCGCCGGGGGAGTACTCGACGGTGCGGGCTTTGCACAGCTGGTCCGCCTCGCCCAGCGCCTCCAGGACCACTAACGCGGGGTAGCTTCCGGACGCTTAGGTCTGCCGTTTCCAAAGGCCGATCGCGAGGGGCGCCGGCCGCTTCTTGCGGTGGCGGGACT